>NZ_LBJV01000072.1:0-374673 GCF_028128855.1 Bradyrhizobium sp. CCBAU 11430
ATGTTGATGTGTCAGCTATGTCTCCGAACACCCGTCAGTGATCTGTCCGGGCTAAACACTTCGCGGGGCATGACAGCGGAGAGTGAGGCGAGAGCTCACCGCCCCAAATGCCGCATGAAGATCCGGACCACATATCCCTGGAATCGCGGTGCTTCGTCGTAGAGATCTGACGCGATCCGCTCGATGGTCTCACGCAACGACAGGAACTGCGCCTGCCGTGCGCTGCTTTCGGTGCCCTGCATGCCCGCGAGCTCGTCCATGGCGGCGTCGCTGATCTGGCACTGCACGACCTCGTCGCCGCTCAGCATGGTGAAGCGAAAGGCCAGCCGTTCGAGGTCATGGCCAATGATCTTGTCGCGCGTCAGCGGCATCCAATTGTCCCGTCGCGCCCCCGAACGGGACAATGCTGAAAATCTGACGCCTTGTCACTATCCGCGCCGAAGGACGTGGCGGTCATCCGACGCCTATCAGCAGCGGCTCGACGAACCGGCTGCTCTCCAGCTTCAGTAGACGAGCGCCGTGCCGGTCGGCCTGTCGAGCGCCGCGGCCAGCGACCGATACTCCTCACAACCGGTCCCGCAGATGGAGGCAATCCGGCTCAAATGATAGAGCGCCTGCTCGCGATTACCCCGCTCGAGCTGCCACAGCCCGTAATATTGCCACGTCAGCACGTGGTTCGGATCCGCCTTCAATGCGCGCTCATACCAGACCTGCGACTGCTCGTAGTCGCCGAGCTTGCGATAGGAGTAGCCGATGAGGTTGGCGACGTTCGGATGGTCGTCATGGCCGAGCGACTTCAATTGCGCGATCGCGGCCGCATAGTCGTTGCGCTCGTAGATCGTGTCATAGGCCACGCGGTAGCCCGCCGCGAATGCGGGATCGCCGATGCCGGACTGATTGTTCGGCTTCTTGCCTTTCTGGGTTGCCTTGGCGCCCGGACGCTTCGGATAGGTCGGCTGCGGTTTCTGATCCGAATAGGCGCCCGCGTACGGATCCGTGGAGCTGGCGCTGCCCCCGCCTCCTCCACCCCCGCCTCCGCCCGCGGCAAAGGCCGGCGAGCACAATAGGGCTGCCGCGAACGTACCCAACACGAAGCGCCTGATCATCGCTGCGATCATGTCTGCCTCCTCAGTGTTTCAAGCGGCCCCGGACCAATTGATAACCCTGCCTCGGCGGCAATATTCCGGGACGCTGCGCTCACGGAGGCGTCAGCATGCGTACGACAGTTCCGGTGTCCTTTACTGGAAGGCCACCTCGGCAAAGCTGCGCAGCTTTCGCGAATGCAGCCGCTCCGATTCCTGTTGCTTGAGCCGCTCCAGCGCCTTCAGGCCGATCTCGAGATGCTGGCCGACGCGGCGGCGGTAGAATTCGCTGGCCATGCCGGCGAGCTTGATCTCGCCGTGCAGCGGCTTGTCGGAGACGCAGAGCAGCGTGCCGTAGGGAACGCGGAAGCGATAGCCGTTGGCGGCGATCGCGGCCGATTCCATGTCGAGCGCGACCGCGCGCGACTGCGACATACGCCGGATCACCTCAGGCCCGGAGATCTCCCAATTGCGGTTGTCGACGCTCGCGACGGTTCCAGTGCGCATCAGGCGCTTGAGCTCGAAACCTTCGAGCCCCGTGACGTCCTCGACCGCCTCCTCGAGCGCGACCTGCATCTCGGCCAGCGCGGGGATCGGGACCCACAGCGGCAGCTCGCGATCGAGCACGTGGTCTTCGCGCACATAGCCGTGCGCGAGCACGTAATCGCCGAGGCGCTGCGTGTTGCGCAGGCCCGCGCAATGGCCGAGCATCAGCCAGGCATGCGGGCGCAGCACCGCGACATGGTCGGTGACGTTGCGCGCGTTGGACGGACCGGTACCGATGTTGATCAGCGTGATGCCGCGATAGCCTGATGCGACCAGGTGGAAGGCCGGCATCTGCGGCATGCGCGCCGGCGCAACGCCGCTGATTGCGCCGGCGCTGCGCGTGATGACGTTGCCCGGCGCGACGAAGGCGTCAAGGCCAGCCTCACTCGACTGGAGCCGCTGCTGACAGAGCTGCGCGAAGGCGTCGACATAGAACTGGTAGTTGGTGAAAATGACAAAATTCTGGAAATGCTCGGGGTCGGTGCCGGTGTAGTGATAGAGCCGGCGCAGCGAGTAATCGACGCGGGCGGCGCGGAACAGCGACAGCGGCTCGGGCGCGCCCGGCTGAAGCTCGAAGGTGCCGTCGGCAATCGAATCGTCCATGGTGGCGAGATCGGGCACGTCGAACGCGTCGCGCAGCGATCGCGCGACAGAGGAGTTCTCGCTCGTCGTGATCGCAGCTTCGATGTTGATGTCGCGGCGATAGGCGAAGTGGATCGGGATCGGCTCGGCAGACTCGCCGATCTCGACGGGCACGCCGTGATTCTGGATCAAGAGGCCGATCTGCTCGATAAGGTAGCTCCGGAACAGATCCGGACGCGTCACGCTGGTTTCATGGACGCCGGGCCCGGCGACGAAGCCGTAGGCGAGACGGGAATCCAGCCGCGCATGCGTCGCGGTGGTGAGGCGGACGAAGGGATAATAGGCTCGCACCCGCGTCGTGATCGCTTCGCCGCCGACATAGGCCTCGAACCGGTCGCGCAGGAATTTTGTGTTGCGCTCGTAGATTTCTTCGAGCCGCGCGACCGCGAGTGTGGCGTCGGAGAAGGATTCGGTGGCGATGGAGGATGGGGATTGCATGGTCGACCGCCGAGTTGATGGGCTTGAGTCGAACTATAGCAAAGAAGTCAGTGCCGTAGGGTGGGCAAAGCGGAGTGTGCCCACCAATATGCCCGTCGTGTAAGAGACGGTGGGCACCGCGCATCGCGCCTTTGCCCACCCGACGAGACCGACAGCGAGAAACACGGTGCCGTGGGGTGGGTTAGCGCAGCGTAACCCGCCACTTCTGCTTCCGCGGATAGAGAAGCGGTGGGTTACGCTGCGCTAACCCACCCTACGAGATCACGACGCGCTTTCGCCCGTCACTTCTCCCGGAACGCCCGCATCAGCTGGTCGTGCAGCGGCTTCATCAGATAGGACAGCATCGTGCGGTCGCCGGTCTGGACGAAGGCTTCCACGGGCATGCCGGGAATCATCTTGACGTCGCCGAGACGGGCGATCTCTGCGGCCGGCATCGAGACGCGGATGGTGTAGTAGCTCTGGCCGGTGCGCTGGTCGGTGGTGACGTCGGGCGAGACGCGGCTGACGAGGCCGTTGAGCTCCGGCGTGGTGCGCTGATTGAAGGCGGAGAGGCGCAACAGCGTCTTCTGGCCGATCTGCAGCTTGTCGATGTCGACCGGATTGACCTTTGCCTCGACCTGGAGATCGTCGGCCTGCGGCACGATCAGCATGAGAGCGTCGCCGGCGGTGATGACGCCGCCGACCGTGTGCACCGTGGATTGCAGCACCATGCCGTCCTGCGGCGCGCGGATGTCGATGCGGCGAAGCTGGTCTTCGGCGGCGACCTTGCGCTCGATCAGCTCGCCGATCTTGTCGTTGGTCTCGCGCAGATCCTTGGAGACCTCGCTCACCACGTCCTTGTCGACCTGGATGATCTGGAGCTCGGTCTCCGTGATCTTGCCCTTGGCCTGGGCGCGCGAAGCGATGTACTGCGCGCGTTCGCCGTTGAGACGGGCCGAGTCGCGTTCGAGCTGGGTCAGACGCGAGATCTGCACCAGACGCTTGTCGTAGAGCTCGCGCACGCCGGTGAGCTCGTTCTGCACCAGCGCGATCTCCTGATCCTTGGCCTTCTCCTGGGCGCTGAGCCCCGCGATCTCCTCGTTGAGCTGCGTGATGCGCTCGCGAAGCTGGGCCTTCTGTCCGGTGCGGCCGTTGACGCGGACGTCGAACAGCTTGGTTTCGGCGGAGAGCAGCAGCTTGACGTCGGGATCCCCAGCGCGCTCGATCAGGGCCTGCGGAAATTCGATCCTGTCGACCCCGCGCTGCTCGGCCTGCAGGCGCGCCGCACGCGCCTGCGCGGCGTCGAGATTCTTGGTGACGATGGCAAGGTTGGCCTTGGTGACGGTATCGTCGAGCCGCACCACGATATCGCCGGCCTTGACCAGGTCGCCGTCGCGGGCCCGCACCTCGCCGACCACGCCGCCGGTCGGATGCTGCACCTTCTTGACGTTGGATTCGACCACGATCTGGCCCGGCGCGATCAGCGCGCCCGAGATCAGCACGGTCGAGGCCCAGCCGCCGAGACCGACGACAAGCACCAGCACGATCACGAAGCCGAGGATCAGGTGAAACTTGATGGATTCGCGTACGGTCTTGTTCGCGGCAGGCTTCGGGCCGCCGATGGCCATCGTGCTCATGGCTTTGTGCTCATGGTTTGGCCACTCCACCTTCGCTGACGATCTTGATCGGGGCCGGCGGCGTCACGCGCGGCTGCAGTACCTGGGCGAGCACCTGCTCCTTTGGGCCGAAAGCCTGCATGCGGCCATCACGCAGCACCAGGACCTGGTCGACCGCCTCGACGCCGATCGGGCGGTGCGCCACCACGACCACGATGGCGCCGCGCTCGCGAGCGGCGCGGACGGCGCGGGTCAGCGCCTCGTCGCCTTCGGTGTCGAGATTGGAGTTGGGCTCGTCGAGCACGATCAGGAAGGGGTTGCCATAGAGCGCGCGCGCCAGCGCCACGCGCTGCGCCTGGCCGGCGGAAAGCGCCGTGCCCTGCTCGCCGACTTGCGTGTTGTAGCCCTCGCGCATCTTGATGATCATCTCGTGCACGCCGGCTTCTTTCGCAGCCGCGATGATGCCCTCGGACGTCGCCTCGGGATCGAACCGGCTGATGTTCTGGGCGATGGTGCCGCCGAACAATTCGACGTCCTGCGGCAGATAGCCGATGTGCCGGCCAAGCATGTCGGACGACCATTGGTCGAGCGCCGCGCCGTCGAGCCGCACCTTGCCGCGCACCGGCTGCCAGACCCCGACCAGCGCGCGGATGAGCGACGACTTGCCGGAACCGCTCGGGCCGATCACGCCGAGGCCGTTGCCCGCGGCGAGCGCGAAGGTGATGTCCTGCACGATGAGGCGCTGGTCGCCGGGCGGCACCATGGCGACGCCTTCGACCGAGAGCCGGCTCGTGGGCGCCTGCAACTGGGTCGGCATCGTCTGCGCCGGCATCTGCTCCAGCAGGCGTGTGAGGCGGTGCCAGCTCTGGCGTGCCGCGACGAAGGATTTCCAGTGCGCAATGGCGAGATCGACCGGCGCAAGCGCGCGGGCGGAGAGGATCGAGCCGGCGATGATGATGCCGGCGGTCGCCTCCTGGTGGATGACGAGATAGGCGCCGACCGCCAGCACGGCCGATTGCAGCATCATGCGCAGCACCTTTGCGACCGCGCCGAGACCGCCGGCGACGTCGCTCGCATGTTGATTGCCGGCGAGATATTTTTCGTTGGTCTCGCTCCAGCGCTGGTTCATCCGGCCGGCCATGCCCATCGCCACCATGACTTCGGCGTTGCGGCGGCTGGCCTGGGCGAGATCGTTGCGCTGGGCGGCAAGCCCCATCGCCTCGCGCGCCGGCTGGCGGGACATGAACTCGGTGACCAGCGTCAGCCCGACCAGGATGATGGCGCCGACCAGCGCGGTGACGCCGATCATGACGTGGAAGGCGAAGCAGATGGCGAGATAGAGCGGCAGCCAGGGCAGGTCGAAGAATGCGCTCGGGCCCATTCCGCCGAGAAAGGAGCGGACATTGTCGAGGTCGCGTAGCGGCTGGAGGCCTTCGTTGCGGCTGCCGACCAGAAGCGGCAGGCGCACGATGGTGTCGAACACGCGCTTGTTGAGGGCTTCATCGAGCGCGGTGCCGATCCGCCCCAGGATCCGGTTGCGGATCATGTCGAGCACACCCTGCGCCATGTAGAGGAAGCTGGCGAGGATGATCAGGCCGACCAGGGTCGGGACGCTGCGGCTCGGCAGCACCCGGTCGTAAACCTCCAGCATGAATATCGACCCGGTCAGATAGAGCAGGTTGATCATGCAGCTCATCAAGCCGACGCCGATGAACGCCGTGCGACAAGCGCGTAAGGCGTCACCGAGCTCTGAACGGCGGACGCCAGGACCGGCTGCCATCAGTCTGATCTCTTTCAGGTGGGGGCCAAGGCCCCTGATTTTACGAGCAATTCAGGGTACTCGCCCCGGATTAACATCATGTTCGCCCTGCGTCCAACGCAGCCGGGTTCATCCAAAACCCTGATGGCCCACATCTACCCCTGATGGCCCCGCACGCAAGTCCGGTATTTCACAGTCTTTGCGGCTTTTTGGTGCAGTGGCCGCCGCCCCTCCCGGTCCTGGAGAGGCGGCTAGTTCCGATCGATCGAACCGGGCGGCTGCTAGAACCGGCCGCCGCCCCGCACCAGCCGTACCACCAGCAGCAGGATGACCGCGCCGATGGCGGAATAGACGATCTCGGATACCAGGCCCGTGCCGAGGCGAATGCCGAGCTTCGGAAACAGGAAGCTCGCCACCAGCGCACCGGCGATGCCGACCACGATGTCGCCGATGATCCCGAACCCCGTTCCGCGCACCACCTTGCCGGCGAGCCAGCCGGCCACCAGGCCGACGAACAGGATGACGAGCAGGCCTTCGTTTGAAATGTGCATAAATCTGGTCCCTCTGCATGAACGGCCGCATGGAACGGGAACCGGGATGAATGGCGTCTGAATGCTAGTCGCTTCACCCGCCTTCGACAAAAATGTCGAAAACAACCCCATGCAAAGTAGAACGGCTTCTGCCTGCAGTCGCCGGTGAACTGTGACAACTCAGTGTTGCCGTAGAGGAATTTCAAAGGAAGCGCTGCTGCAGCGCCGTTCAAATACTATGACAGCGCCGCCGTCTGCTCCGCCAGCACACATCGCGCCGCCCGGCCCGGCCCGACCGCCACATTGGCAGGCAATTGCGCCAGGCAACGGGGCTGCGCCACGGCGCAGCGCGGGGCGAAGGAGCAGTTGTGGGGTTTCTCGGTCAGCGAAGGCGGCGTGCCGGGAATGGTTTCGAGGCGGGCGCCACGCTTGGCGCCGTGAATAGTCGAGGCGAGCAGGCCCTTGGCATAGGGATGCACCGGGCTGCGGACGATGTCGCGAAGCGTGCCCTGCTCCACGATCTGGCCGGCATACATCACCGCGACACGGTCGCAGATCTCGATGGCGACGCCGATGTCGTGGGTGACGAAGATGACGGACATGCCGAACTCGCGCTGCAGCTCGCGCAGCAAGAGCAGGATCTGGATCTGCACGGTGGCATCGAGCGCGGTGGTCGGCTCATCCGCGAGCAGGATTTTTGGCCGGCACGCCAGCGCCAGCGCGATCATGGCGCGCTGACGCATGCCGCCGGACATCTCGTGCGGATAGGCGTCGAGCCGGCGTTTTGCGGAGGGAATGCGCACGACTTCGAGCATTTCGAGTGCGCGTGCCCTGCCCTCCGCGTAGCTTTTGCCCTCGTGGCGCACGACGCTTTCGGCGATCTGCGCCCCGATGGTGTAGACCGGATCCAGCGCCAATGCCGGCTCCTGGAAGATCATCGACACGGTCTGGCCGCGGAAGGACGACAGCTCCTCGTCGTTCATGGCGAGCACGTCGCGGCCCATGACGTTGACGGTGCCGGAAATCTGCGTGCGCTTCTTCGGCAACAGCCGCATCAGCGCACGCAGGGTCACGCTCTTTCCCGAACCGGACTCGCCGAGCAGGCCCAACACCTCACTGTTGCCCAGCGAGAGACTGAGATCGTTCACGGCGTAGACCGTGCGCTCCCCGGTGAAGCGGATGTTGAGGCCCGAGATGTCGACGAGGTTGGTCATGACGGCAGTTTCGGCAATCGATCGTGATAATCGGTGACGCGCTGGAAGGCGGCGCCGATGGTGAGCAGGGTCGCTTCGTCGAAGGAGCGGCCGATCAGCTGCATGCCGACCGGCAGGCCGCTTTTCGTGAAGCCCGAGGGCACGGTGAGCGACGGCAGGCCGAGGAAGTTCACCGGGCGGGTGAACAGCGTCAGCCGCTGCACCATGGCCGGTGCGTTCGGCCCGCCCCCGACATCGCTCTCCTCGATCGTCGGCGCCGGCACCGGCGAGGCCGGCGCGATCACGGCATCGACGTCCGAGGTCGCTGCGTTGTGCGCGGCCAGCGCCGGGCCGCGCCAGCGCATCGCCTCGAGATAGGTGATGGCGGGAACGGCGAGACCGTTCTGCAGCCGCATCAGGACTTGCGGGCCATAGTCCTGCGGACGCTCGATCATCCAGCGCTTGTGGAAGGCGGCAGCTTCGGCGGCGAGCACGAGCTGGCTCGCCGAGGACAATTGCCGCTGGTCCGGCAGCTCGACCGTGACGATGTCGGCGCCCTCGCGCTTGAGCACGGCGATGGTCTCGTCCAGCACGCGCGCGACCTCGCTGTCGAGATCGTCGACATAGAACGAGGCGGGTACGCCGATCTTGAGGCCCTTCAGCGAGCCCTTGGTGGCGCCGACATAGTCCGATAGCGGCTCGTGGCTGCAGGTCGAGTCCGCAGGGTCCGCCCCAGCCATCAGCGCCAGCAGCAGCGCGCAATCCTCGGCGGTGCGGGCAAGCGGGCCGACGGTGTCGAGCGAATGCGACAACGGCATCGCGCCGGCCCGGCTGACGCGACCGACGGTGGTCTTCAACCCCGTGACGCCGCAGAAATGCGCGGGCATCCGGATGGAGCCGCCGGTGTCCGAGCCCAGCGCCCCATAGGTCAGCCGCGCCGCGACCGCCGAGCCGGAGCCCGACGACGAGCCGCCGGTGATGTGCGCGACGTTCCAGGGATTGCGCACCGGGCCGTAATGGGCGTTGTGCCCGGTCGGACCATAGGCGAATTCGGCCAGATGCAGCGTGCCGAGCCTGATCTGGCCGGCATCCTTGAGCCGCTGCAAGGCCGTGGAGGTCACGGTCGGCACGAAATCACGACGGATCAGCGAGCCGCAGGTCGCGACGTGGCCTGCGTCGTAATACATGTCCTTGTGCGCGAGCGGCACGCCGTGCAGCGGACCACGGACATTGCCTTTGGCCAGCTCGGCATCAGCGACCTCGGCCGCCTTCAGTGCAGCCTCCGCCTCGATCGACATGAAGGCGTTGAGATGCGGCTGCCACTGCGCGATGCGGTGCAGCAGCGCGCGCGTCACCTCATGCGAGGACACCTGCTTCATCGCGATCGCGCGCGCGACCTCGGTGAGCGTCATCAATGCAGGCTCAGTGCTCATTTCGACACCTTCTGCGTCTGCGCGATCGGATAGAGCGCGGGCTCGAGGTCGAACGGCAGCGTGCCGGCGATGGCCGCAAAGCCTTCGAAGGCAGGTCCGATGGAATTAGAGATGCGCATCGCGATCTCGTCGTCCACGGGGACGCCGGCAACCAGCGCAATCGGCTTGATCTCTTTCGGTGTCGGTCTCGTCATGCGATCTTCTCCCTGGGCGCGCGGCTGTGGCCTGAACCCGGTATCGCCATGTAGCACGCGGCCTCGTGGCCCATATTATCCAGCGCGGTGAGCTTTGGTGTCGCATTTGCGCAGAGCGGCTCCGCAAACGGGCAACGGGTGTGGAAGCGGCAGCCCGGGGGCGGATCAATCGGGTTGGGCGGATCGCCGGTGATTGGCGGTTGCTCGGTGCGCCTGTCGGGGTCCGACGACGGCATCGCCGCCAGGAGTGCGCGCGTGTAGGGATGCGCAGGGTTGTCCCAGACCTGGTCGACCGGGCCGAGCTCGACGACCTCGCCGAGATACATCACCAGCACGCGGTCCGAGATGTAACGGACGACGTTGAGGTCATGGCTGATGAAGAGATAGGTCAGCCCGAACTCGCGCTTGAGATCGGCGAGCAGGTTGAGCACCTGCGCCTCGACGGATTTGTCGAGCGCGGAGACCGCTTCATCCAAAATCACAAGTCGCGGCGACAGCGCCAGCGCGCGCGCGATGTTGACGCGCTGGCGCTGGCCGCCGGAGATCTCGTGCGGATAGCGGTTGGCGAAGTTCTCCGGGCGCAAGCCCACCTTGCCGAGCAGCTCGCGCGCCAATGCGCGTGCCGCGCCATCGCCCATGCCGTGCACCTTCGGGCCAAAGGCGATCGATTCCTCGATCGTCAGGCGTGGATTGAGCGAAGCATAGGAGTCCTGGAACACCATCTGCATGCCGCGGCGTAGCTCGCGCAAGCTCAGCGACTGGCCGACGGTCATGCCGTCATAGATGATGTCGCCGGTGTCGCGCGGCATCAGATGCATCAGCAGGCGCGCGGTGGTGGACTTGCCGCAGCCGGACTCGCCGACGATGCCGA
This sequence comes from Bradyrhizobium sp. CCBAU 11430, assembly GCF_028128855.1. Lineage (NCBI taxonomy): Bacteria > Pseudomonadati > Pseudomonadota > Alphaproteobacteria > Hyphomicrobiales > Nitrobacteraceae > Bradyrhizobium > Bradyrhizobium sp. CCBAU 11430. Next base: position 10,284 of record NZ_LBJV01000072.1, read on the forward strand.
CGGTCTCGCCCTTGGCGACGGCGAAGGAGACGTTGTCGACGGCGCGCACGGTGCGCTTCGCGGCAAACAATCCACCGCGAACGGGAAAGTGCTTTGTCAGTCCGTTGACCTGAAGCAACGGCTGCGCGACGCCGCCGACGTCCTCGACCGGCTCGAGCATTTCGACGGATGTGTTGCTCTCGCTCATGGCTAGTTCCTGATGTCCATGGCGCTCCGCAGGCCGTCCGAAAGCAGGTTGAAGCAGATCGAGACCGCGAAGATCATCGCGCCCGGCAATGCGGCGACCCAGGGATTGACGTAGATCGCGGTGCGCAAGGTGTTGAGCATCAGGCCCCATTCCGGCTCCGGCGGCTTGGTGCCGAGGCCGAGGAAGGAAAGACCGGCGGCCAGGATCATCGAGACCGAGATCAGGCTCGTCGCATAGACGAAGATCGCACCGAGCACGTTGCCGAGGATGTGCACGCGCATGATGGTGAAGGGCCCGGCGCCGGAAGCGCGCGCGGCCTCGACGAAATCCATGTTGCGCACGCCGGTGGTGACGCTTTCGGCGACGCGGGTGATCTGCGGCACGAACACGACCGTCAACGACACGATGGAATTGAGGATGCCGGCGCCCAGCGCGCCGGAGATCGCGATCGCCAGCAGCACGGAGGGAAAGGCGTAGAACACGTCGATCGTGCGCATGATCGCGGTGTTGAGCTTGCCGCCGACATAGCCGGCGACGAGGCCCAGCGAGGTGCCGATGCAGAAGGCGAGGATCACGGGCAGAATGCCGATGACCAGCGACAGCCGCCCGCCGTAGATCAGCCGTGCCAGCATGTCGCGGCCGAGTTCGTCGGTGCCGAGCGGGTAGCCAACGGTGCCGATGTGGCGCAGGCGGCGGATCATCGAGCCCTTGTAGGGATCTTCCAGACCCAACCATGGCGCAAGGATCGCGGACAGGAAGATCAGCAGCAGCACCAGCGCGCAGGCCATGCTGACCTTGTCGCGCCGGATGCGGCGGCCGACGGTCGCCCAATAGCCGCGCGCCTTGGTGGCGGGGGCGGCCTGCAGCGCGGCATCGGCGGTGGCGGCGGACAACGGAAGCTCGCTCATCGCCGCAATTTCCATCGTCGTCCCGGCGAAAGCCGGGACCCATAGCCACGAAATGTAATTTGGCGAAGACTCGTCGTGGCCGTCTCGTCCCACAACCGCTTACCGGGGTTATGGGTCCCGGCCTTCGCCGGGACGACACTGAGTGTGTGGCACCTCATCCCACTAGCCCCGCTTGATGCGCGGATCGATCGCGGCTTGCGCGATGTCGACCATGAGATTGAGGAAGACGAAGAACAGCGCCAGGATCAGGATCGTGCCCTGCAGCAGCGGCAAATCACGCTGGAAGATCGCCGAGTTGAGCAGGAAGCCCGAGCCCGGCCAGGAGAACACGGTCTCGATCAGGATCGAGCCGCCGAGCATATAACCGAGTTGAAGCCCCATCACCGCGAGCGCGGTGGGCGCGGCGTTCTTGATGACGTGGCGGAACACGCCGCGCTCATGCAGCCCCTTGGCGCGCAGGGCCTCGACAAAATCCTGGCTCAGGATGTCGCCGGTCAGCGCGCGCACCGTGCGGGTGACGATACCCATGGGAATCACCGATGTCGTGATCGCGGGCAGCACGAGGTATTGCAGGTGCGCCCAGTCCCAGGCCCAGGTGGCGGAGCCGCCGGGCCCGGCGCCGACCGCGGGCAGCCAGTTCAGCTGCACCGAGAAGATGATGACGAGCACCATGCCGAGCCAGTAATGCGGCACGGATACGCCCGCGATGGCAAAGGACGTCGCGAGCTTGTCGATCCAGGTCTCGCGGAAATAGCCGGCGATCAGGCCGAGCAGGATGCCCATGGTGAAGCCGATGATCGCGGCGGCAATAGCCAGCGTGACGGTGTTGCTGACCGCGCGCATGACCTCGGCGAGCACGGGGCGCCCCGTCGCAATGGAATTGCCGAGATCGCCGTGCAGCGCGCGCATCAGCCACAAGCCGAACTGCACCGGCAGCGGGCGGTCAAAACCATAGGCGGTACGCAGCTGCGCGGCGAGCTCCTGCGAGGCATCGGCCGGCAGCACCGCGACCAGCGGATCGCCCGGCGTGATGTGCACGAGCAGGAAACACACCAGCGCGACGCTGATGACGATCGGGACGACGTAGACGATGCGTCTGGCGATATAGGCGAGCACTGGTCTTCTTTCTTCCTTCTCCCCTTGTGGGAGAAGGTGGCGCGAAGCGCCGGATGAGGGGTATCTATCCGCGGATACAGCATTATCGAATGAGCGAGAGGGTCACTCGCGGAGAGAGACCCCTCACCCGGCTTCGCTGTCGCGAAGCCACCCTCTCCCACAAGGGGAGAGGGTGCACTGTTCGTGTGGCGCGAACTACTTCATCGACACCAGCGAGAAGTCGATGAACCAGCTCTTCGGCTGCACCACGCCGGTCACCTTCGGGCTCATCGCGCGGGGGCCGACGTCGTGGGCGACGTAGAGGAATGCGGCATCGTCGACCGAGGCCGCGTGCAGCTCGGCGAGCGCGGCGTCGCGCGCGGCGGGATCGAAGGTCTGGCGGGCCTTCTTCACCAGCTCGTCGAACTTGGGATTGTTGATGAAACCCCAATTGTTCGAGACCGGCGGCGCCATGCCCGATTGCAGGAAGCGCACCAGGGCGAAGAACGGATCCATCGCCGCGTAGGTCACGTTGGTCGCGTGCGAACCGTTCGCCGACGGATCCTTGGCGCCCCGGCGCCAGTTCGTGAACAGCGTATTCCATTCGATGACGTCGAGCTGCACATCGAAGTAGCATTCGGCAAGGGCCTGCTGGAGATACTCGTTCATCGGCAAGGGCTGCATCTGGCCCGAACCCGAGGCGGAGGTCTGGGTCTTGACCGTCAGCTTCTTGTTGGGGCCGAAGCCCGCCTCCTGCATCAGCTTCTGCGCAGCCGCCTTGTCATACTTGATCTCGAAGCTCGGCTTGCCGCGCCAGGGATGACCGGGCTCGAAGGTGCCGGTGGCCGGCACCATCAGGCCGGCGAGCAGGCCGTCCTTGAGACCTTCGCGATCGACGCAGAGGTTGGCGGCCTTGCGCACGCGGATGTCGTTCCAGGGCGAGCCCTCGACGCGGGAGAACTGCCACGGCCAGACATGCGGCTGCTCGTTGGCGTAGAGCTTGAAGCCGCGCTGCTTGAGCTCGGGCAGTGCGTCCGGCGCCGGCGCCTCGACCCAGTCGACCTGACCGGAGAGCAGCGCCGCGGTGCGGGCGTTGGCTTCCGGCATCGGCAACAGCACCATCTTGTCGACCTTGGGCACGCGCGCCTTGTCCCAATAGCTCGCGTTCTTGACGAGCTCTAGCCGCTCGCGCGGCGTGAAGCTCGCCATCTTCCACGGGCCGGTGCCTGCAGCGTCCTTGGCAAACGCCGTCCATGCCGCCTGCGACTTGGCCTTGGCGTCGGCGCCTTCGGCCTTGTCATAGAAATGCTGCCACTTCGCCGGGCTCGCCATGAACAAATTGGTGAGGTTGATCGGCAGGAAGCTGTCGGGCTCCTTGGTGGTGAGCTCGACCGTCATGTCGTCGATCTTCTTGGCGGAGGCCAGCGTCGGCATGCGCGAGGCCGTGACGCCGACCTGGCTGGCGTCGAACTGCGGCGCGTCCTGCTTCAACACCTTCTCGACGTTCCACACCACGGCATCCGCGTTGAACGGGGAGCCATCGTGGAAGGTCACGCCAGGGCGCAGCTTGAAAACCCACTTGGTCTTGTCGGCATCGTCGACCTTCCACTCGGTGGCAAGGCCGGGAATCACCACGCTCGCCTTCTCGGCGGAGGACAGGTCCCAGCCGGTCAGCGCGTCGTACATGGTGAGGCCGGTGAAGCGGTTGCCTTCAAAACCCTGATCGGGCTGGCCAAGCGTGCGCGGAATATCGGCAGCGGTCATGCCGATGCGCAGCACGGTGTCGGCGCTGGCCTCACGCGGCCATGCAGCCGCCGTCGCTAGAGCGAGCACCGCGATCCATGCCGCGCGCGTGTTCTTCTTAGTAAGCATCGCCTCAATCCCTTTCCGGCTTCGATGACTATTTTTGATGCAATCGTATGCAATGGCTATGCCAAAGAGAAACTTATTCTGCGATTTGGCCCTGCGACGACAAGTCCTTGTAGGTCGCAGGCGGGTCCACGCGCCGCGCTGCCTATTCTGGCATCAAGATTGCAAGTTCGGTCTCGAAATCCCCTGGGAGCTCTGGGCCATGCGTGTTCGTCTATCGATTTGTCTCGCCGTGCTTGCACTGGCGTTGTCCGCAATCTCGGCGCGCGCCGAAACCGTGGTGCGCTACGGCATCTCGATGGCGGACATTCCGCTCACCACGGGTCAGCCCGATCGCGGCGCCGGCGCCTATCAGTTCACGGCCTACACGATCTACGATCCCTTGGTGGCCTGGGAGATGGACGTCGCCGACCGGCCCGGCAAGCTGGTGCCGGGGCTTGCGACCGATTGGAAGGTCGATGATGCCGACAAGACCAAATGGCGCTTCACGCTTCGCAAGGGCGTGAGGTTTCACGACGGCAGCGAGTTCAACGCCGACGCCGTGATCTGGAATCTGGACAAGGTGCTCAACGACAAGGCGCCGCAATTCGACAAGCGCCAGAGCGCGCAGGTGAAGACCCGCCTCCCCTCCGTTGCGAGCTACGCCAAGATCGACGATTTCACCGTGGAGATCACCACCAAGACGGTCGATTCCTTCTTTCCCTATCAGATGCTGTGGTTCCTGGTGTCGAGCCCGGCGCAGTACGACAAGCTCGGCAAGGATTGGGACAAGTTCGCGAGCCAGCCCTCCGGCACCGGCCCGTTCAAGCTGACGAAGCTGGTGCCGCGCGAGCTTGCAGAACTCAGCAAGAACCCGGACTACTGGAACAAGAAGCGCATTCCCAAGGCCGACAAAATCGTGCTGGTGCCGATGCCGGAAGCGCTGACCCGCACCAACGCGCTGCTGGCGGGGCAAGTCGATCTGATCGAGACGCCGGCGCCGGATGCCGTGCCGCAGCTGAAAGCCGCCGGCATGAAGCTCGTCGACAACGTCACACCGCATGTCTGGAATTATCATCTCAGCGTGCTGCCGGGCTCGCCCTGGACCGACATCCGCCTGCGCAAGGCGCTGAACCTTGCGATCGACCGCGACGCCGTGGTCGGGCTGATGAATGGCCTCGCCAAGCCCGCGAAGGGCCAGGTCGACCCGTCCAGCCCGTGGTTCGGCAAGCCGGGCTTCGAGCTGAAATATGATCTGGCTGCGGCGAAGAAGCTGGTCGAGGAGGCCGGCTACTCCAAGGCGAAACCACTGAAGGCCACCTTCATCATCGCACAGGGCGGCACCGGCCAGATGCTGTCGCTGCCGATGAACGAATTCCTGCAGCAGAGTTTTAAGGAGATCGGCATCGACATCGACTTCAAAGTGGTCGAGCTCGAGACATTGTATACGCATTGGCGCAAGGGCGCGGCCGACGAGATCAACGCCGGCATCACCGCCAACAACATCGCCTATGTCACCTCAGACCCGCTCTACGCCATCGTCCGCTTCTTCCATTCGGGCCAGATCGCGCCTGTGGGGGTCAACTGGGGCGGCTACAAGAACCCGAAGGTGGATGCCCTGATCGACGAGGCCAAGCAGACATTCGATAGCGCCAAACAGGACGAGTTGCTGGCCCAGGCGCACGCGCTGATCGTGGACGACGCCACGCTGGTCTGGGTTGTACACGATACCAACCCGCACGCGCTGTCGCCGAAGATCAAGCAGTTCGTGCAGGCGCAGCATTGGTTTCAGGATCTGACGACGATCGGGATGGAGTGAGCGGCAAACACAGGTGTCGTAGGGTGGGCAAAGCGAAGCGTGCCCACCACCTCGGCATTGCGGAGCAGGATCGTGGGCACGGCGCTAACGCGCCTTTGCCCACCCTACGAGAGTTGATGGACGTCGCTGGCGTTTGAGCCAAGCTGCCGTATCAACCACCACTGTCGTCCCGGGCAAGCGCCAGCGCAGACCCGGGATCCATAACCACAGGGAGTCGTTTGACGAAGACACGTGGTTGCCAATCTCGCGCGGCAACCACTCCCTGGGGTTATGGGTCCCCGCGTTCGCGGGGACGACAGCGAATTTGAGGCGCTGGCAACGCAAACAACGCCTCCCCACTACTTCGTCAGCAGCGCATACGCCCCGCTCCAACCCTCCGGCGGCGGGTTGATCTGAAAATCCCTGATCCTCGCCTCGTAGAGCCTGAACAGCTTTTCCAGCGTGTCGGCATCCTCGCTGCGACGGCCGCGTTCGATCGCATCGAGTGCGCCCTGCCAGTCGCGGCCGCGGTAGCAGCCGAGCATTTCGATGGTGATGTTGCGCAGGCGCTGGAAGGCGCCTGAGTGCATCACGTCCTCGCGCCCGGCGATAGCGTAGATCACCTCCGGCTCGGTCTTGCCCTTGACCATGATGAAGTCGAGCTCGAGGATCGCGAACTTGTCCTTGGCGGCAAGCGCGGTCCTGGATCCGACGATGATCGGGAAGCCGTATTCCTTCGACTGGCCTTCCAGGCGTGAAGCCAGGTTCACGCTGTCGCCGAGCACCGAATAATTCTTCTTCAGGTCCGATCCCATATTGCCGACCACGCCGATGCCGGTGTTGAGGCCGATGCCGACATTGAGCGGAATGTAGACATGGCCGCCGTCGGCGGCTTCCTGCTCGCGCTCCTTGTTGACCGCGTCGATCTGCTCCAGCATCTGGATCGCGGCCTCGCAGGCGTTGACCTCGTGCTCGGCATCGTCGAGCGGCGCGTTCCAGAACGCCATGATGGCGTCGCCCATGTACTTGTCGATGTAGCCCTTCCGCTCGATGATCACGTCGGTGAGCGGCGTCAGGAAGCGGTTCATCAGCGCAATCAGGCCTTGCGGGTCCTGCTTGTAGCTTTCCGAGATCGTGGTGAAGCCGCGCACGTCCGAGAACATGATCGTCATCTCGCGCTCTTCGCCGCCGAGCACGAGCTTTTCCGGCGACTGCGCCAGCTGCTCGACCAGAACCGGCGACATGTATTGCGCGAACTGCCCGCGGATCTGCACGCGCTGGCGCTGCTCGCGCACGAAGCTCGCGAAGATCAGCGTCAGATAGACCGCAGTGGTCGAGAGCAGCGGATAGGTGAAATCGATGAGGTAGCGGTACTGCGCGTAGAAGAACCAGGACACGCCGACCAGGATCGCAGCGAAGGTCGCACCCGCGAGCACGAGGCGCACAGGGCCGAGATTCGGCGTGAAGATGATCACGAGCAGGCCGATGACGAGCGCGGCCAGCAATTCGACGCCGAGCGCATAATTCGGCTGCGAGATCACCGCGCCGCTCAGCACGCTCTCCAGCACCTGGGCGTGGATCTCGACCCCCGGCATGGCCCGTGACACCGGCGTCGTCTTGATGTCGTTCAATCCGCCCGCGGAGGTACCGACCAGCACCAGCTTGCCGGCGAACCTGGAAGGCGGCAGGCTGTTGTCGAGCACGTCGACCGCGGACACGTAGATCGAAGGATCCCGGCGGGCATAGTGCACCCAGAGCTGACCGTTCTTGTCGGTCGGAACTTCCAGGCCCTTGAGGCGGATCGACCTGATACCGGCCTTGTCCGTGCGGACCAGCAGGGTCGGCGTTCCCGTGACGACACGCAGGATCTCGAGGCTGAGCGAGGGCATGATGTTGCCCTGGGCGCGCATGATCATCGGCACGCGGCGGATCAATCCGTCACGCTCGGTCCGGATCGAGAACAGGCCGCGACCGGCCGCGATCTTCTCGATGATCGGCACGTTGCGGAGCAGGCCGGGGAATTCGAACAGGAAGCGCTCGGCGCCCTCCTCCCCGAGCGTGGCCACGCCCGTGAACGGAAGCGATTTATCGAGCTCGGACAGGACCTCTGGAAGCCCGGTTTCTCCCAGCACCACCCGCGAGCGCTTGATCGCGTCGGCGAGGACCTGGTCATTGCTCGGCAGTTCGCGCAGCTTGGCGCGGGTGGCGTCGTCCAGATAGCGCATCTGGCTCGCGACCAGCTCCGGGTTGAGCCGGTCGGGCTCCGAGAACACCACGTCGAAGCCGATCGCCACCGCGCCGCTATCGGTGAGGTTCTGGATCAGGTCGGCGATGCGCGTGCGCGGCCACGGCCACTGCCCGAGCCTGGCGAGGCTCTTGTCGTCGATGTCGACGATGACGACCGGCCGCGATGCCTTGTGGCGCGGGTCGATCAGCTGGAACATGTCGAAGGTGCGCAGCCGCAATTCCTGGATCGGCAGCGGATCCCACAGGCGCGCGCCGGCGAATATGACCAGCAGCGCAAGGCACATCAGCCGCGCAAAGCCCAGCTTCCGTGCAAACCACCGCCGCAGGATCTTGAGACGTTTCATGCTGGTGGAATATCATGCATTGACGATCAATGGCAGCGCCGATCGCAGATACCGACGATCGACGCGCCCAAGCGTCAGGAATGAACGATGAAGTCGCTGGCGTGGAGATTGCCGACGACTGTGTTCTTCAGGAGAATCTTGTCGTTGCTGTCGAGCGTCAGCAAGGTATCGACGCCCTGCTGCGCCGCGTGCTGCGAAACCTGCGTCCAAGACGTGATGCTGGTGAACTGCCGCAGGTCGATCTTGTCGAGGCCGGTCTCGAAGTCATTCACGGTGTGCTGAACCGCGGTCTGCGACGACGTCGGCGCGAACACGAACTGGTCCTTGGCGCCGCCGCCGATCAGCGTATCGTTCGACTCGGTCGCGAAGATGACGTCCTTGCCGTCGGCGCCTGCCAGAATGATATCCTGGCTGCTCGCTCCCGCGACGAAGATGAAGTTGACCGTGTCGGAGTGGCCGGCCGAATCGGCGACGGTCAGGGTGACCCGGTCGGTCACGGGCGGCTGCGGGTAGTCATCGGCGCTGGCGCCTGTCGGATCGTAGACGACGCCAGTACCGCCGCTCGCGAGGCCCGCGTTGATTGCGCCGAGTGAACCCGTCATCGGAGCGAAATAGACGCTGCTGACGTCCGGATGCGCCGTCGACAGCGTGACGGTGAACGTATCCGCAGCTGCGCCTGCATCGGTATCGACGACGACGAGATCAGTGATGATGTCGTTGCTGTTCTCGATGATGTGCTCGACCTGGAAGCTCCCGGTGTCGATGACCGGGCCGCCGGCCTCGTTCGCGCCCCTCACGTCGACCGTGAGCGTGGCCGTGCCGGTTGCACCGTGCACATCCGTGGTCTGGACCGTGAAGATATCCGCGTAGGAGCCGTCGGTCAGCGCGTTGATCGCGGCGGCGTTCGGAACGTAGCTGTAGCTGCCATCGGGATTGACCGTCAGCGTCCCGTAGAGTCCGCCAGCTGTCGTGGCCGCGTGGTGATCCGCATTGATGACGGCATAGGTCAGCGTCGCCGTCTCGCCGGTGTCGACATCGTTGCCCGCCAACGTCCCGGTCAGATCGCAGAAAGTGTCGGCAGCAGCCGTGTCCGAGAGCGGACCGATGTGGAGATCTGCGAGCGTCGGCGCGTCGTTGCTGCCGGCGATGTTGACGGTGACGACTGCACCGGTGCCCGCGCCGACACCATCGGCCGGAACGATCGTGTATTGCAGCGACAGCGTTTGGCCGGCGCCGAGGAAATCGAACGCCTGTCCGTGCGAATTGAAGTTCCAGGTGAACTGCGTATGAGTCGCGGTACCGTCGAGGATGTAGCCCGAGGGGACAGTGAGATCCGCCAGGAGGTCGGCATTCGACAGCCCGCCGACGCTGTCCGTTTGCAGCACGCCGTCGAGATAGGCCTGCACGTGGCTGACCGACACCGTGACGTGATCGGTCGCATCGACGTCGGAAACCGTCAGCACGCCGTGAGTGTCCAGCCCCTCATTGGTTTCCTTGAGGTCGGCAAGGTCGATGTCGAGGCTTTGGGCGGGGTTGACCGAATTGGCGACCGTGTTGCCGCTGCCGCCGCCGAGCTGATAGTACGCGGCCAGATCCGTCTCGTGGCCGCTGAGCGCGGTGAAATCGATCGACTGGATCTGAACCTGCGTCAGCGCGTCGGTCCAGACGCTGACGTCGGCGATCGAGCCGAAGAAGCCTTCCGAGCCAAAGCCCGCCGCACCCGGCTCGCTCGCGCCGCCGATCATCATGTAAGAGTGCGACGGATTGGACGGGCTGCCGTCGATCGGGTTGACCGACCATGCCTGCGAATATTCGAGATGGCCGTCGAGATAGAGCGAGAAGGTGCCGTTCTCGCGGGTCAGCGCGATGTTGTGCCACTGTGACGCGGCGATTGCCACGCCGGTATCGGCGATCTGGACGCCGCCCGCGAGGATCTGCAGCTCCATCGTGCCGTTGGCATTGACCGTGCCGAGCAGGCCAAAGCCCGTCGTCGAGGTGTTGCCGTTGTAGAACAGGATCTGGCCGTGACCAGCCTCGGCGCCGCCGTTCCAGTTCACCCGGCCGTCCAGCGTCACGTCATCAGTGGCGACCGTCGGCGCGGCGCCGACCGCGATGGTGTGGCCGTCGAAGCCCATGTCGTCCGACGTGGCGTAGGAGACGGTCGGCGCATCGTTGGTGCCGGTGATGGTGACGGTCACGTCCTGGCTGATCTTGCCGCCGTGCTGGTCGTCGAACGTCACGGTGTAGACCTGGGTGATGGTCTGCCCTTCCGCGAGCGACTGCAGCACGGGATCGTTGTTGTCGAGCGTGAAGTGCCAGCCCAACGTCGCACCGTTGTTACCGTCAGTGCTGGATTCGGACACCGCATCGATCGTGAAGGTGCCGATATGCGAGCCGGTCCCGAAGCCCGGCAGGTTCGAGCTGACCGACGAAGATTTGAACGACCACGCCGCCGTGTGGGTGTCGGTCAGGTCCAAATCCTGGATCGCCAGCGTGCCGTCGGCCGTGAGCGAGGCGCACTCATCCTCGGTCACCGCGCCCGTCGCTGCGGCGGCATCGTTCGTGATCGTCGGTGCATCATTGACGCCCGTGATCGTGACGGTGACGTCCTCGCTGACGGTACCGCCATGATGATCGTCGAACGTAACGGTATAGACCTGCGTGATGGTCTGGCCCTGCGCCAGCGACTGCAGCATTGCATTGCTGTTGTCGAGGCTGAAGTGCCAACCCAGCGTCGCGCCATTGCTCGTGTCGGAGTTGTACTCGAGCACCGACTGATCGATCGTGAACGTACCGATGTGCGTGCTGTCGGCATCGAAGCCCGGCAGAGCCGAGCTGATGGACGACGACTTGAACACCGCCTGCGCCGCATGGGTGTCGATCAGGTCGAGATCCTGGATGGCCAGCGTACCGCCGATCGACAGCGTCAGGTCCGCGTCCTCGACGACATGACCTGTCGCCGCCGCGGCACCGCTGGTGACTGTCGGCGCGTCGTTCTTGCCCGTGATGACGACCGTGACGTCCCGGGTGACCGTCCCACCGTGATGGTCGTCGATCCTGACAGTATAGACCTGCGTGATGGTCTGCCCTTCGGCCAGCGACTGGAGCACCGGGTCGTTGTCGTCGAGCGTGAAGGTCCAGCCCACTGACCCGCGGGAGCTGGCGCCCGGGCTTTCAACCACCGGGGCAAGCGCGAACGTGCCGATATGCGAGGTGCCGTCGCTGAAGCCCGGCAGATGCGTGGTCGAAATCGTCGACTTCAGCGAAAAGCTCGCGGTGTGCGTGTCCGTGAGATCAGGATCGTTGAATGTGATGGTGCCGTTGGCGGCGAGCGTGGCCGCCGTATCCTCGGTCACCGCACCGGTCGGCGTGGTCAGATCTTCGACGATCGTCGGCACGTCGTTGGTGCCCTCGACATTGACGTCCGCACCGTTGATCGACACCGTGATCGGGGTGCTGACGACGCCGCCGTGTCCGTCGTCGACCTGCACCACATAGTTGAGGGTCAGTTTCTCGCCTTTGGCGAGGAAATCGAAAAGATGGTCGGGAACGCTGTAGGTCCAGGTGGCCGAGCCGTTGTTGCCGTTCCCCGCGCCCTGTACCACGGTCAGCGGCACCTCGACGGCGGCAATCGCCGCGAGTTGCTGCGGCGTCAGCGTCGACGTGATATCGTTGCCTTCGGCATCGAGATATTTGAACGGCTGCGTGGACGAGAGCGCGGCATTCACGATCGGCCGGTCTGTCAGGTCGACGTCGGTGAAGGTGACGGTGCCTGTGATGGTATCCAGAGTCTCGTTGCCGGTCCCGACCTTCTCGATGACGGTTCCACCCGACGTCGCGACGGTGGGCTTGTCGTTCGTGCCCGTGACCGTAATGGTGATCGGGATGAGCTTCGACTCTGGGCTGACTGAGAAATTGGTGTCGACGCGGACCATGTAGGTCAGCGCCAGCGTTTCGCCGGCGGCGAGGAAGTCGAAGACTTTGTCCGGGATCGTGTAAGTCCAGACCGCCGAGCCGTTGTTTTCGTTGGCAGCGTCGGGGGCGACGTTGATCTGGATCTGCGTCGCCGCGATGTCCTGCTTCTGGAGCGCCGAGAGCGAGCCGGTGACGTCGTGCTGGCCGGCGTCCTTGTAGACGTAGTTCGGCGCTTCGGCGAGGCTGATGCTCACCGTCGGCCGGTCGCCGAGGTTTTGATCGACGAATCTGATCAGGCCGGAAATCGTATCGGAATGCGTGTCGCCGGTCGCGTCAGCACGCTCGGTCAGCGCGAACGCCGTCTTCACATTGCCGCCGGCGTCGAAGCTTTGCACAATCGGCTGGCCGGGGATACGCACGATGGGCGGCGTAGACGTGCCGGGCGCCTCCGATCCCTGCGAATTGAGATTGACGAATGTCGCGGTCGCCACGGCGCCGCCCCCCGACTTGAACACGACGTCCAGGCTCATCGGCGTGAGCGTGTCGGTGAAGTTCGTGGTCAGCTTGGTGTTGGTGTTGTTGTCGGTGAACTTCAGCGTGAACACGTCCGTGATCAGCTTCTGAACGTCCGGCGACATCAGCGCATTGGAGATCGAGACGTTGCCGCCGCTGATCTGGATCATCTGGCCGGCCTGGTTGACCGTCGCGATCGGCAGCAGCGTGACCTTGTCAAACAGGATGTAGGAGCCCGTCGTGCCGTTCGGCTCGACCAGCACCTGGAAGCTCGCCTGCGGCTGCGGATCGCCGCCACCGGCGGGAACGACGAAGTTGATCTGGGTCAGCACGGCGGTGCCGCGGATGCCCATGGTGGCGACCGGCGTGTCGATCTTCATGTCGCCGTGCTTGGCGGTCTCGCCGGCGACGAAGGTGATGGTGCCGGCGACCAGGCTGAGCAGTGAGGAATTGCTCGACCCGTTGGGGTCGTAGACCATCTCGTTCAGCACCATCCGCGCATTCGAGGACAGGCCGAACACGGTACCGTCGATGAAGGTGATGCCGAGCGTGGAATCCGCGCCGGTCGAGACCACGTCACCCTTCTCGACGTTGTCGCCGTTGTTCAGGATGACCGAGACGCCGTTGCGGATCGCGGTCGCGCTGCCCACGAGCTTGGTGACGTGGCCGATGACCTGGGCCGCAGCAGCGCCGCCGGGGGCGGCTTGAGCGACCTGGACATGGCCCGTGAGCGCGTTGACGATTTCGCCGGTGAGATGGGCGCCGTCGGGTGAGGCCAGCGCGGCACGCTTTTCGCCCCGGAAATAATCGTGAACGACGAATTCGTGACCCTCGTGGGACAACACGAGATCGAGACCCGTGCGCTTGAATTCGCCGTTGAAGATCAGGTTGGGGTCGGGAACAACGAACGCGCCCTCAGGCACGTGACCATGCGCCTTCGCCGTAAAGGAATCGACATGACTGCCCGCGGGCGAACGGGAACCCTGGCCGTCCAAGGAAATCGCGGCGTCAAATTGGCCAGCGTAGTTCAACCGGGCACCGTAAAAAGGGTTAAAATTTAAGTAAGTATCGACCGCCTAAGCTTGCATAGCATTAGCAAGTCCTTAGCGATACCATCTATTGCTTGTGTGATTTCGCATCACTTGGCCCCAAGAGGCCCCACGGCTTGGCGCCGCTACAGAGAAGCGAAAGTAATCTCTCAAATATTCGGAAGTCGAGTTCGGCCTGTTTCCACGCATTTCCAGTCATCCAAAGTAATCTGACGCATAGTAACGAAACAGATACTTGCGTCATCTTTCCTTCGCGAGGTTCCGCGGCATCCTGCGGCAAATACGGAGTTAAATCTGTGACCTAACTAACAGAACCCCATGAAATAGGGGGGCGTTAGCCATAGGACCCAGATTCGGCACCCCCACAACCTGTGTCTGCAATTGGCTCCATTTCGCGGCAGCCGGACACTCCTAGCCGGCGAATCGTAAAGTTTTACGCAATTTGGGCAGGTCCATTTCAGGCTGTTCCCCGGTTTTGGAACCCCAGCCGGGCGCGTTAAGCAGAACAAAACGGCCCGTCTCGCACTATCTCCGCGAAAGCAACAAAGCCCGGCACGTTCAGGTCGAGGGGGATCTGACGAAGCTCGGGAAGGGGATGTCAGATGGAGACCGCTGCTCGCTCGCGCGCCTGGCGCGCAATCCTTGTCCTGTGCGGATTGGTCCTGCTCGGATCAGCCGCCGAGCTTCGCGCCGGCACGCTGCTGTCGCCGGGCGCAGGCCTGCTCGTGCGCAAATCCGCCGAGCCGTTCGGCGTGTTCGCCTTCGCCATCTCCGCCGGCAGCCTGCAACAGAAATGGCTCGCGCTGAAAGACAAGCTCGACGGCGACATGGTGCAGCTCGCGTTATGCGACGGTGACCGGGACAATTGCGCTTCGCCGGCGGCCCTGAAGCTGCTCGCCATCGTCGACCAGGCCCGAGCCCGCGACGGCCGCGCGCGGCTCGGCGAGACCAACCGCGCCATCAACCTTGCCATCCGGGCCGCCAATGACGGCATCGACGACGTCTGGGGCTCGCCGCTAGCGACCTTCGCGCGCGGCGCCGGCGACTGCGAGGACTATGCCATCGCCAAGCTGGCCGCGCTGCGGTTGGCGGGCGTGGCGCCTGAGGACCTCCGCATCCTCGTGGTGCGCGACGTCAGGGCCGGCGAAGAGCACGCGGTTGTCGCCGCGCGCCTCGACGGCCGCTGGCTGATGCTCGACAACCGCCGCATGGCGATGGTCGAGGACGACGCTGCGCGGAGCTACCAGCCGCTGTTCGCGCTCCATCAGTCGGCCGTAATGAAATATGTCGACGAACCGATGCAGGTCTCGATGGTCGCCGCCGAGGCGCGCTGATGGAGCGCAGCGCAATCCGGGGCCGCTGTCGCTTGTCCTACGAGTCCCGGATTACGCTTCTCTCCATCCAGGCTACGAACCTCCGTTCACCAAAAACTCATTCCACCACGCGATCCGGGCGGCTAGCATGGCCACGGCTTTGCGGGGGCGACGGGAATGCGGTTCATCGTGCTGACTGTGATTGCGCTGCTGGCGCTCGCCTTACCCGCGTCAGCGCAGTCCGACCGCTCCATCGCCGATCGGCTGCCGCTGTTCGCCAGGAACAACTGCCAGCAGATTCGCGACCCCGGCAATCAATTGTTCTGCGGTGATGCCACGCTTGCCGCCGCCGCCGAGAAGCTGAACACCGCGATCGAGGCGCGGCTCGCCCGCCTGCCCGATCGCCTTCCCGCGATCGAGGAGAATGCGATCTGGATCCGCCAGCGCAATCTCGGCTGCGGCATTGTCGGCCAGACCGCGATCCGCACTGATGATTTCGAGCGGGTGAAGGCGTGCCTGCTCAAGGTGACCGAGGAGCGCGCCGCGATCCTGCGCGATCCGGATTTCGACTGCCTCGCAGCCAACACCGCGGCGGGCGCGGTGATTTGTGCGGACCCGTCGCTGGCCCTTGCCGAAACGGAGCTCAATGGCCAGGTGCTCGGCCTGATCGGCAAGCTGGACCCGACCGCAGCGCGCTTTGCCTTCGCCGAATATGGCAGGTGGACACGAGAGCGCGATCGCAAATGCAATCTGGTCGGCAAGGAGAACGTGCCGCTCCAGGAGCTCGAATCCGCAGAGGATTGCCTCGCCGATCATTTGAAGCACAAAGCCGACGACATTCGCGCGGCGAAGGGCGATCCCAAGAAGGTGTTCGGCCGGCAGATCGCGGCCCGCATCCCCGACACCGACGCGGTCGACTTCTGCGCGGCGCGGATCCACGCGGCCAATTCGTGCGGCAGCTTCCTCCGCATCAACCGCGTCTACGCGCTCGACAGCCAGGTGACCGAGCAGGAGGCGCAGGTCACCGGCGAAATCGAGATGGCGGTGCTGGCGCCCTTCACCATGTGCAGCAAGGTCGCATCCAGCTGCACCGGCACCTGCTGGGACGCCAGGACGGGTCTTCCGCAGCCCAGCGCCGCCAACAAGGAGCGTTCGGCAGAAGCCTTCAACGTGACGCGTCGCGTGAGGATCCAGCGCACTTTTGCGTTCGTCAAAGCCGCCGACGGCTGGCGCTGCAGGGAAGACGAACTGGCCCCGGTGAATTCGGGGACGGCGAGCGGGGGATCGTAGGTGCTTCTTCCTTCTCCCCTTGTGGGAGAAGGTGGCGCGCGCGAGCGCGACGGATGAGGGGTTCTTTCCACTCGCTAGACTATTCGTGAGGATAGAGACCCCTCACCCGGCTCGACGCGGCGAGCCACCCTCTCCCACAAGGGGAGAGGGTGCACTGAACTCGCCGCGAGAGAGTCCGCATCAAAACATCAGATTGTCCTTCACCAGGACCCAACGGCCGTTCTTCACCTGCTGCACCTGGGTGACCGTGGTGGCGAGATGGTTGGTCTTCGAGAACACGGTCGGCGGCGAATTGAAGATATCCTGGAACTTGTCGCCGGACTCCAGCGCGTCGAGCATCTTCTGGCCAGTGAGATCCTTGCCAGCCTTGTTGGCATAATGCGCAAACGTCATCACCGCATTGTAGCCGATGATCGCCTGAGTGTTGGCGTCGGCGTTGAACATCTTCTTGTAATTGACGAGCCAGTCCTTCACCTTTCCCTTCGCGGTGTCCTCGTAGGGAATTTCGAAGTTCGAAGCGGCATACAAGCCTTCCACCACTTCCTTGCCGAGCGCCGGCACTTCGAGCACGTTGACGGGCGTGGCACCGAGGAAGGTGACCTCCCAGCCGAGCTTCCTGGCCTCGGTCATGGTGCCGATAGGCTCACGAAGGACCGCGCCGAGCACGACGAGGTCGCAGCCGTCGGACTTCATCTTGGCGACCTGCGCCGAGAAGTCGGAGGCGCCGCGCTTGTAGCTCGTGATCGAGGCCGGCTGCACCTTCATGGCGGCGAGCTGCTGGTTAAAACCATCGAGCACATTTTTTCCGTACTCGTCATCCTGATGCATGATGCACGGCTTCTTGAAATTCTTTGCCTCAATCATGTATTTGAGCGCTGCGCGCGTGCTCTCGACATAGGGCAGGAGGTTGTTGAACTTCAGCCGCTCCTGCGGCTTGGCCGCATCGAACTTGAAGGTGAACTCGGCCGCCGTCAGCGGGAAGAGCTGAAGCACGCCGGCGTCGAGCAGGATATCCTGCGCAGCGAGCACGGTCGGCGATCCCATTGGTCCCACCATCGCGAAAATCTTGTCGCGCTCGATCAGCTTTTGCGAAGCCAGCACGGCTTTCTTCGGATCGTAGCCGCTATCCTCGACGACAAGCTTGATCTTGCGACCCTGGACACCGCCCGCCCCGTTGATCTCCTCGACCGCCATCTTCATGCCGTTGGAGACCGGCACGCCCCAGCCCTTGATCGGCCCCGACAGGTCCTGATGCGTGCCGATGACGATCTCGGATGCCGAGATGCCCTCATTGGTGACCTTGGTTTGAGCGGTGGCCGGCAGACAGGTCAGCGCAAGGGCGCTCACCGCGAGGCCCAGCGCCTTCAGCGATTTCGACATTGCAGTCTCCTCCTTCAGTGGCCCGTGTTGAGCGAAGGATCGGGCCTCTCAAGCCTTCGCCGTTTTCTCAAATCCATCTCTCTTGAGCATGATCCTCCGGATCATGCTCAAGCAACCGCGCGCTCGCGATACATCGCCTCGATCTCGGCGGCGTAGCGCTTGTTCACGAAGCCGCGCTTCAGCTTCATGGTCGGCGTCAGCTCCTCGTCCTCCGGGGTGAGCTGGCGCTCGATCAGGTAGAACTTCTTGATGGTCTCGACGCGGGCAAAATTGCCGTTGACCTGCTCGATCTCGCGCCCGATCAGATCCTGGATCTCCGTCGCCCGGCACAGGCTCGCATAATTGGTGAAGGGAATGTCGTGGTCCTGGGCGAACTTCTCGACGTTCTCCTGGTCGATCATCACGAGGCAGGTCAGATACGGCCGCTTGTCGCCGATCACGACGGCATCGGAGATGTAGGGCGAGAATTTGAGCTGGTTCTCGATCTCGGACGGCGTGACGTTCTTGCCGCCGGAGGTGATGATGATGTCCTTCATGCGGTCGGTGATCCGGACGAAGCCTTCATTGTCAATGGTGCCGACGTCGCCGGTGTGCAGCCAGCCGCGCTGATCGATGGTCTCCGCGGTCTTCTCCGGCTGGTTGAGGTAACCCATGAACAGGAAGTCGCCCTTGATCAGGATCTCGCCCTCGGGCGACAGCGTGACCTCGCCCCAGGGCACGGCGGTGCCGACCGAACCGAGCTTGATCCGCTCCGCCGGCATCATGGTGGCGACGCCGCAATTCTCGGTCTGGCCGTAGAGCTCGTGCATGTCGATGCCGAGCGCGAGATACCAGCGGATCAGCTCCGGCGCGATCGGCGCTGCGCCGGTGAAGGCGACGCGGCAGCGATCGAGCCCGATCATGCGGCGGATGTTGCGGAATGCGAGCCGGTAGGCGATCCGGCTTGCGAGGCGCAACGACAGCGGCGGCGGCTTGCCCTCGATCCGGTAATCGACCATGCGGTAGCCGATGCCGATGGCGCGGCGATAGACCCATTGCTGCAGCGGGGTCGCATCCTTCAGCGCGATGGTGATGGCGGAATAGAACTTTTCCCAGATGCGGGGGACCGCGAGGAAGACGGTCGGCTGCACCTCGCGCAGATTGTCCGGCACGGTTTCCGGGCTCTCGGCGAAATTCATCACCGAGCCGAGTGCGACCGAGATGTAGTAGCCGCCGATGCGCTCGGCGACGTGGCACAGCGGCAGGAAGATCAGGCGATCCTCCTCCTCCTGCGCCGGAATGAAATCATTGGCGTGACGCATCTGGTGCGTGACGCTGCGGTTGGCGTGCATCGCGCCCTTGGGGGGACCGGTGGTGCCGGACGTATAGACCAGGATCGCGAGATCGCCGGCGCTGCGGCTGTCGATCATCTCCTGCCACAGCGCCTCGCGGCCGACCATGTGATTGCGGCCGAGCGCGCGAAACTCGTCGAGCGACATCACCATGTCGTCGGAGAAGCCGCTGAGGCCCTCCATGTCGAACACGATGATCTTCTGCAGGCTCGCGCAGCGCGCGCGGCAAGCGAGGATCTTGTCGAGCTGCTCCTCGTCCTCGGCGAAGATCACCTTCGTCCGGGAATCGTTGACCAGATATTCGACCTGGGACGACGCATCGGTCGGGTAGATGCCCGAAGCGACGCCGCCGGCGCACAGGATGCCCATGTCGGCATGGACCCATTCCGGCACGGCGTTGGCGATGATGGAGGCGACATCGCCGGGCATGAAGCCGGTCGCATGAAGCGCGTAGGCGATCTCTTTCGATATCGCCAGCCATTCGCGCCAGCTTGTCGGCTGCCAGATGCCGAATTTCTTCTCGCGGATGGCAGGCCGATCGCCCCGCGTCTCCGCAGCGCGCAAGAAGCTCTTCGCGATCGTATCAGCGACCGTCAGCACCGCCGGTCGGGCCATGCACGTCTCCTCCTTGTCGCCTGCCTCCGCTGCCTGCCTTGCCGGCGGTCTCTATTGCAGATGGCGAGCTCATCTTACTGCCAGCTCTTCCTCACCGCCACGTCTTCTTCTTTTTCCAGCGGCGCTCGCCTCGCGCGCCCGCTTCCTTGGCGCCAAGGTAGAACTCCTGGATGTCCTGGGAATGCATCAAGCGGTCGCAGGTGTCGTTCATGACGATACGGCCGATCTCCAACACGTAGCCGTAATGCGCCGTCTCCAGCGCCACCTTGGCGTTCTGCTCGACTAGCAGGATCGACATGCCCTGCTCCTCGTTGACGCGGCGGATGATGGTGAAGATCTCCTTCACCAGCAGCGGCGACAGGCCGAGCGAGGGTTCGTCGAGCAGCAGCAGCGTCGGCCGGTTCATCAGGGCGCGTCCGATCGCGAGCATCTGCTGCTCGCCGCCGGAGAGCTGGCCGGCCGGCTGGTTGATGCGCTCCTTCAGCCGCGGAAAGTAACCATAGACGCGGTCGAGATCCTCCACGACGCCATCACGGTCCTTGCGCGGATAGGCCCCCATCATCAGGTTCTCGCGCACCGAGAGGAACGGGAACACTTCGCGCCCCTCCGGCACGTGGCTGAGGCCCAGCCGCACGATCCGGTCGGCCTCCATGCGCTGGATCGGCCTGCCCAGGAATTCGATCGAGCCCTTCTGCGGATCGAGAATGCCCGAGATGGTCTTCAGCACCGTGGTCTTGCCGGCGCCATTGGCCCCCAGCAGGGTGACGATGCGGCCGCGCGGCACCTCCAGCGAGATGCCGCGGATCGCCATGATCGGCCCGTAATAGCTCTCGATGTTGGAGAGTTTCAGGATGATCTCGGGCGTGACAGCGGCGTCCATGCGTCAAGCTCCCAGATACGCGGCGACGACGTCGGGGTGCTGCTGCACTTCGGCGGGCGAGCCCATCGCCAGCACCCTTCCATAATTCAGCGCGATGACGCGATCGGAGACGCGGTTGACCAGCGACATGTCGTGCTCGACCATCAGCACGGTGACGCCGAGCTCGCTCTTCATGTCGCGGATCCAGAACGACATGTCGTCGGTCTCCTCGACATTGAGGCCGGACGACGGCTCATCGAGCAGGATCAGCTTCGGCTCCGAGCACAGCGCGCGCGCCAGCTCGATCACCTTGCGCACGCCATAGGGCAGGCCGGAGATCAGCTTATCGCGATAGGGTTCGAGATCGAGGAACTCGATGACCTGCTCGACCCTGCGGCGGTGCACCTTCTCGTTGGCCCGCACGCTCGGCAGGAACAAGAGCTCCTGCCAGAGCTGCGTGGTCGAGTGCCGGTGACGGCCGACCAGGAGGTTGGAGAGCACGGTCGCATTCTCGAACAGCTCGATGTTCTGGAAGGTGCGGGCGATGCCGAGCTTGGCGATGTCGTAAGGCGGCTCTTCGGTGATATCCTGATCCTCGAAGAAGATGCGGCCCGAGGTCGGCCGGTAGATCCGCGAGATCAGGTTGAAGATCGAGCTCTTGCCGGCGCCGTTGGGACCGATAATCGAGAGGATCTCGCCCTTCTCGACCGCGAACGAGACCGCGTCGACCGCTTTCAGCCCTCCGAAATGCAGCGACAGATTCTCGGCGCGGAAATAGCTCATCGGTTCCGCTCCGACTTCACGTAGATCTTCTGCCGCTTGAAGGTGGCGCGCTTGTAGAGCGGGAACAGCTGGAAGAAGAGTTTTATCTTCAGCCAGCGGCCATAGAGACCCAGCGGCTCGAACAGCACGAACAGCACGATGATGATGCCGTAGATCGCGCCTTTGAGGCCGTTGAGCGAGGCGAAGGCCGCGACCTTCGACTGAATGTTGCCGGCGGTGGCCGGGCCGGCGCCGAACGTCGCCGCGATCCCGGCGATCATGCCGGGCATGTCGTCCTTGAGATAGGTCAGGAACGGATCGATCATCACGATGAAGATCGCCCCCAGCACCGCGCCGTGCAGGCTGAAGGTGCCGCCGATCAGGATCACGATGATGAACTCGATCGAGAGCTGGAGCGTGAACATCTCCGGCGAGATGAAGGAGAGCTTGTGGGCGAACAGCACGCCGGCAAAGCCGGTGATCGCCGCCGAGATCGCAAATGACTTCACCTTGTAGAGCGCGACATTGACGCCCATGCTGCGCGCCGCCGTCTCGCTGTCGCGGATCGCGACGAAGGCACGTCCCGTCGGCGAGCGCAGCAGATTGAGCGTGCCGACGATGGTCAGCACCAGCACTGAGAGGCAGAGGAAATAGAAGGTGGGGCTATCGCGCGGGACGGTGACGCCGAGCAGCGACAGCGTCTTCACCCGCATGCCCTCGTTGCCGTGGGTGACGCTTTCCCAGCGCGCCAGGATCTCCTCGACGATCAGGGCAAAGGAGATGGTAGCGATGACGAGGTAGATGCCGGTCAGGCGCAGGGCGGGAAAGCCGACCATCGCGCCGATGATGCCGGTCAAACCTCCGGCGGCGAGGAAGTAGATCGGGAACGGCACGTTGTACTTCTGCAAGTATGCCGCCGTGTAGGCCCCGATGGCGAGGAATGCGGCGTGGCCGAGCGAGGCCTGGCCGGTAAAGCCGGTGAGGATCAGCAGCGCGACGCCGACGATCGCATAGATGCAGACGAAGACGAGCTGGCTCATCAGATAGCTGGAGAGCACATAGGGCGCGATCAACAGCAGCGCGAGCAGGATGCCGTAGGAGACCAGATAGCCCGAATGCGGGAACAGCTTGATGTCGTCCTCATAGTCGGTCTTGAACAGGAAGCGCATGCGTTCAGACCTTCTTGCGGACGTGGTGGCCGAACAGGCCTTCGGGCTTCAACAGCAGCACGGCGAGCAGCACGAGGTACGGCGCGACATCCTTCCAGCCTTCGGGCAGGTAGAAGCCGGCCATGCTCTCGATCACGCCGATCAGGACGCCGCCGACCACGGCGCCCGGGATCGAGCCGAAGCCGCCGAGGACCGCGGCGGGAAATGCCTTCAGGCCAAGCACGAGGCCGACATTGGAATGGATGAAGGTGATCGGCGCGAGCAGCACGCCGGCGCAGGTCGCGACCGCCGCGCTGATCGCCCAGACGATCGACACCACGCGCTTGACCGGGATGCCCATGTAGTAGGCCGCGAGCATGTTCTCGGAACTGGCGCGCATCGCGGTGCCGAGCGTGGTCTTGTTGAAGAAGAGATAGAGCAGCGTGCACAGGATCATCGTCGCCGCGATCACCGACAGCTTGTCGTAAGCGAGCACCAGCGAGCCGATGCGGAGCACGCCCTGGCTGAACGGGGTCTCGATCTTCAGATCATCGGTGCCCCAGATCATGCCGGCGACCGAGCGCAGGAAATAGCCAAGGCCGATGGTGGCCATGATGATGGAGAATTGCGGATAGCCGAGGATCGGCCGCACCACCACGCGCTCTGCCAGCATGCCGAACAGCGCCATCGCGGCCACCGCACCGGCAAAGCCGATCCAGTAGTTCAGGCCCATCATGCCGATGAAGGTGAAGGCGAAGAAGCCGCCCAGCATCATCAGATCGCCCTGGGCGAAATTGACGACCTCGGTGGCCTTGTAGACGAGCACAAACCCGAGCGCGATCAGGCCGTAGACGCAGCCGAGCGCAACACCGCTGACCAGCTGCTGAACGAAATCCAGCATTGACGCGCGTCCTCCCGATGCAACCGGCGGTTCTTCCCGACCGCCTTGCCGCATCTTGTGTCCAGTCGCTACACAGTCGTTTCGCTGCGTTAGCGCCATTTGTCCGGAACCAATTCAGCCTGAACCGCTCCTTACTGTCAACAAACGGTGACTTGCCATTAGTCGAAACCGGATGGCGGAATTTATGGGCCGTAGATTCACGGTGCCGAAATATCTTGGGATCATGGTCGCGAGCGATGCAAAACCGGATAGTGTGGCCGTCATGAAGCGGGACAAGTCGGCGCTGGAAGTCCTGGGGTTAACGAAGCGTTTTGACCGTCTGGCGGTCGACAGCCTCGATCTCACCATCCACGCCGGCGAATTCTATGCGCTGGTCGGCCCCAACGGCGCCGGCAAGACCACCACTTTGCGCATGGTTGCGGGCCTGCTGCGCCCCGATGCCGGCGCGGTCTCGATCTTCGGCATCGATGCGCTCGAAAATCCCGTCGCCGCCAAGCAGGTGATGGCGTGGGTCTCCGACGAGCCCATGATCTACGACAAGCTGACCCCGCTCGAATATCTCGAATTCGTCGCCGGCCTCTGGGGCATCGCGCCATCGGTCTCGGAGCCGGTCGCGCAGGACCTGCTCGCCTCGCTCGGCCTGGCACCGCACCGGCACGAGCGCTGCGAAGGCTTTTCCAAGGGCATGCGCCAGAAGGTCGCGCTCGCCGGCGCACTGGTGCATGATCCCAGCCTCATCATTCTCGACGAGCCGCTGACGGGGCTCGATGCCGTCTCCGCGCGCCACGTGAAGGGCCTGCTCAGCGAGCGTGTCCGCGCCGGCTGCACCGTCATCATGACCACGCATATTCTCGAAGTCGCCGAGCGCATGGCCGACCGCATCGGCGTGATCGCCTCGGGTCGCCTGGTGGCCGAAGGCACGCTGACCGAGCTGCGCCAGCAGAACGGCCATGCCGATACCAGCCTGGAGGATCTTTTCATCGCGCTGGTGACGCTTCCGGAAGCCGCATGAGCTCGGCAACCGCGCTCTCCTGGTTCGCACGCCACGAGCTCCGGCTCGCCTGGCGCGAATGGTTCGCCATGATGACCGGCGGACGACGCAAGCGGGCGCGCGCCGCAATCATCGGCCTACTCTGCTTCGCCGCGCTGCTGCATCTGCCGGCCTGGGCGGTGATCGGCCGTTTCGCCGATCTGCAGCTGCCGCTCGACAAATCCTCGCTGATCGTGATCTCGGCGACGATCGTTCTCGCCTGGACCTTGATGCTGTCGCAGGCGATCGAATCGGTGACGCGGGTGTTCTACGCCCGCGCCGATCTCGACCTGATCATGTCCTCGCCGGCGACGCTCGCCAATCTGTTCTCGGTCCGCATCGCCGCGATCGCGCTGACCGTCACCGCGATCGCGCTGCTGTTCTCGACGCCGTTCATCGATGTGCTCGTGATCGGCGGCGGCGCGCGCTGGCTCAGCGCATTCGGGGTGGTCGTCGCCATGGGCCTGTCGGCCGCGGCGGTCGCGATCGCCGTCACCATCCTGTTGTTTCGCCTGATCGGCCCAGCGCGGACGCGCCTGATTGCCCAGATCCTCGCCGCGATCATCGGCGCCGGCTTCGTGATCGCGCTCCAGGTCGCCGCGATCGTGTCCTACGGCACGCTGTCGCGCTTCACCATCCTGACCTCAGGCAGCGTGGCCGCCCATGCCCCCGATGTCGACAGCATCTGGTGGTGGCCGGCACGGGCGGCGATGGGCGACAGCGAAGCGCTGCTGCCGCTCCTGGCGCTCGCTTTGGTGCTGCTCGGAAGCGTCATGGCGATCTTCTCGCACCGCTTTGCCGACACGGCGATCGATGCCGCGGCTTACGGCAGCTCCGGCAGCGAGCGCGCGAAGGAGCGTCCGTTCCGCGGCGGGTCGCGGCAGCAGGCGCTGCGGCGCAAGGAATTCTCGCTGCTCTGGCGCGATCCCTGGCTGATCTCGCAGACCCTGATGCAGCTGCTCTATCTGGTGCCGCCGGCGCTGCTGCTCTGGCGCAGTTTTGCCGACAGCTCCGCGGCGCTGACGCTGATCACGCCTGTGATCGTGATGGCGGCCGGACAGCTTGCCGGCGGGCTGGCCTGGCTGACGATCTCCGGCGAGGACGCCCCCGACCTGGTCGCGACTGCGCCGCTGACGCCATCCGCCGTCGTCCGCGCCAAGATCGAGGTGGTGCTGATCGCGATCGCCGTGATCTTCTGCCCGCTGATCGGCGCGCTGGCCTTCGCCGCACCGATCCAGGCTGCAGTGAGTGCCGGCGCGATCATCCTCAGCGCGGCCTCCGCGACCGCGATCCAGCTCTGGTTTCGGGTGCAGGCCCGGCGCAGCCAATTCCGGCGCCGCCAGACCTCGTCGCGGCTTGCGACCTTCGCCGAAGCGTTTTCCTCGATCGGCTGGGCCGCAACCGCGGCACTGCTGCTTGCACTCCCCATCGCCGGCCTCATCAGCGGCCTGATCACCGCGAGCCTGGTTGCGATCACCTGGAAGTTCAGCCCAAGGCGGGACTGAAGGCGGGACTGAAGGCGGGACTGAAGGCGGGACTGAAGGCGGGACTGATAGCCGGAGTGAGAGGTGCGACACTGACGCGCTGTTGATCGCAGCCCATTGGCCCCGCGCCGCAATGCACGCTAGACTTTCCCTGACATCATCGGGGACGGACTTATGCGGCGACTTGTTTCGACGGCCCTGGCGCTGTTCGGCGCATTCCTGACCCCTGCCCTTGCCCAGCAGCCACAGCGCAGCGAGTGCCTGGCGATGGCGAACGCGGCCCCGCGCGCTCTGCCGGTCGCATTCCGGCCGGCGGCCGGCACAGGCGAGGTCGAGATCACCTATGTCGGCCACTCCACCTATTTCATCGACACGCCCGGCGGCTTGCGCCTCGCGACCGATTATAGCGGCGCCTACCAGGTCGGGCGGCTGCCCGACGTCGTGACCATGAACCGGGCCCACAGCACCCACTACTCTCTGTTTCCCGATAAGCGCATTCCTCACGTGCTGCATGGTTGGGGCGAGGACGGAAAGCCGGCGATCGTTTCAGAACGCATCAGTGACGCCTTCATCCGCAATGTCACGACCGACATCCGCCGCTATTTCGGCGACGACGCCGGCACCGACATGATCCGCGACGGCAATTCGATCTTCATCTTCGAAGTCGCCGGCCTCTGCATCGGCCATCTCGGCCACCTCCATCACAAGCTCGACGACAGCCATTTCGCCCAGATCGGACGGCTCGATATCGTGATGGTGCCGATCGACGGCACCTACACCATGTCGCTCGAAGGGATTTCTGACATCACCAAGCGCCTGCGCGCCTCCGTCGTGCTACCGATGCATCGCTTTGCCACCCCGCTCGACGATTTCATGCGCCGGATCGGCCAGCAGTTCGAGATCGACCGGCGCTCCGGGCGGTCCTTCCGGATGTCGCGGGACGCGCTGCCGTCGATGCCGACGGTGATCATCCTCGACGGGGTCTGAGGCGCAACTTTCTCCAAGCCTTCTGCCGTCTTCGGTGCTGATCTCCGCGCAACAGGAGATCGACATGAACGACTTTGCGCGACTATTGCACGCCGATGGACCGAATTCCGAGCACGCCGCGGCGCTGCAGCTCTACGGCCGCTTTGTCGGCGATTGGGACGCCGAGATCACGGCCCACGGCCTCGATGGAACCAAACACACCGCGCGCGGCGAGATCCATTTTGGCTGGGTGCTGGAGGGACGCGCGGTCCAGGACGTCTGGATCATCCCGCGCCCCGCGGGCAGCCCGGCCTTTCCGATTGCGGGCAATTGGTACGGCACGACGCTGCGCCTCTACGATTCGACCATCGATGCGTGGCGGATTTCCTGGTTCGATCCTGGACGCAGCGTCTTCCGCCAGCAGATCGGCCGGCCGCGCGGCGCCGACATCGTGCAGGAAGGCACGACGGAGGCCGGCGAATTGACCCGCTGGAGCTTTACGGAAATCACCGGCGATTCCTTCCACTGGCTCGGCGAGACCAAGCCGGCCGATGCAAGCGATTGGCGGCTTATGGTCGATGTGAAGGCGAAGCGGCGGAAGGGCTAGAGATCTGATGGCTGTTGGTTGAAGCCGTGGGCCCCAGGCTCGCTGCAACCTCTCCCGCTTGCGGGGGAGGTCGGCGCGTAGCGCCGGGTGGGGGCTCTCTCCACATCGGGAGTGTCCCATTGCGGAGACGCCCCCACCCCAGCCCTCCCCCGCAAGCGGGAGAGGGAGCGCACCTGCTCCGCCGCGGCTGTGGTGCTCTGAGCAATGCGCGCTGCTGTGCGTGCGTGTGAGATGTTAGGCTCCTCTCTCAAAAGACAACAGGGAGCGGACACTGATGGCTGCAAGCAGTGTGCCCGGCAATACGAGCGGGCTGTTCGTCGAGCCGCGCGAGGACTGGCTCGCGCTGCATCAGGAGCCGATCATTGATCCCTTGCGGCCGATCGTCGATCCCCATCACCATCTCTGGAATCGCGGCCACCGCTATCTGATCGAGGAAATGGCGGCCGACATCGCCTCCGGCCACAACGTCATCGCGACCGTCTATGTCGATTGCCGCTCGATGTATCGCGCGCACGGGCCGGAAGCGTTCCGGCCCGTCGGCGAAGTCGAGTTCGCCAACGGCGTCGCCGCCATGAGCGCAAGCGGCGCTTACGGCAAGGCGGCGATCTGCGCCGGCATCGTCAGCCACGCCAATCTGCTGCTCGGCGACGCCGCAAGGCCGGTGCTGGAAGCCGAGATCGCGGCCGGCAATGGCCGCTTCCGCGGCATCCGCCATTCCTCGGCCTGGGACGAGGACCCGGTCGTCGCCGGCATGTATGCGAACCGGCCGAAGGGCCTGTTGCAGGATCCAGCTTTCCGCCAAGGCTTTGCCTGCCTGGCGCCACTGAACCTCAGCTTCGATGCAGGGCTGTTCCATCCGCAGATCTGCGAGCTGACCGAATTGGCGCGCGCCTTCCCCGACACCAGGATTGTGCTCGACCATTGCGGCGGCCCAGCTGGCGTCGGCCGCTTTGCAGGACGGCGTGAAGAGGTGTTTGCACAATGGCGCGCCTCGATCCGCGAGATCGCGACATGCGAGAACGTGGTGGTCAAGCTCGGCGGCCTCGCCATGTGCCTGCTCGGCTACGACTTCCATTTTCGCGAGAGGCCGCCGTCATCCGAGGAGCTCGCCGCGGCCTGGCGCCCTTACGTCGAGACCTGCATCGAGGCGTTCGGACCCAAGCGCGCGATGTTCGAGAGCAACTTCCCGCCGGACAAGGGCCAGTGCAGCTACCAGGTGATCTTCAACGCCTTCAAGCGCATCGCCTCACCCCTGAGCGAGGCCGAGAAGACCGCGCTGTTCTCGCAGACCGCCACCGACGTCTACCGGCTCGAGCTGCGTCATGACGAGAAGAGGGGCCGGGATGATCCCGCCCCCTCTTCCGTCGTGGCCGCTGGGAAGCGTTCTTGAATTGAGATTATTGTTTGAGCATGATCTTTTCGGAAAACCGCTGCACACTTTTCCGGATCATGCTCTAGCCGGCACCCATCAGGGAGGCCGGACGGCGCTCTCCGGTGGAGGCGAAGATCTTCTTCAGCTTGTTGACGACGCGGATCAGGAAGCCGATCATCACGGGATTGGTCTTGCGGCAGAAGGCGATCTTCTTGACGTGGCCTTCGACATGCCATTTGGCATGCGCGCCGTCGCGGAAGAAGATCACGTCGCCGGGGCCGTAGCGCTTGGGCGGCATGCCGTCGCTTTCGAGCACGATCGATCCTTCCATGATCATGACCGTCTCGTCGATATCGTAGTACCAGTTGAAGCGGCCTTCGGTGCACTGCCAGATGATGGTCGATGCGGTGCCGTCGGCACTGGTGGACAGGATGTGCGAGCGCGACACGGGATTGCCCTCGATGATCCAGGACGGCTCGATCGGCCGCAGCTCAAGCTCGACATTGCAACTACCGATTTCAATCAATGCGCGCGACATCTTCTTCCCCAGCGGGTATAATAAAATATTGCCGGATCTCGGCCCGGATTGCTTCGAAAGATGCCGGGAACGCTAGTCATCGGTTTTTAATTCTTTCTTACGCAGGCCCCGACAATCAGCCGGAAGTTGCAGGTGCGAAGCGGTTAACGCGGCGATTTCCCTGCAAATTCGAGCACATGAACCGATCTTTTCCGGGGTGCGACAAAGTGCGCGGAAGCATAAGATGGAGCCACGCCGATGCCCCTCACGCCCGAGGTTCTGACAGCCAATCGTGAGGCCGTCGCCTGGCTGGTCAGCCTCGATGTCTCCTTCGCGCCGGACGAGGAGCCCTGGTTCACCATCGACGGCATCGAAAACCCCCAGCAGATCGGCAGTGACGGCTCCGGGGGCGCCTTCGTGCTGCTGCCGCCGCAGAATGTGCTTTACGTCTCATCGGAGGGCCGCGCCGGGATTATCGCCGATACGTTCGAAGCGTTCGTCCAGCTCGTCGTCGCCCGTCCCTATTGGCTCGACATCCTCAAATTTTCCGGCGGCGGCGACCTCGCGGAGATGCGGCGTGCGGCGGAGGCGCTGGAGGCGACGCTCGACGACGAGGACGAGATCAACGAGGCTCGCGAGGAGATCCTCAAGAGCCTCGACCTGGACGACGCGGACGATCCCGTCGGCGCGCTCTACGAGGCGATCGCCGCTTCCGACGCCATCGTACGAGCCACCGACGGCAGCCCGTTCACGACATTGTTCAACCGCTTCAGCATCGACAACAATCCGATGCTGCGCAACGCGGCGGCGTGAGTTGAATTACGGAACATGCTCGGCCTGCATGGTTCGAGACGCGCCGTAAACGGCGCTCCTCACCATGAGGGTCTAAGATGTCGCAACAGACCAAGACCTCATCCTGAGGAGCCCGCCAGCGGCGGGCGTCTCGAAGGATGGCCGCAAGACGCCCTACTTCGCCCACTCGCCCTTGCGGAATACCGGTACCTTGCTGCCATCGGGCAGGATGCCGTCGATATCAGTCTCGGCCGAGCCGATCATCCAATCAATATGGATCAGGCTCTGGTTGCCGCCTTGCGCGGCGATCTGCTGCGGGGTGAGCTGCGCGCCGTTGATGAAGCACTTCGAATAGCACTGGCCGAGCGCGATGTGGGACGCTGCGTTCTCGTCGAACAGCGTGTTGTAGAACAACAGCCCGCTCTGCGAGATCGGCGAGGAATGCGGCACCAGCGCCACTTCGCCGAGGCGCCGGGCGCCCTCGTCGGTGTCGAGCACCTTGTTCAGCACCTCCGCGCCGCGCGAGGCCTTTGCGTCGACGATCTTGCCATCCTCGAAGCGCACCGCGATGTTGTCGATCAGCGTGCCCTGATAGGACAGCGGCTTCGAGCTCACGACATGGCCGTAGACGCGGCGGCAATGCGGCGTGGTGAAGACCTCTTCGGTCGGGATGTTGGCGTTGCAGCTGATGCCATTCTTGGAGAGCGAGGCGCCGCCCTCCCATTCGTGGCCATCGGCAAGGCCAATGGTGAGGTCGACCCCCGGTCCGTTGTACTGGAGCGCGCGGAAACGCTGGCCGTTGAGCCAGTTGGTACGCTCACGCAACACCGCATTGTGGCTCGCCCAATTGCCCATCGCGTCCTCGCGATCGACGCGGGACGCCGCGAAAATCGCATCCGCGAGCTTGCCGACCGCGACGTCCTCGGGATCATCAGGAAACACCTGCCTGGCCCAGGACAGGCTCGGATAGGCGATGATGTTCCAGTTGGTGTCGAAATTGACGATCTTTTCCAGCGCAGGCTGATAGGCCATCGAATTCGCCTTGCTGGCGCGCGCCACCTTGGAAGGATCCTCACCCGACAACAGCATCGGATTGTCGCCGACGATGGCGAGCCGCGCGGTGTTGTCGGAGAACGCCTTGGCCATGCCTTCGTAGAGCCAGCCGGCGGCACGATCGAAACTGCTGTCGTGGCCGTGGCGGTAGCGCGCCAGCGTCATCTCCTCGTCCGACAGGATCGGTGTCACGATGCCGGCGCCGGCCTTGTAGGCATGAACGGCGATCCGCCGCACCAGCGGCAGCGCGATCGCGGGCGCCGTCAGAAGCAGATCCTGTCCCGGCCGCAAGCCCAGGCCCACCTTCACCGCCACCTCGGCCAGCCGGTCGAGCTTCACGGGATCGATGGGAGTGGCGGAATTGCGGTGATCAGTCATGCGGGGCCCTCTGCCGAAAGTCTGTCGTTCAATCTAAGTCTAGCATCGCGGGACGCAAGTGCGCGAGCACATTGCGACATGGAGAAGATACGCAGTTTCACGCATTTTGGTTTTCAACGCGTTGCCGATTTCAGCACCCGGTCAACCATGGCGGGCGCGAGGCCGAGGTAATTTTTCGGTGAGGTGAGCGCCTCGATTGTGGCGCGATCGATGCGGCTCGATATCCGGGAGTCCACGGACAGCGCCTCGGCCAGGCTCATTCCCTTCTCGTTGGCCTGACGGCAGGCATCATAGACCACGTCATGGGCCTCCTGCCGGCCGAGTTGTGGCGCGAGCCCCATCATGACCGCCTCGGCCACGATCAGGCCGCGGCTGACCGCAAGATTGTCGTTCATCTTCGCCTCATCCACGATGAGGCCTGCGAGTGCGAACTTCGCCTGGTGCAGCGCGCCGGCAGTCAGCACGAAGCTCTCCGGAATCGCCATCCACTCGGCGTGCCAGGGGCCCGTGGCGCGTTCGAAATCCTGCACCATGGCGTCGAGCATCAGGCCGGCGTGCTGGCGCACCGCCTTGGACGCCGCCAGCATCAGCTCCGACGAGATCGGGTTGCGCTTCTGCGGCATGGTCGAGGAGGCGCCGCGTCCCTTCACGAAGGGCTCGTAGACTTCGGCGAACTCGGTCGAGGCCATGATCATGATGTCGAGTGCGATCTTGCCGAGCGAGCCGGTGACGAGCGCAAGGAAGTTCACGGCTTCTGCAAAGCCGTCGCGAGCGACGTGCCAGGTCGAGGCGGGAATGCCGAGCTTCAGCTCCGCGCAGAGCGCCTCCTGCACCTCAAAACCCTTGTCGCCGAGCGAGGCCAGCGTACCTGCGGCGCCGGCGAACTGGCCGACCAGCACGCGCGGCTTCAATTGCGTCAGCCGCTCGGCGTGGCGGTCGAACATGGCGAGCCAGATCGCGGTCTTGTAGCCGAAGGTCACTGGCAGCGCCTGCTGGAGATGGGTACGGCCCGCCATCGGTGTGTCCCGGTAACGCTTCGAGAGGTCGGCGAGGATACGGCGAAGTTCGGCGATGTCGTGCTCGACGATCTCGAACGCGGCGCGCAGTTGCAACACCACGGCGGTGTCCATGATGTCCTGCGTGGTCGCGCCCCAATGCACGTAGCGGCCGGCCTCGCCGCACTGCTTCACCATCTGATGCACCAAAGGGAGGATCGGATAACCGACGATGTCGGTCTCCTGCCTGAGCAGATCGAAATCGAAAGCGGCGACGTCGGTCCGCGCCGAGATCTGATCGGCGGCCTGCTGCGGGATCACGCCACACTTCGCCTCAGCCTTCGCCAGCGCCACCTCGACCTCGGCATAGCGTGCCACCAGCGCGACGTCGGAGAACACCTCCCGCATCTCGGGCGTACCGAAGGCGTCGCGGAAAAGCATGGAATCGAGCACGGTGGTGGAGGCAGGAAAAGCAGGCATCGGCGTTTCTTCGTGGTTGGTGTTTGTGTGGGCGACAGCTTACGCAGGGCACGCGGTCCGGCAAAGGAACATTCGCGGCTCGTCGCACATTCGTCCCGCACGACGACATTCGACGCACATCGCACGATCGCCCGTCATCCCGAGGTGCCGGAGCGAAGCGGAGGCCTCGAAGGATGGACGGCCCGGCTGCATCGTGGCCGTCCCACCTTCGAAGCTCCCCACGCGGCGCCTTGCGCCGCGCGGCTCGCCCCTCAGGATGACGGGTCGATTTCGGACGGAACATCCGGTCAACAGGTCGCCCACACAGCGTCTACCCCAATCGCACGGCATGGCTGCCATCACGCGATCGCGATGAACCAAGCGGCCCCTTCGGCAGACTCACAGTTTTCGACCCAAATTTCATTTTGTTTTTTGCTAGCCCCAATTCGTAATGAGGCCTGAGTTTCGACGTGCAGTTTCTGTTCCGGGACCACCTTCTCGATACCGACCGGCGCGAGCTGAGCCGCGAGCAGGTTCCCGTTGCCGTAGAGCCGCAGGTTTTCGATCTCGTCGTCCACCTGATGCAGAACCGCGATCGGGTGGTCAGCAAGGACGAGCTGATCGACAAGATCTGGCACGGGCGAAGCGTCTCCGAATCCACCTTGACCAGCCGGATCAACGCGGCGCGCAAGGCCGTCGGCGACAGTGGCGCGAGCCAGGCGCTGATCCGCACCATCGCCCGCAAGGGCTTTCGCTTCGTCGGCCATGTCGAGGCCAAAGGTAGCACGATGGGTGGCGCAATCGCGCCGGAGCCCGGCTACGCCGCGCGGGTGCAGCGCGCCGCACTCACGCTTCCCGAGCGGCCGGCGATCGCCGTGCTGCCCTTCACCAATATGAGCGGCGCGGCCGAGCAGGATTATTTCTCCGACGGCATCAGCGAGGACATCATCACCGCGCTGTCGAAGCTGCGCTGGTTCTTCGTCATCGCGCGCAACTCCTCCTTCGTCTACAAGGGCCGCGCCGTGCACATCCGCGAGGTCGCGCGGGAGCTCGGGGTTCGCTACGTGGTCGAAGGCAGCGTGCGGCGGAGCGGCGAGCGCCTGCGCATCTCAGCCCAGCTCAACGACGTCTCGACCGGCAGTCATCTCTGGGCCGAGCGCTACGACCGCGAGCTCGCCGACATCTTCGCCGTGCAGGACGAGATCACCGAGGCGATCGTCGCCGCAATCGAGCCGCAGCTCTACGCTGCCGAAAGTTTTCGCGCCCAGCAGAAGCCGCCGGGCAGCCTGGATGCCTGGGACCTCCTGATGCGCGCGCTGTCGCATCACTGGCGCAGCACGCGCGAGGACAATGCCGCCGCGCAAGGGCTGCTCGAAAAGGCCGTCGCAATCGATCCCGCCTATGGCAAGGCGCTGGGACTGCTCGCGACCAGCCATATCTTCGGCGCGCATATGGGCTGGGCCGACATGGCCGCGACAGTGCCGATCGCAGAACGCGCGGCGCTCGCGGCGGTGGAGGCCGATCGCGAGGATGCCTGGGCCCATCATGGCCTTGCCTACACCTATCTGTTCCGCCGCCGCTTCGACGACGCGCTGGCGGAGTTCGAGCTGGCGCTGACGCTCAACCCGAACTTCGCGATGGCGCACGCCTTTTACGGCGTGACGCTGTGCTACGCCGGACGATGGCAGGACGGCGATGCCGCCGCACGTCGCGCGCTGCGGCTGAGCCCGCGCGATCCGCTCGCGGCGGTCTATTGCGGGGTTGCGGCCTATGCCAGGTTCGTCGGCCGTGACTATGACGGAGCCGTGCAGATGGCGCGGGAATCGATGCGGCAGCGCGGCGATTTCGTCGGCGCGCACCGCGTGCTGACGGCCGCCGCCGGGATGTCAGGAGATCCGGCGCTGGCAGCGTCCGCCCTGGAAGGCCTGCGCCGCGCCCAGCCCGAAGTCTCGCTCGCCTGGATCACGCGCGAGCTACCGATGCTGCGGGACGAGGACCGTGCGCACTATCTGGAAGGATTGCGGCGCGCGGGAATGAAGTGACCGCGTCCCGCTCTCCCATCGCAGCCGCGATCGCGAGCTAATTTAGGCGCTAGTCGTCGTCGGGCCCGAACAGCCTGATCTGCGGGAAGCCGCCGCGCGGCCGGCTGGCGTAATCACGCACATCGGAATCTTCGCGGATGTTGCGCGCGACGTCGTCCCAATCGGTGCGATCGCGCAAGCCGCGCTGCTCGCGGGAATCGTAGTGGCGGCGCTCGGTCCAGCGCTCGCGGCGCTCCATCCGGCGCCGCTCGGACGCAGCGCGCTTCGCATCGGAGTCCCTCGCCTTGGCATAGGCGTTCTCGGGTGAAGAGGCGGGCTCGGTCGAGGCCTGCTGCTCAGCCGGCTTTACGGCCTGCGGAGGCGATCCGATTGCTGACTTCGACTGTTCCTTGGACTGTTCCCTGGGTGGCTCGACCGCGGCCGCTGGCGAAGGCGGCGGCGCCGGCGGTCCGGCATTCGCTTGAGTGGTCTGCGTGTCGGGCTTTACAGCTTCCGGCTTCGCTTCGGCTTGCGCCGGCGCGGCAATCATTGCGCCGAAGGCTTGCGAGCCGGTGAGATAATTGACGCGTTCCGACGGCGCGCTCGTCTGTGCCGGCGCGCCCGCGGACTCCGCGCGCTGCGCCATCTTGCTGGTGTCCGGGCCCTGTTTGGACGCGACCGGGTTCATGATGTTGCCGGCAACGATGCCCCCGCCAAGACCGATGGCAATGGCCGCGATAATAGTTCCGGCACCGACGAAATAAGCTGTCGAGGCGCGCATTGATCCACTCCCTCTTTGGGGCGAGCAACGCACGTTGATTGCCAGATGTTCCTGATGCAGGAGCGGTTCCCGGAGGAACCCCGCGTGTCAGATCTGCTGCGCGACTTTTTCGAGCCCGATGAGGCGGGCGAGCTTGCGCACTTCTTCCTTCTGATCGTCACGCAACTGGAACAGCAGCGGCATGGCGGCCGACTTCAATTGCTGGACCTCGTCGCAATTCGGATCGATCTGCGCGCTGGGTGGCGCGTTCGGATTGGAGAGTTTGTTGGCCGAGATCTTGCGGACGACGTTGCGCAGCGCGGTCTCGACCGAAGGCCAGTAATATTCCTGCGACGAAGACAGCTTCAGCCGATCCCGGATGCCAGAGATCTGTGCGTCGGATAGCAGGGTATAGTGTTTCTGCGGCTGCGGCTTGGCGACAACCTTCGGCTTGGCCGGAACTTCGACGGCGGGAACTTCAGCCGCGGCGGGCGCTTCGGATGCATTCAACGACGCCTTGGGCATCGGGAAATCGGATGGCGTGGCGGCGGCAAAGGCCTGGCGCAGCGGCTCGGCCAGCACGGGCGCCCGCGAAAGCCTGTCGGCCGGCACCTGGACCGGCTCGATCGCGGCCGAAGCCAGGGCCAGGGTCGGAACCAGACGGTCGGCCTTGGCGGCGCGGTTGGTGGCGAGCGGCTTGGCTGGAGGCGTCTGCGCGATCATCTCTTCGCTGACGCTGGGCACGCTGTCCCGGCCAAGAATGGCGGTGGTGGCGGCACCCAGGACGAGGAAACAGGTCAGCACAACGATGGTGATGGCTTTGGACAAACGTCTCTCCGCGCCCAACTTCAAGTCCACGTGATCACTGCCCGACAACTGGGCGATAATTAAGGCTTAACCGTGCCATCGCGGCGGCAATCGCGCGGACTGCGGCGACATCGCCCGGAAAACTCAAGGAAATCAGGCAGCTGCCGAAAGGTCGTAGGCGTCCTGGATGTCGGCGACGATCTCCGAGGCCTCCCACACCGCGCGCGGCTCGACCGATTGCAGCGTCACCGTCCAGTTGCCGCCCCGGCGGGTGCGGGGGACGCTGACGATGTCGAACCGGACGTTGCGGCACAGCGGGTGGCGCGCCAGGGCATGAGCGACGCGGACGCGGATTTCGTCCAGCGAAGCCGCTGTCTTGCTGTTGAGAAAATCGAAGTCCATCGCCTGTCCCTCTCGGCCCTGACTGGCGGGCCGTGAGGGGGATTCTTGGCCGGCGTTGGTTAATCTGCCGTTAAATAAGGGGAGCGGAGGAGCCCGGGATTAACCGTGATCCACACCGTCGTGGCCCGGCTCGACGGGCTGCGCCTACGGCCCGCCCGCCGCACGATATTCGGCGAGCGTCCGCGCAACCAGCTCGTCAAGCGCCGGCACGTCCGTCACCCCCGAGGTTGAGTGCCCGCCGCTCCAGATGTCGCGCCAGCGCTTTGGCCGGCTCTCGCGCGCGGCAACGTCGATATCCTCAGCGATATCGATCGCGCCGCGTGCCGGGAGATCGTCGGGATCGAGGCCGGCGGCCACGATCGACGGCCTCAGCATGCTGGTCTGCAACCCCGTGAACGCAGTGGTGAGCAGAATGTCGTCGGCGCAGCTCTCGACCAGCATGCGCTTGTAGCGTTCGTCCGCCATGCTCTCGCGCGTCGCGATGAACTTCGTGCCCATATAGGCGAGATCGCAGCCGAGCACTTCGGCCGCATGCAGCGCTTGGCCGTCGCTGATGCCGCCGGCGAGCACGATGATGCCATCGTAGAATGCGCGCACCGCGCGGACGAAGGCGAACGGATTGAGCCAGCCGGTCTGCCCGCCCGCGCCCGCCGTGAGCAGCACGAGCCCATCGGCACCTGCTTCCGCCGCCCGTTCGGCGTGGCGGATCGAGGCGACGTCCGCCAGCACCAGCACGCCGGCGTCATGCAGCGGCTTCAGCACAGGCGCGGGCGAGCCGACCGAGGTGATGACGATCTCCGGCTTGTGCCGCAGCAGCACGGCGAGATCCTGCGCGAGCCGCGCATTGGAGCGATGCACGATCAGGTTCGGGCAGAGCGGCGCAGCCTTGCGGCCGGATTGGTCTTCGTGCCGGCGCAGGCGCGTCGCGATCGCGGTGAGCCATTCATCGAGCTGCTCCGTGCTGCGGCAATTCGCGGTGGGGAAGCTGCCGATCACCCCATGGCGGCAGGCCGCGACCATGAGCTCGACGCCCGACACCAGGAACATCGGCGCTGCGATCAGCGGCAGAGCGAGACGATCGCCGAAGCGTTGCAGTCGATCTGATGGCACGCAAATCTCCTCGTCACGCTTGCCTCCCGGTGCGGGCTTTGTCGTTTCCTCCCGCAGTCTCTGTGCTAGCGTCATCGGCAACATTGGCACGCCAGAAGCCGGTGACAAAGCAACGAGGAAACATATGTCCGATCCGCTCCACGCATCGTCCCCGACTTGTGCGCAGACGCTACGGGCGCTGTCGCGCTATCCCGGCCGCACAGCGTTCGCCTGGCCCGAGGGATCGCTGAGCTATCAGGGCACTCTCGACCTGATCGGACGCATCCAGGGCGTGTTCATGCGGCTTGGCCTGCAGGCGGGCGCGCGCGTCGCCTTCCTCACCGCGAACCGCGCCGACAGCTGGTGCGCCGGTGTCGCTGCGCAATTGTCGCGGCTCTGCATCACCTGGCTGCATCCGCTAGGATCGCTGGAGGACCAGCTGTTCCAACTCGAGGATTCCGAGGCCGTGATGCTGGTGGTCGACGCAGCCGCCTTCCGCGACCGCGGCGGCGAGCTCTCCGCGAGGGCAACCCGGCTGAAGGCGGTCTTCACCACGGGGCCGGCCGGTTACGGTGTCGATCTGCTGGCGGCGATCGAGAGCGCGGGACACGCCAGCGCGCGGTGCCTCGCCGGTCTCGACGATCTCTCCACGCTGAACTACACCGGCGGCACCACCGGCAAATCCAAGGGCGCGCTGCGCTATCACCGCGAGAACGCCGGAGCCGCCGCTGCGATCCTCGCCGATTTCGAGATCCCCGACGCCGCCCGCTACCTCACGGTCGCCCCGATCAGCCATGTCGCGGGCACGAAAGTGCTGCCGACCTTGATGCGCGGCGGCACCGTGCACATGCTGAAGGGATTCGATCCCGAGGCCGTGCTGACCACGATCGCGCGCGAGCGCATCAACTTCACGCTGTTCGTGCCGACCATGATCTACGTGCTGCTCGATCATCCCTCGCTTGATAAGACCGACCTGTCCTCGCTCGAGCTGGTGCTCTACGGGGCGTCGGCGATGTCGCCGAACCGGCTGGTCGGGGGCATCGAGCGGATCGGGCCGGTGTTCTCGCAGCTCTATGGCCAGACCGAATGCTACCCGGTCTCGGTGCTGCGCAAAGCCGACCACGATCTTAAGGCACCCGAGCTGTTCCTGTCCTGCGGCTTCCCGATCGCAGCCTGCGAGGTCAAGATCCTCGACGACAACGACCAGGAGGTGAAGACCGGCGAGGCCGGCGAGATCTGCGTGCGCGCCCCGCACGTGATGGCGGAATACTGGAAGCGGCCCGACATCACCGCCGAGACGCTGAAGAACGGCTGGGTCCACACCGGCGACATCGCGCGCAAGGACGAGCGCGGCTACATGTTCATCCTCGACCGCAAGAAGGACATGATCGTCTCCGGGGGCTTCAACATCTTTCCGCGCGAGGTCGAGGACGTGCTGTCGCAGCACGCCGATGTCGCCATGGTCGCGGTCGTCGGCATTCCCGACGAGAAATGGGGCGAGGCCGTCACCGCCATCGTCGTGCCGCGCGAGGGCGCAAGGCCTGATCCGGACGAGCTGATCAACCTCGTGAAGACGCGAAAAGGCTCGGCGCATGCGCCCAAGCAGATCCAGTTCGTGAAGCAGCTGCCGATGACCGGTGTCGGCAAGGTCGACAAGAAGGTATTGCGTGCGGGGTTCTGGAGCGGGCGGGACCGGATGGTGGGGTAAAACCCCGGGATTTTACGGTATGATTGTGGCCCCGGCACCACAACGAGCAACGGAGTATGCGCCGGCAATGGCCGCCCGATTGCAGGCGAATCGGGGAATCACCTAGACCGCTGACGGGGCTGGGAAGCGGAGTAAGCAATGAGAGTCGCTTCCCTGGAAAGTGCAGTCGCCGCGGTCACCTTGATCACGGCTATCGTCGTGGTGCTGTGGGAGATCAAGATCTTCTACGGAATGTGAACTGGCAGGATGCCTCGTCGCACACGACCAAGCATCCCTTCCGCGGCGGCGGAAGCCTGCCGTTCAATCGGCTCACAGAGCGACAGCAGCAAAGGCCGTCACGCTCACCGCTTCTCGATCACCAGGCTCTGCACCGCGCGGCCGAAATAGCCTTGCCGGTCCGCCAGCCGCGACATTGCGAGCCCCGCGCCGTCGGGTCCG
Organism: Bradyrhizobium sp. CCBAU 11430; assembly: GCF_028128855.1. Classification (NCBI taxonomy): domain Bacteria; kingdom Pseudomonadati; phylum Pseudomonadota; class Alphaproteobacteria; order Hyphomicrobiales; family Nitrobacteraceae; genus Bradyrhizobium; species Bradyrhizobium sp. CCBAU 11430. The sequence continues at coordinate 50,665 of NZ_LBJV01000072.1, forward strand.
ATCCAGGAGTCGCCGTCGAGCAGGATCCAATCGCCAATGGGCTGGCGCGAGAAATTCACGGTGAGGTCGGCGTTGATGTAGGTCCAGGCGCGAAAATCGAGCGTCGAGGCGGTGCCGTTGGAAAAATCGGCGGCGACCACGGCGCGCATGGCCTGCGAGATCGCTTCGCCCTCGATGAGCGGATGATCGACGCGAAACCAGATCGCGCCGGCGCCGGCCTGGCCGAAGCGGCCACGCGCGGCGCGCATCGAGACCGAACGCACGAACGGGCTGGTGGCGGCGTGACCGTCCTCGACCAGCGCGTCCTCCGGCATGGGCAGCGTCACCGGCACCGCCTTGACGTCGGCGGGCAACGACAGCGCCTGGCGCCTGATCTTGAGCACGGTGGCGCCGACGACCTGCAAACCGTCGGCGAGCAGCTTGATTTCGCAGAGCTGGATCTTGCGGCCCTCACGCAAGACGTCAGTCACGATCGTCAGCGGCGCGACCGGAACGGGCCGCATCAGATCGATGGTGACGCGCGCGATATCCATCGGAGCAGGCGTCGGAATGCGTTCGGCCGCCCATGTCACCAGCGAGGCCGGCGCCGAGCCGTGCTGCATGCGCCGATCCCAGGGACCGGCGGCATCCGGACTGGTGACGACGCTGTCGCCGTCGACACGGTAGATGGGGGGCATGTTTTAATCAGTCTTGGTTGACGTTCCCCGGACGCTGCGCAGCGCGTAGCGGTGCGCTGCTGATCCGGGGTCCGTGCCTTGCGGCGATGGGTCCCGGCTCTGCGGAGCAATGCTACGCACTGCACCGCGTCCCGGACACGAGAAACTACAACGGCGGATCGATCGCCTCGTCGTATTCCTTCTTGAAGCGCGCGATCAACTCGGCGGCAGGCATAACCTTCTCTACGCTGCCGATGCCCTGGCCCGAGCCCCAGATTTCCTTCCAGGCCTTCGGCTTGGCGCGCTCGCCGGAAGCGTCGGTGCCGAAATTCATCTTGGAGGGATCGGAGGTCGGCAGATTTTCCGGATCCATGCCGGCGGCGAGGATCGAGGGTTTCAGATAATTGCCGTGCACGCCGGTGAAGAGGTTGGAATAGACGATGTCGTCGGCGGTCGAGCCCGCGATCATCTCCTTGTACTTCTCCACCGCATTGGCTTCCTTGGTCGCGATGAAGGCCGAGCCGATATAGGCGAAGTCGGCCCCTAAGATGCGTGCGGCGCGGATCGCCTTGCCGTTGCCGATCGCACCCGACAGCGCGATCGGGCCGTCGAACCATTTTCGCGTCTCGGCGACGAAGGCCAGCGGCGAAATGGTGCCGGCATGGCCGCCGGCACCGGCCGCGACCAGGATCAGGCCATCGGCGCCCTTCTCGATCGCCTTGTGGGCGAATTTCTGGTTGATCACGTCGTGGAAGACGATGCCGCCCCAGCTGTGCACGGCCTGGTTCAGCTCCTCGCGTGCGCCGAGCGAGGAGATGATCATCGGCACCTTGTACTTGGCGCAGAGCTGCATGTCGTGGTCGAGACGGTTGTTCGACTTGTGCACGATCTGGTTGACCGCGAACGGCGCCGAGGGCTTGTCGGGATGCGCGCGGTCATAGGCCGCGAGCTCCTCGGTGATGCGCGCCAGCCATTCGTCGAGCAGCTCCGGCGGCCGCGCGTTCAGTGACGGAAACGAGCCGACCACACCTGCCTTGCACTGCGCGATCACGAGATCGGGCACCGAGATGATGAAGAGCGGCGAGCCGATCACGGGGATCGACAGGCGTCCTTTGAACAAGGCAGGCATGGACATTGCAGGACGATCCTCTGTTGGCAGGTCAATGGAAGGTTGACCGCCATACCAACAAGGCAATCTTTCCACTGTCAAGTATTGCGTTTTGGCGCCGTAGGCGGCACCCCGCGACACTATTCCAAGATGCGGAATTCTTTCCTCGTCATTCCAGGGCGACGCGTCAGCGTCGAACCCGGAATTCATCGGGCATCAATGCGCGTAGCGAGATGGATTTCGGGCTCGCGCTACGCGCGCCACGGAATGACAGCGACCGCCTACCCCAGCAGATCCGGATTGATCAGCCGCTCGAACGAGAACATCTCGTCCCACTTCTCTTGCGTCAGCAGCTTGCGTTCGGCCACCACGATCTGGTGCAGCGACTTGCCGCTCTTGTAGCCCTCGCGCGCGATCTCGGCGCATTGCTTGTAGCCGAGCAGCGGCTTCAGCACGGTGACGATGCCGAGCGAGTTGAGCACCATGTTGCGGGTGTGCTCCTCGTTGGCAGTGATGCCGACGACGCAATTCTCGCGCAGGCTGTTGACCGCGCGCTCCATGGTGCGGATCGAGAAGAACAGCGCGAACGAGATCACCGGCTCCATCACGTTGAGCTGGAGCTGGCCGGCGCTGGCGGCCAGCGTCACCGTGGTGTCGAGGCCGATGACGAGGAAGCTGGTCTGGTTGACGACCTCGGGGATCACGGGATTGACCTTGCCCGGCATGATCGAGGAGCCCGGCTGCAGCTGCGGCAGGTTGATCTCGTTGAAGCCGGCACGCGGGCCGGAGGCGAGCAGACGGATGTCGTTGCAGATCTTGGTCAGCTTGCTCGCGGTGCGCTTCAACACGCCCGAGAGCTGCACATAGGCGCCGGTGTCGGAGGTCGCCTCGACGAGGTCGCCGGCGAGAATGAAGTCGACGCCGGTCAGCGCGCTGAGGTGCCGGACCGCGAGCTTGGGATAGCCGACCGCAGCCGTGACGGAGGTTCCGATCGCGGTGGCGCCGAGATTGATCTCGCGCAGCAGCGCACGCGCTTCCGAGATGCGGTCGACCTCCTCGCCGATCGTGGTGCCCCAGCCCCGGAATTCGGCCCCGAGCGACATCGGCACGGCATCCTGCAGATGCGTGCGGCCCATCTTCAGGACACGATCGAACTCGCGACCCTTGGCGAAGAACGCTTCCTGGAGCTGACGCAGCGCGGTCATGTAGCTCTCGAGCCGCAGGATCAGCGCGAGGCGAAAGGCGGTCGGATAGGTGTCGTTGGTCGACTGGCCGTAATTGACGTGATCGTTGGGGCTGACGTGCTGATAGTCGCCCTTGCCGAAGCCGAGCGATTCCAGCGCGAGGTTCGCGATCACCTCGTTGGCGTTCATGTTGGTGGAGGTGCCGGCGCCGCCCTGGATGAAGTCGGTGACGAACTGGTCCATCATGTCGCCGGCGATCACGCGGTCGCAGCCGAGGATGATCGCGTCCGCGACCTTGGCCTCGATCGCGCCGAGATCCCGATTGGCCATGGCGGCGGCCTTCTTGACGTAACCGAGCGCCTTCACGAAGTAAGGCTCCTGGTTCATCGGAATGCCGGTGATGTGGAAGTTCTCCTTACCCCGGATGGTCTGGACGCCGTAATAGATGTCGTCGGCGATCTCACGCTGTCCGAGGAAGTCCTGCTCCGTACGGCTCATGGGCGCTCCTTGTTGCTCGCGCGACGTCCTCTAGTTCTGGCACAGCGCGCTGGTCACGAAAGTGTCGGTGCGGCAGTCGTCCGGCTTGCGAGCCCTGCCGGGAATCAGGACCTTGGCCGAGCATTTTTCCGCGGAGTCGGCATTCAGGCTCTTGCCGTCCTTGTAGCCCTTGCTCTGGCAGAGCTGGTCGGCGGCCTGCTTGCAATCGGGCGCGCCGTTGGACGAGGGCGGACAGGCCACCCGGCCCGACACCATGGTCGAAGGCTTCGCCAGCCGCGACAGATCGTTCATGGTCTCGCTCGGGCTTTTGATCGGCGGCAGGATCGAGGGCAGCTTGTCGAACAGCTTGCCCATTTCATTGATCAGCCCGGGATTTTCCGCTACCGCCGGCGGCGCCGATGGAGCGGGCGTCGACGGCTGAGGCGCGGCCTTCGGCCCCTGCTCCTGCAAGCCAAGCACCGGCGGAGCGGATTGCGGCCATCCGGTCCCGGCGGCACCGAGCAGGACCAGCAGCACTGCTGATATCAGCGTCCCGAGCCGCAAGGCCGGATTGCCGGATCGAACCATCATGACGGCAACCGTAGCCGAACCCGGCCCGGCGGCAAAGCGCGGGTTACCAAGTGAGCATGATCTCCGCGCAAACGCGTTCCGCGTTTGTCGCGAGGGAAAACCGCTTCACACCTTGCGCTGACGCGGCCCTTCGGATCCGGATCATGCTCTAGATCAACTTGATCGCCACCACGAAGCCGAGCACCAGCACGGCAGCACCGACCGCCACCACGAGACCGAGATGCTTCTCGATCTGGACCCGGATCCAATCGCCATAGCGGTTGAGCAGGATGGCGACGATGAAGAAGCGTCCGCCGCGCGCGACGATCGAGCAGATGGTGAACAACAGAATGTTGTAGCCGGCAAAGCCCGAGGTGATGGTGACGAGCTTGTAGGGGATCGGCGTCAAACCCTTGAGCAGGATGATCACCGCGCCCCACTCCGCATAGGAGGCACGGAAGGCGTCGACCTTGTCGCCGAGGCCGTAGACCTGGATCAGCCAATGACCGACCGAGTCGAACAGCAGCGCGCCGATGGCGTAGCCCAGGATGCCGCCGAGCACCGAGGTGATGGTGCAGACGGCCGCGTAGAGCCAGGCGCGCTGCGGGCGCGCCAGCGACATCGGAATCAGCATCACATCCGGCGGCACCGGAAAGAAGGAGCTTTCGGCGAAAGACACCGCTCCCATGATCCAGAGCGCGTAGGGCTTGTGAGCGGCGTCGATGCACCAGTCGTAGATACGTTTCAGCATGGCGCCGCGATGAAGCACCATGGGACGGATTTGTCCATGCCGAGATTGAGGCGAATTATGACGTTTCTAGTGGCGCTTGCGCGCGGCACGCCCCTCGAGCGCGACAATTGGCCGCCTGGCAGCCACGCGCGGTGACGCGACCTTGGGCAGCTTCATCGACGATTTCGGCAGCTTCTCGGCAATGCCGAGCATGTCTTCCCGCCGCGTCATCTCGCGCCAGACGTCCTCGGGGCGCACGCCCGCAGAGGCCCAGAGCACGGTGAGATTGTACAGGAGATCGGCGCTTTCCCGGATCACGGCGTCGGTATCGCCATTGACGGCATCGATCACGACCTCGATGGCCTCTTCGGCGAGCTTCTTTGCCATTTTCGAGGGCCCGCGCTGAAACAGCCGGGCCGTACGCGATGTTGCCGGATCAAGATCCCTGGCCGCGAGCACAGCCAGATATAGCCGCTCAAGCGAATCACTCATGGTACTCAAAACTACTCTAAACAAATGGCGAGCGTGTTAACGCGCGGCAATAAAAGCAGAAAACAGGCCGGCGCGGCAAGCGCGACGGCCTGTCATGGTCAACTCCAGCTGCCAGAGCTAGTAGCAGTTCTGGTAGTAACCTTGGCCGCAGAACTCGGACGGAGCGGTGCCGCCGTAGCGCTGATATTGGAAGTTCGGGCCTGGACCATAATAGGGCCCGTAGGAAGGGCCGCTGTAATAGGCGGGACCGCCGTAATAGCCATAGCCCGGACCGTAGTCATAGGCATAGGAGTCACGGGTCGCGGCGATGGCAAGACCGGTGCCGATGGCCGCGAAAGCCGCAGCTGCGGCCGCGCCGCCTCCGCCACCATGCCAGTGACGGCCGCCTGCATAGGATGCGGTCGGGGCAAGCGCGGTCAGCGCCAACACCGCCGCGGTGGCAAGAACGGCCTTTCGGCCCGCAAACTTGGAGAATCGCTCGAACATGTCTTGGGCCCTCCTTGGGACCTGGAATGGACGCCTGCGGACAGGCTCATGCCTTTCAAACCCGCACAGCCTAAGTTGGGTTCCCCAACCCCAACACAAGCTGAACGGGGTTGCGTAATCGTGCCGCAACCGCCGCTCATCTGCCGTTCATGTTGGCGCGGAGAGACTGGCCGCAGCCGGCTGCCGTAAAGCGTCACGAAACCATAACAATGCGGAACCCGGCGCAATCGATGTCAGGATTCAAGACGACCGCCCTGCGTTGCCTGCTGGCTCTCTCGATCTCGCTTGCAACGCTCGTTGCACGCGATGTCAGTGCGGCCGAGACCGCTGCGCCGTCCGTTGCGATCCATTTCACCTTCGACCGCCCGCTCGACGCGAGCATGGCGCCGTTCTTCCTTGCGGCGAAGGACGGCAGGTTCAGCGCCGAACGTCTCAACGTGTCCTTCAACAGCGCAGCCGGCTCGCCGGAGGCGCTCGCACGCGTCGCCAAGGGCGACAGCGAGCTTGCGCTGATCGACATCAACGAGCTGATCCGCCTTCGCGACAAGGAGGACTCGGCGCCGGTCAAGGCGGTGTTCGTGCTGTTCAACCGCGCGCCCTACGCGATCGTCGCGCGCAGGAGCCGCGGCATCCATCTCTTGCCCGATCTCGACGGCAAGACCGTCGGCGTTGCCGACGGCGACCTGTCGATGCGGCTGTGGCCGGCGCTGGCGCAGCAGAACGGCATCAAGGCATCGCGCGTCAGATTCCACAAGATTGGCGCTGCGGTCCGCGAGCCGATCCTGTCCGCAGGGCAGGTCGATGCCGTCGCAGGCTTCAACTATCTCTCCGCGGTGAACCTGCGCGACCGCGGCGTGCCCGGAGCCGATCTCGTCGTGCTGCGTTATGCCGACTATGGCTGCGAGGCCTATGGCTTCGCCGTGGTGGTCAATCCCGCCTTCGCCGCGGCGAAGCCGGACGCCGTGAAGGGCTTCGTCCGCGCCTTGATCGCCGGCATCAATGCGACCATCAAGGAGCCGGCACGTGCGGCGGACGAGGCCGCTGGCCGCATCGACGACGGCGACCGCGACCTGGAGCTGGAGCGCCTGCGCACCGTCCTCGTCGACAACATCCTGACCGACGAGGTCAAGCGCAACGGCCTCGGCGGCGTCGAGCCCGCGCGCCTGGAGCGCTCGATCGACCAGATCGCGCAGGACTTCAAATTCCGCAAACGGCCCACGGCGGGCGACATCTTCGACGACCGGTACCTGCCGCCGGTGGCGGGGCGGCTGATCAACTGAGCAAAACTGACAGCTTCCGCTATATCTCCCGCGCGATCCCTGCTTAAAATACGGGCTCCGTTACCCGCTCGAGTTCGTTAGCCCGCATGCCCATCCTCCGTCTCTACACACGTGTTCTCGAGCTGCTCGGCAAGGAGGCGCGGCTGGGCTGGCTGCTCGCGGTCGCCAACCTCCTGCTCGCTGCCTCGCAATTCGCCGAGCCCGTACTGTTCGGGCGGATCGTCGACGTGCTGTCGGGCAAGACGGTGGCCGGGTCGAGCTCGGCCTGGCCGTTCCTGGTAGCCTGGGTCGCGTTCGGGCTGTTCACTATTCTCTGCAGCGCGCTCGTGGCCTTGCAGGCCGACCGGCTCTCGCACCGCCAGCGCCAGGCGGTGCTGACCGATTATTTCGAGCACATCCTGCAATTGCCGCTGACCTTCCATTCCGGCACCCATTCGGGCCGGCTGATGAAGGTGATGCTCAACGGCACCGACGCCTTGTGGCGGCTGTGGCTCGGCTTCTTCCGCGAGCACTTTGCCGCGATCCTCTCGGTCGTTGTGCTGCTGCCGCTGTCGCTCTACCTGAACTGGCGGCTCGCGATCCTGCTGTTCGTGCTCTGCATCGTCTTCACCGCACTGACGACCTTCGTGGTGCGCAAGACCTTCGGCATGCAGATGGCGGTCGAGGAGCAATATAGCGAGCTGTCCGCGCGCGCCTCCGATGCACTCGGCAATGTCGCGCTGGTTCAGAGCTTCGTGCGCGTCGAATCCGAGGTGAAGGGACTGCGCTCCGTCGCCGACGAGTTGCTGGCCGCGCAGATGCCGGTGCTGTCATGGTGGGCGCTCGTCACCGTCATCACGCGCGCCTCCACCACCATCACCGTGCTCGCGATCTTCACGCTCGGCATCGCGCTGCACGACCAGGGGCTGACCTCGGTCGGCGAGATCGTGATGTTCGTGAGCTTTGCGACGCTGCTGATCCAGAAGCTCGAGCAGGTGGTGAGCTTCATCAACAACGTGTTCATGGAAGCGCCTCGCCTGCGCGAATTCTTCAATGTGCTCGACGCCGTGCCCGCAGTGCACGACCGGCCCGACGCGATCGACGCCGGCAGGCTGTCCGGCCTCGTCGAGTTCAACGACGTCACCTTTTCCTACGACGGCAAGCGGCCGGCGATCGAGGACCTCACCTTCACCGCGCTGCCCGGCCAGACCATCGCGCTGGTCGGTCCGACCGGCGCTGGCAAATCCACCGCGATCGCGCTCCTGCACCGCGCCTTCGACCCGCAATCCGGCTTCATCAAGATCGACGGCATGGACGTGCGCGGCGTCACGCTGACCTCGCTGCGCCGGAATATCGGCGTCGTGTTCCAGGAGGCGCTGCTGTTCAACCGCTCGATCGAGGAGAATCTGCGCGTCGGCAAGCCGGACGCGACCGAGGCCGAGATGCGCAAGGCGGCCGAGCGTGCCCAGGCGCTCGATTTCATCGAGCGCAGCGGTGGCTTCGAGACCAACGCCGGCGAGCGCGGCCGCATGCTCTCCGGCGGCGAACGGCAGCGGCTGTCGATCGCCCGCGCGCTGCTGAAGGATCCCCCGATCCTGATTCTGGACGAGGCTACCTCCGCGCTCGACGCCCTCACCGAGGCCAAGGTGAATGCCGCTCTCGACGAAGTGATGAAGGGCCGCACCACCTTCGTGATCGCGCACCGGCTCTCCACCATCCGCAACGCCACGCGGATCCTGGTGTTCGAGAACGGACGGGTGATCGAAAGTGGAACTTTCGACGAACTCGTGGCCAAGAGCGGCCATTTCGCCGAGCTCGCCAGGGCCCAGTTCATGGTTCACGAGACCACACGGGCCAGTGTGACAGCCGCAGAGGCTGCTGCGACTGCTGCCAAATCCCCGTAGCAAGTCCCCACAGGATCGTCGAAATTCGGCCTATTTCATTGCGGAATACCCCACTCATGCCCCTGTTCTCGACGCACCAGCCGGTATAGGTTTGCGGCGCCGCAAGCGGCGGCGCTGGATTTCAGAACCGACAATCAGATCACGAGCACCGCCCGTATCAGGCGGGTCTCCAAGGACCGGAATCGGATAGTGCACGCCCTACGCCCGCTGCTTCGCAAATCGCTGTTCAACCTGTTCGCTGCCACGCTCGCATGTGCCGCGCTGCTCGCGCCGCGCGGGGCGAGCGCCGAAGCGCTGCTGCTGATCGAGGCCGACACCGGTAAGGTGTTGCAGGCCGATAACGCGACCATTCCCTGGTATCCGGCCTCCGTCACCAAGATCATGACAGCCTATGTGACGTTGAGGGCGGTCAAGGACGGCAGGCTGACGCTCGACACGCTGCTCACGGTATCGCCGACGGCGGCCTCGCAGTCGCCCTCGAAGATGGGGTTCCGTCCGGGAACGCAGCTCACCGTCGACAACGCGCTGAAGATGATGATGGTCAAGTCGGCGAACGACATGGCCGTGGTGCTCGCCGAAGGCGTCGGCGGTTCGATCGACGGTTTCTCCGCGATGATGAACGATACCGCGAAGAAGCTCGGCATGACGCAGACCAGCTACGTCAATCCGAACGGCCTGCCCGCCGACGGCCAGATCACGTCGGCGCGCGACCTCGGCATCCTCGCGCGCTCGTTCCTGCGCGACCTGCCGGAATACGAATACTTCGTGCACATCCCGGCGATCCGCTTCGGCAAGCGCACCACCGGCAATTTCAACAAGCTGATCGGCCGCTATCCCGGCGCCGACGGTTTCAAGACCGGCTTCATCTGCGCCTCCGGCTACAACCTCGTCGCCTCGGCCACCCGCAACGGGCGCCGGCTGATCGCGGTGGTGCTCGGCGCCAATTCCGGCACCGCGCGCGCGGTGAAGGCGGCGCAACTGCTGGAGCGCGGCTTCAGCCAGGACAATCTGACGTGGCTGCGCCCCTCGCTCGGCACGGTCGATAACCTCGTGCCGGTCGATGCCTCGCCGCCGAACCTGCGCGACGAGATGTGCGGCGGCCATCGCAAGCGGCCGGCCAGCGACGACGACGATGCGCTGATTGCGGCCAATGGCGGCACCAGCGGATCGGCCTCGGCCACCGGCGGCGAAGCCCAGGTGACCTTCTTCACCGCCGGCCTCCAGCCGCCCCTGATGAAGGCCTCCGAGCTGATGGCCTCGGCTCCCGCGGCGGCCGAGCCCGTGCTGGTCTATACCGGCCCGACCCGCACCGGCACCGCCCTGATCGCGGCGGTCGCGGCCGATGCCGACCAGCAGGCCGCGTCAAAGCCGCGTGGCAAGAAGTCGCGCGTGGCCAAGAAGCCTGACGCGGCCGACAAGCCGAAAGACGCGGGCAAGGACGCCGCCAAGGACACCAAGACAGCGGCCGTGAAGCCTGTCGCCAAGCCGGCTGAGGCCAAGGGCAACGATAAGAGCGACGCGAAGACCGCGGCGAAGCCTGCGGCGCCCAAGCATGCTGCCGCCAAGCACGACGCGGCGGCAAAACCCGCCGAGAAGCCCGCGGCTAGCAGCGATCCGAAGCCCGCCAAGCCCAAGGCCGCGACAAAGCCCGCCGCCAAGCCGGCCAACAACAGTTAACGGCGCGCCGAGCCGGGCCCCGCGCTTCGCACCTGCGGCAGCGCGGTAACTCGACGATTCCGGTAGCCACTCCCTGACCGATGTCTTAAGCCTCGACGACTTGCCACCCGTTCCGGCAGGCTCGATACTGGCAGCAATGAGGCAAGCCCGAGACACAGCGGGCTCTGGTAGATGAGGGGAGTTTTCCATGGAGCGCATCTGGCTCAAGCAATATCCGCCCGGCGTGCCCGCCGATATCGAGCCGACCCAATACGCATCGCTGGTCGATCTTCTCGAAGAGAGCTTCACCAAGTTCGCCGACCGCAAGGCGTTCATCTGCATGGACAAGTCCATCAGCTATCGCGACCTCGACCAGATGTCGGTCGCGCTCGCCGCCTATTTGCAGGGCCGCGGGCTGCAGCGCGGCGCCCGCATCGCCATCATGATGCCGAACGTGCTGCAATATCCGATCGCGACCGCCGCCGCGCTGCGCGCCGGTTTCGCGGTGGTCAATGTCAATCCGCTCTACACCCCGCGCGAGCTCGAGCACCAGCTCAAGGATTCCGGCGCCGAAGCCATCATCGTGCTGGAGAACTTCGCCCACACCGTCGAGCAGGTGATCGCCAGGACGCAGGTCAAGCACGTGATCGTCGGCAGCATGGGCGACCTGCTCGGCTTCAAGGGCGTGATCGTCAATCTCGTCGTCCGCCGCGTCAAGAAGATGGTACCGGCATGGTCGCTGCCGGGCTCGATCTCCTTCAACGATGCGCTGTCGGCCGGCCGCGGCATGACCTTCAACAAGCCAAAACTCTCGCCGGGCGACGTCGCCTTCCTGCAATATACCGGCGGCACCACCGGCGTCTCCAAGGGCGCCACCCTGCTCCACCGCAACATCGTCGCCAACGTCCTGCAGAACGACGCCTGGCTCCAGCCGGCGCTCGCCGCGCCGCCGCATGTCGACCAGCTCATGATCGTCTGCGCGCTGCCGCTCTATCACATCTTCGCGCTGACGGCCTGCTACCTGCTCGCGGTGCGCGCCGGCGGCTGCAATCTCCTGATCCCCAACCCGCGCGACATCGCCGGCTTCGTCAAGGAGCTGGCGAAATACCAGGTCAACAGCTTCCCGGCCGTGAACACGCTCTACAACGGCCTGATGCACCACCCTGATTTCAAGAAGCTCGACTTCTCCAAGCTGAAGATCTCCAACGGCGGCGGCATGGCGGTGCAGCGCCCCGTGGCCGATCAATGGAAGGCGATCACCGGCTGCTTCATCGCCGAGGGCTACGGCCTGTCGGAGACTTCGCCGACGCTGACCTGCAATCCGGCAACGGCAACCGAGTTCACCGGAACGATCGGCATTCCCGTGCCATCGACCTACATCTCGATCCGCGACGACGACGGCAACGAGGTGCCGCTCGGCCAGGCGGGCGAGATCTGCGCCAAGGGTCCGCAGGTGATGTCGGGCTACTGGAACAGGCCCGAGGAGACCGCCAAGGTGATGACCGCGGACGGCTATTTCCGCACCGGCGACATCGGCATCATGGACGAGAAGGGCTACACCAAGATCGTCGACCGCAAGAAGGACATGATCCTGGTCTCGGGCTTCAACGTCTATCCGAACGAGATCGAGGAAGTGATCGCGAGTCATCCGGGCGTGCTCGAATGCGCCGTGATCGGCATCCCCGATTCCAAGTCGGGCGAAGCGGTGAAGGCTTTCGTGGTGAAGAAGGATCAGAACCTCACCGCTGAGGCGGTGATCAAATTCTGTCACGAGCAGCTCACCGGCTACAAGGTGCCCAAGCACATCGAATTCCGGAGCGACCTGCCCAAGACCAATGTCGGCAAGATCCTGCGACGCGAGCTGCGCGACGAGAAGAAGGCTCAGGCGGCGTAAGCGCGTCGCCGATTCATGACCGCGGTCGGCGATATCACGCCATCGGGCATTCTCGCCTTCTGGCGCGAGGCCGGCCGCGAGCGCTGGTACGAGCGCAGCGACGCTTTCGACGCGGAAGTCAGGCGCCGCTTTCTTGCTTTGTGGCAGGAGGCGATCGCCGGCGACCTGGCATCATGGGAAGGCAGCGACGACGGCGCACTCGCGCTGGTCATCGTGCTCGACCAATTCCCCCGCAACATGTTCCGCGGCACGCCCCAGGCCTTTGCCAGCGATGCGCTGGCGCGCGACGTCGCCCGCCGGGCGATCGATCGCGGTGTCGATGCCAGGGTCGATCCGGTCCTGCTCGAATTCCTTTATTTGCCCTTCATGCATTCGGAGCACCTGCCCGACCAGCTGCATTGCGTCGCGCTGTTTCAGAACACCGAGAATGCTGAAAACCTGAAATACGCCCGGGAGCACGCCGACATCATCCAGCGGTTCGGCCGGTTTCCCCACCGCAACCACCTGCTCGGCCGCGACAGCACCGAGGAAGAGCAGGCCTTCCTCGACAAGGGCGGCTTCGCCGGTTGATGACATCACGGTGAAGGGGCCCCACCCTCACCGCTTCGCCCGCCAGCAATATTGTGCAGGCCCGCGGCACGGTCTAATAAGCGGGATCGATATTCAGGGAGACCGACAATGGCGATCCAGACTGGCGACAAGCTGCCCGAGGCGAAATTCCGCGTGATGACGGCGGAAGGCCCGCAGGTGAAGACCACCGACGATATCTTCAAGGGCAAGAAGGTGGCGCTGTTCGCGGTGCCCGGCGCCTATACCGGCACCTGCCACAAGATGCATCTGCCGAGCATCTTCCTCAACGCCTATGCCCTGAAGGACAAGGGCGTCGATAGCATCGCCATCGTGTCCGTCAACGACGCCTTCGTCATGAACGCCTGGAAGCGCGACACCGACCAGCGCGACGAGGCTATCTTTCTCGCCGACGGCAATGCCGATTTCACCAAGGCGATCGGCATGGAGCTGGACGCCTCCGCCAACGGCCTCGGCATCCGCTCCAAGCGTTATTCGATGCTGGTCGAGGACGGCGTGGTGAAGAAGCTGAACCTCGAGGCGATGCCCGGCAAGGTCGAGGTCTCCGGCGGGGATACGCTGCTTGGGCAGCTGTAAGGCGGCCACCGCCTTCAGCCAATCACTCGGTGTCGTCCCGGCGAACGCCGGGACCCATACTCTCAGGGTGGAGTAGCGGAGCGAGCTGGTCACCACGAGTCTTCGCCAAACTCGACCCGGTGGGTATGGATCCCGGCTTTCGCCGGGATGACGGCAGTGAGTGGAGCGCCGGCAGCCCCCTACTCCGCCAGCCTCTGCTGCAACCTAGCCTTCACGATCCCGTCCCGCGCCAGCTGATCGGCACGCTCGTTCTCTGGATGCCCGGCATGGCCTTTGACCCAATGCCAGCGGACCTCGTGCGCCTTCAGCGCGGCATCGAGGCGCTGCCATAGCTCGACATTCTTCACCGGCTTCTTGTCGGCGGTGCGCCAGCCGTTGCGCTTCCAGCCATGAATCCAGCCGGTGATGCCCTGCCGGACATACTGGCTGTCGGTGTAGAGATCGACCGTGCACGGCTTCTTCAGCGCTTCGAGCGCCGAGATCGCCGCCATCAGCTCCATCTGGTTGTTGGTGGTGTGGCGCTCGCCGCCGTTCAGCTCTTTTTCCTTGTCGCCGAACTTCAGGATCGCGCCCCAGCCGCCCGGCCCGGGATTTCCCGAGCAGGCGCCATCGGTATAGATCGTGACATTGGGAAGCTCGCTCACGCGACCAATCCTGACGGCATCAGCCCATAATCGCGTACGCTCGTCACGCTCTGGTGGAAGCGCAGCTTGCGGACATATTCCAGCGGATCCTTCGGCTTGACCAGCGCGCCTTCGGGGACGTTGAGCCAGTCGACCAGCCGCGTCAGCAGGAAGCGGATCGCAGCACCCCGCGCCAGCAGCGGCAGTGCGGCCTCTTCGGCCTCGCTCAGCTTTCGCACGCGGCCATAGGCATTGAGGAAGGCGCGCGCCTTGGTGACGTTGAAGGAATGATCCGGCTCGAAGCACCAGGCGTTGAGGCAGATCGCGACATCATAGGCCAGCATGTCGTTGCAGGCGAAGGTGAAGTCGATGATCCCCGAGAGCTGGTCGCCGAGGAAGAAGACGTTGTCGTTGAAGAGGTCGGCGTGGATCACGCCCTCCGGCAGATCGCCCGGCCAGATCCCGCTCGAGAGATGGTCGAGCTCGGTCGCCAGGAAAGCGCGCAGGCCCGGCTGCACCTCGTCGGCGCGGTTCGAAGCCGCATCGAACAGGGGCCGCCAGCCCGCGACCGACAGCGCATTGGCGCGCCGAACCGCAAAATTCGCACCGGCCAGATGCATCTTCGCCAGCGCCCAGCCGACACCGGCGCAATGGGCCACGTTCGGCTTGCGCGGCCACATGCCTTCGAGAAAGGTGATGATCGCCGCGGGACGCCCCGACAGCTCGCGCAACGCCTCGCCGTCTCTTCCCTTCACCGGCAGCGGGCAGTTGATGCCGTGCTCGGCCAGATGCGTCATCAGGGCGAGGAAGAACGGCAAATCGTTCTTCGCCACGCGCTTCTCGTAGAGCGTGAGGATGAACGAGCCCTCGGTCGTATGCAGCAGGAAGTTGGTATTCTCGACGCCCTCGGCGATACCCTTGTAGGAGAGCAATTCGCCGAGCTCGTATTGCTTCAGGAAATCCGCAAGCTCGTCGGCGGCAACGTCGGTGTAGACCGCCATAAAGGTCTACTCGGCGGCGGCTTCGGGGCGCACCTGACGCGGCAGCGGGAAGAACTCGTTCTCCTCCGCGGCCGAGACCGTCTCCACATGCAGCGTGTAGCGCTCGGCGAAGGCGTCCATGATCTCCTCGACGATCACTTCCGGCGCGGACGCACCCGCGGTGATGCCGAGGCTCTTGATGTTGCCGAACTTGTCCCAGTCGATGTCGGTGGCACGCTGCGCCAGCACCGCAATCCCGCAGCCCTCGCGCTCGGCGACCTCGCGCAGGCGCTGCGAGTTCGACGAATTGGGGGCGCCGACGACGATGAGCGCGTCGACCACCGGCGCCACCTTCTTCACCGCGAGCTGGCGGTTGGTGGTGGCGTAGCAGATGTCTTCCTTGTGCGGCCCGTTGATGTTCGGGAAGCGCTCCTTCAGCAGCGCCACGATCTCCGCGGTGTCGTCGATCGACAGCGTGGTCTGGGTCACGAAGGCGAGGTTGTTGGGGTCCTTCGGGGAGATGGTCTTGGCGTCCTCGGCGGTCTCGATCAGGGTCACGGCGCCGGTCGGAAGCTGGCCGAGCGTGCCGACCACTTCGGGGTGATGGGAGTGGCCGATCAGGAAGATCTCGCGGCCACGCTTGAAGTGGATCGCGGCCTCGCGGTGCACCTTGGTCACCAGCGGGCAGGTCGCATCCAGCGAGAACAAATTGCGGGACTGGGCGTCGGCCGGAACCGATTTCGGCACGCCATGGGCCGAGAACACCACCGGCGCGCTGGTGTTTTCCGGGATTTCGGCCAGCTCCTCGACGAAGATGGCGCCCTTCTTCTTCAACCCGTCGACGACATACTTGTTGTGCACAATCTCATGGCGAACATAGACGGGGGCGCCGTACTTATCGAGCGCCCGTTCCACGGTGTCGATCGCCCGGACCACCCCGGCGCAGAAGCCACGGGGAGAACAAAGCAGGATCTTGAGGTCTGGTTTGGCTGACATTGAGCGATCTCGGGACCGAATCACCTCGCCAAATGGGCGGGAAGCGGTCGATGGATGGAATAGGGCTTGGGTACGGGCTTACAGGGAATTGGGCCCCCTTTCGGGCGCTGTCAAGGCACTATCTATAGCAGAACCATTGCGTGGCTACCCCCTCCGGGCTTATATAGCGCGAATTCCCAGTCATCGCTGATGACCACCGGTTTCGCCTCCAGAGGGGTGGGCGAAGCACAAAGGAGATTTGCCATGAGCAACGCACCTCTGATGCCCAAGGCGACCGCCGTCTGGCTGCTCGACAACACCGCGCTGACCTTCGACCAGGTCGCCGATTTCACCAAGATGCATCCCCTCGAGGTGCGCGCAATCGCCGACGGCGATGCTGCCCAGGGCATCAAGGGCATGGATCCCCTCTCCAACGGCCAGCTGACCCGCGAGGAGATCGAGAAGGGCGAGAGGAATCCGGATTATCGGCTCCGCCTCCAGGAGAGCAAGGTGGTGCTGCCGCCCCAGCCCAAGCGCAAGGGCCCGCGCTACACCCCGGTCTCGCGCCGCCACGAACGTCCGAGCGCCATCCTCTGGCTGCTGCGCAACCATGCCGAGCTCAAGGACGCCCAGATCATGCGCCTGGTCGGCACCACCAAGAGCACCATCGCGAGCGTGCGGGACCGCACCCACTGGAACACCTCCCAGCTGACCCCGATCGACCCCGTCACCCTCGGCCTCTGCTCGCAGATCGAGCTCGATTTCGAGGTGGCGCGCGCGGCCAAGGAGAAGCCGATCGACGCAGCCTATGGCGGCGCCACGCTGCTGCCGGCCTCCGAGACCACCAAGAAGGACGAGTTCGAGCCGGCCGAGCGATCGAACGACGACCTCAACCTCGACGCCGTGTTCGCCAAGCTGAAGACGCTCGGCGGCAAGAAGCAGGAAGACGAGGAGGAGTAGTCCCTCTCCCTCTCTTCCGTTCGCTTCAAACGCAAAAAGCGCGGCAGGAAACCTGCCGCGCTTTTGTTTTTTCCCCCTCTCCCGGTGGTCGTCCCCGCGAACGCGGGGACCCATAACCCCAGGGAGAGGTTTGGCGAAGACTCGTCGTTCGGTACTGCGCTTTCTATCGATAGCTTCCGCGGTATGGGTCCCGGCGTTCGCCGGGACGACAGCGGAATTCGTTGCTCTACGCGAGCGCTCCTCAGAACTTGTACGTCACGCCGGCGCCGACCAGCCACGGATCGATATGCGCGGTGCCGGTGACCGGCAGGCCGGAGACGGTGGCGCTGTAGTCCGGACGCAGCCAGAGCTTCTTGACGTCGACGTTGAGACCCCAGTGCCGGTCGATCATGTAGTCGAAGCCGAACTGCACGGCGCCGCCCCAGGCGTTGCTGACATGCAGGTTGGTGGTGGTGGCGACGATCGCGGGCGGACCGGCGATTGCGGCAGGCGAATTGGCCGCGGAATTGTTGAAGAACACGGTGTAGTTCACGCCGGCGCCGACATACGGCTTGAACGCGCCGAACTGGTCGAAGTGATATTGCAGCGTCAGCGTCGGCGGCAGCAGCGTGGTCTTGCCGATCGGCAGGTTCGCGAGCGAGCCGGTGCCGCTGATCGAGTGCCGGGTCACGCCGAGGATCAGCTCCGCGGCGATGTTCTTGGTGAAGAAGTAGCTGATGTCGAGCTCGGGGACGACCTGATCGCTGATCGAAAGGCCGGAGTTCGGCGAGGACAGCGAGGGCACGCCCGCCACATTGACGGTCGAGCCGCCGGCATCCGGCAACACGCCGAGCACGCGCAGACGCACCATCCACGGATTGAACGCCTCCACCGGCGGCGGCGCCTTCTTGTAAACCGGCAAATCGGCAGCCTGCACCGATGCAAACGTGCCCGCGAGCATCGCGCCAACCGTCGCAAGCCGCGCCAGGTTTCTTGTCGTTCTCTGCATTTCAATCCCCTTCAGCCTTCACTCGCGCGTCGTTGCGCGACATGAGCGTCAGAGCAGAAGGGGGGCGCCGAAGGATTTGACTTCGATCAATTCAGCCAGACGCAGCCACGATTTGGCCACGGCGTTGCAGATCTGTCACGGAAATCACGAATGCGGCGCGGCAGGATAATGCCGCACCTCACATCAGGGCCGCTCGGGATGGTTCAGCATGTATTCGCCGAGGTCGCGCTGGCGGCGATCTGCACGGGCGGTGGCGGCGTTGCGCTGAACGTCGCGATCCTTGCGGCAGGCCACGTATTCCGGCGATCCCTGCGCATTGCCCCGGCTCAGGCAGACCGCATCGTCATCGTCGCCGCCCACCGCTACCGGCGTCTGGTAGCGCGCGGAGCAGGCGGAAAGAGCGATGGCAAGCAGCACAGCTGCAAGCAGGCGCGGCGCGGCGGCGAATGGCATACGAGGTCCCCTATTGGCCGGCCCTGTTTAGCGCGGAATGAGGAGATTGTAAGTCGGCAACACCGTCATACCGGGCGATGCGAGCATCGAACCCGGAATGACAGACCAGCTTCGCCTCACACCCGCCCCTTCAGCGCCTCCCCGATCTCGTCGAGCGTCTTGGGATCCTCGATCGTCGCCGGCATGGTCCAGGACTCGCCGTCGGCGATCTTCTTGATGGTGCCGCGCAGAATCTTGCCGGAGCGTGTCTTGGGCAGGCGGCCGACGGTGATCGCGAGCTTGAAGGCGGCGACCGGGCCGAGCTTGTCGCGCACCAGCGCGACGATCTCCTTCTCGATCTCGGCGGGCGCACGCTTCACGCCGGCCTTGAGCACCAGGAAGCCGCAGGGCACCTCGCCCTTGATCGCGTCCTTGACGCCGAGCACGGCACATTCGGCAACATCGGGATGCGAGGCCAGGATCTCCTCCATGCCGCCGGTGGAGAGCCGATGGCCGGCGACGTTGATGATGTCGTCGGTGCGGCCCATGACGAAGACATAGCCGTCCTCGTCCTTGTAGCCGGCATCCGAGGTTTTGTAATAGCCGGGGAATTCGCTGAGATAAGCCTCCCTGAAGCGTGCATCCTGATTCCACAGGGTCGGCAGGCAGCCCGGCGGCATCGGCAGCTTGATGACGATCGAGCCCATGGTGTTGGGCGCCACCGGTTTCGCCGCTTCGTCGACCACGTCGACCTGGTAGCCCGGCATCGGCACCGTCGGCGAGCCGTGCTTCACCGGCAGCATGCCGAGCCCGACCGGG
The DNA here is from genome assembly GCF_028128855.1 of Bradyrhizobium sp. CCBAU 11430. NCBI lineage: Bacteria > Pseudomonadati > Pseudomonadota > Alphaproteobacteria > Hyphomicrobiales > Nitrobacteraceae > Bradyrhizobium > Bradyrhizobium sp. CCBAU 11430. Next base: position 70,022 of record NZ_LBJV01000072.1, read on the forward strand.
TTGCCGGCGATGCACCAGCCGGTCTCGGTCTGCCACCAATGGTCGATCACTGGCACCTTCAGCTGCTGCTCCGCCCATTCAACCGTCGGCGGATCGGCACGCTCGCCGGCGAGGAACAGCGTGCGAAACTTCGACAGGTCGTATTGCCGGATGAACTTTCCTTCCGGATCGTCCTTCCGGATCGCACGGAACGCGGTCGGCGCGGTGAAGAACGCGACCGCCTTGTGCTCGGCGATCACGCGCCAGAATGCGCCGGCGTCGGGCGTGCCGACCGGCTTGCCCTCATACATGATCGTCGTCGCGCCGTGCAGCAGCGGCCCGTAGACGATGTAGCTGTGGCCGACCACCCAGCCGATGTCGGAGCCGCACCACCATACCTCGCCCGGCTTGACGCCATAGAGGTTGAACATCGACCATTTCACCGCGACGAGATGGCCGCCATTGTCGCGCACGACGCCCTTCGGGATACCCGTGGTGCCCGAGGTGTAGAGGATGTAGAGCGGATCGGTCGCGGCAACAGCCGCGCAGGGCGCCTTCTTGCCGTCGTTCATCGCCTTGCGGCGCAGGCTCGCCCAATCGTAGTCCCGTCCCGGGGCCAGGTCGCAAGTGAGCTGCGGGCGTTGCAGCACGATGCAGGCCTTCGGCTTGCTGCCGGCAAGCCTGATCGCCTCGTCGAGCAGCGGCTTGTACTGCACGATGCGGCCGGGCTCGATCCCGCAGCTTGCGGAGAGAATGAGTTTCGGCTGCGCGTCGTCGATGCGGGTGGCGAGCTCCTTCGCTGCAAAGCCGCCGAACACCACGGAGTGCACCGCCCCGATCCGCGCGCAGGCGAGCATCGCGACCACGGCCTCCGGCACCATCGGCATATAGAGGATGACGCGGTCGCCCTTGGCGACGCCGAAATCCTGCATGATGGCGCCAAGCGCCTGCACCTCGTTCAGCAGTTCGGCATAGGTGAGCTTGGTGACGCTGCCCGTGAGCGGCGAATCGTGGATCAGCGCGACCTGGTCGGCGCGCCCGCCTTCGACATGGCGGTCGAGCGCGTTGTAGCAGGTATTGACGACGCCGCCGGCGAACCAGCGGCCGTAGGTCCCTTGCGAGGGGTCGAAGATGGTCTTCGGCGGCTCGATCCAGTCGATCTCTTTCGCGGCCTCGGCCCAGAAGCCTTCGGGATCGGCCAGCGAGCGCGCATGGACCTCATGATAACTGCTCTTGCCCTGGATGTTCATTCCCGCGCTCCCGTTACCTTTATCGGCCTGACCTCGAACCTTGCGGCGCGGCGGTCGCCCCGCCATGACCCGGATCAAGTGTCGGCCTTGTTTGAGAGGTATTTTCCCGGGAACGGGCCGCGGTTCAAGCTGAAAAGGATGGGTTATTTCTCCCTCTCCCCGCTTGCGGCAGGGCTATCGCATATGGGGTATGGGCTAGGGGGGCACGACAGTACCCACATCGTCATGGCCGGGCTTGTCCCGGCCATCCACGCCTTTCCATAACGCACGGAGAACGTGGATGCCCGGGAAAAGCCCGGGCATGACGACCTCTGCTAGATGTTCAATTGCCCTGCCGCTCACGGCAGGGAGAGGCGAAGAGCCCGCCTCAGCTCTCCGTCGCGTTCAGCTTCTGCAACCGCTCCTGCATGACCTTCCTCAGATCATAGCCCGGCCGGCCGAAGCTGGCGTTGCGGAGGCTAAGGAAATCGCGCTGGGTCTTGCGCAGCTCGCCAGCCGAGCGCTTGCCCGCCGATTTCAGCACGCGCTCATAGGTCTCGGCGATCTGGCGGTCGAGCACGCCCAGCTGCGGATCGGCGCAGATCACCTTCTCGACCTCGCGCTTCGCGGTCGCGCATGCGAAGGACGGACCATTGCCGGACGCCGCATTCAGCGCCCGCGGCGGCTCATCGCCGAATTTCGCGATCTCCGCGATCATGCTGCGGCGGCCGTTGGCAGCGTTCTCGTTGCCGGGATCGAGCTTGAGCGCCGTCTCGTAATCGGCCAGCGCCTTCCTGCGCTCGCCCATCTTCTTGTAGAGCACGGCGCGGTTGTTGTAGGTCAGCGCGAAATTCGGATCGAGCTTCAGCGCAGCCTCGTAGTCACCGAGCGCGGCTCCGAACTCACCCTTGAACTGGTAGGAATCGCCGCGGTTGGTGAAGAAGTTCGGCCGGGGCGCGAGGCGCAGCGCCTGATCGTAATCGGCGATCGCCTTGTTGTACTCTTTCATGGCAGCATAGGTGAGCCCGCGATTGTCAAAATATTCGGGCACCTTCGGATCGAGCCTGATCGCTTCGCCGTCGTCGGCCACCGCCTTGTCGAGCTGGCCGAGCTTCTTGTAAGCGGCGCCGCGGTTGGTGTAGGTGCGTGGACGGTTGGGATCGAGCCGCAGCGCCTCGCTGAGATCCTTGATCGCCTTCTCGTTGTCGCCGCCGAGATGGTAGTTCACGCCGCGGTCGGACCATGCCTGTGCATCATCCGGCTTCAGCTTGATGGCCTGGTCGTAATCGGCGAGCGCGCGGTCAAGCCTGCGCTGGGTGGTGTACACGACACCGCGCAGCTCGTAAGCCTCCGCATTCTGCGGATCGAGCTCGATCGCCTTGCTCAGATCCGCCGCCGCTCGGTTGAGATCCCCGCCGGCCTCGCGCAAGAGGTCGCCGCGCAGGCGCCAGGCCTTTGCATTCTTGCCGTCGATTGCGATGGCGCGGTCGATGTCCCGCAGGGCTTGCGTGAGGCCGCCAGAAGTCCGGGCATTGGCGTCGGCGCGAACCAGCAGCGCCGCGGCGCGGTCGGACGCGGGACTTGCGCCCTGGTCGATGATGACGGTGCACGCCGGGATCAGCTCCGCGGGAACAGCCTTGCTGCCCATCACGCAATCGGCGCCCGCCGAGGCGGGGGCTGCAAGGACGAGGCTCATCGCCGCCCCGAGAAGAAAGGCGCGAAGCGAGACTTTGGCAAGCGAAAGCGCTTGCGCGGAAGGATGTGTGCCGCACATGGCAGAGTGCTCCGTGACGTCGGGTTCTCACCGTTGTCGCGGCAGGGAAGAAATGGGTTCAAGTCGCCTCTGTCTACGCCGTCATGGCCGAGCTTGTCCCGGCCATCACGTCTCACGCGCGGCACAAAGAACGTGGATGCCCGGGACAAGCCCGGGCATGACGAGCTCTCGTGCAGCAACGGGCCTAATATCCGTCTACCCCATTGAGTCGCAGCAAGCGCTCCTGCATCGCCTTCTTCAGATCATACCCCGCCCGGCCGTACCCGGCATTGCGGCGGGCGATGAACTCATCCTGCTCGCGCTGGAGGTTCTTCGCTTCCGCCGGATTGCGCGCCTCCCGGATCACCCGGGCATTCGATGCAAAGATCTCGCGATCGAGATCGGCGAGCTCGCGGTTGCCGCAGATCGCCTTCTCCACGGCACGGGCAGCACGCCTGCAGTTGAAGCTGGGCTTGCCGGCGACCGCCATCTGCGCGCCGATCCGCTCCAGCTCGCGCGCCATTGCCTTGTGGTTGGCCTTGGCCTTCTCGTGGTTCGGATCGATCTTCAGGGCCGCGCCGAAATCCTGCACCGCCTTGGGCTTGTCGCCCTTCTTCAGCCAGAGCTCGCCGCGCGCGTTCCAGATGTCGGCGAGCGCAGGGTCGAGCGAAAGAGCGCGGCTGTCGTCGGCGATGGCGCGGTCGACCTGGTCGTGCCGCGCATAGAGCGCCGCGCGCGCGATCAGCGCCTTGATCAGATCCCCCTTCGCCGTCTTCTCATTGTCGATCACGCCGGCGCAGGCCGTGGCCGCCTTGTCCACATCGTCTGCCGCGGTCGCCGCGAGGCATGAGGCGACATCGACCTGTATCACCGCAGCCGGTTCGCCGCCGGTCGCAGCCCGGGCGGCATTCAGCGACAGCGCGCAAAACAATACGGCACCTGACAGTTGAATGAGTTTTTGAAAACACATGCTCGTTGCAGTCGGTGTCTTGCTTTGTGGCTTGCCTTACGTCTTGCCTGGGGGCCGTACTATCCATCATACGGCCGGATTGGTGCTAGCTTGTGGCGCTGCTCAGACCGGCTTCGGGGATCATCGTGTCGACATTCGAATGGATCATCGCGCTTCTGCTCGGCGCCGTTGCCTTATCGGCGCTGGCGCGGCGGATCAAGGTCCCCTACCCGACCTTTCTGGCCATCGGCGGCGCGCTGATCGCCTTCGTGCCGTCCAGCCCGTCCTGGGCGCTGGAGCCGGACCTGGCCTTGGCGCTTTTTGTCGCACCGGTGCTGCTCGATGCCGCCTTCGACACCTCGCTGCGCGATCTGCGCAACAATTGGGTTCCGGTCTCGACCCTGGTCGTCGCCGCGGTCGGCTTGACCACGGCCGGCGTCGCCTTCGTCGCGCACCGACTGATGCCCGATATGCCGTGGGCCGCCGCGGTCGCGCTCGGTGCCATCGTGGCCCCGCCCGATGCGGCCGCTGCGGTCGCGATCCTGAGCCAGGTCAAGCTGCCGCACCGCATGGTGAAAGTCCTGGAAGGCGAGAGCCTGCTCAACGACGCGAGCGCGCTCCTGATCTACCGCATCGCGGTCGGTGCCGTCGCCACCGAGCATCTAACATGGAGCCAGGTCGCGCCGACGATGGCGCTCGCGCTGGTCGGCAGCGTCGTCGCCGGCCTGCTCGCGGGCTACATCATCCCGCTGCTCCTGGAACGGGTCAAGGAAGCACCCAGCGCGATCATCGTGCAGTTCGCCACCACCTTCATGGTCTGGATCGCCGCGGAGCATCTCGGCCTCTCCGGCATCCTCACCATCGTCGTCTACGCCATCACCATGGCGCGCACGGCGGGGGCGCGCATGCCAGCACGGCTGCGGGTGCCGTCTTATGCGGTGTGGGAAACGATGGTGTTCGTGCTCAACGTGCTCGCCTTCATGCTGATCGGCATGCAGATGCGGCCGATCTGGACGCGGCTGGATGCGGACGTGCGCTGGGAATATTGCGTGGCCGCTGGCTGGATCCTGCTGACGGTGATCCTGGTGCGCCTCGCCTGGGTGACGTTCTATCGCACGACCTTGCGGGTGCTGGTCGCGCAGGGGATCTATCATCCGAACGACCCCAGGGCCGTCGCCTCGCCCAAGGGCGGCCTCATCATCTCCTGGTGCGGCATGCGCGGCCTCGTCACGCTCGCCACAGCTTTTGCGCTGCCGGAGAATTTTCCCTATCGCGACTTCATCGTCTTCATCGCCTTTGCGGTGGTGCTGGGATCGCTGGTGATCCAGGGCCTGACGCTGCGGCCGCTGATCCTGGCGTTCGGCCTCAAGGACGACGATCCCGTCGGCAACGAGGTCGCGCGCGCACGCGCCGTCGCCTATCGTGCCGCGCTCGATGCGATCGAGAGCGATCCGTCCGAGGAGGCCGAGATCCTGCGGCTGGAATATCGCGCCATCCTGATGCAGGCCGGGAGCGATCCCAACGGCGGCATCGCCAGTGGCGAGCTGCCCGCCGATCCCCTGCGCCGCCGCGCCATCGCGGCCGCGCGCAAATCGATCTTCGACCTCCGCGCCACCGAAGTGATCGGCGACGATGCCTTCCACCGGCTCGAAGAGGAGCTCGATCGCGCAGAATTGAGCGCGGGGGGATGAGGTAGCGCAGCCACAAACTCGGTGTCGTCCCGGACAAGCGCGCCCCAAGCGCGCGCAGATCCGGGACCCATAACCACAGGACGTCATCGTGACACGAGGTTGGCAACTCCAAATCTTCGCCAAACACAATCCTGTGGTTATGGGTCCCGGGCTCGCGCTACGCGCGCCCCGGGACGACGGCCGGCATTGAACCAAACCCCACCTCCCCAGACTCATTCCTGATGACGACCCTGACCGACGACCGTCGTGTACGCGCGCGTGATGCGTCGCCTGCACGATATTTTTATCTCCACATGGCCCTGGCCTGCGCGGCCACAGCTTTTCTCGGTTTCGCGCCGACCTATTGGGTTCCGCTCGCCCACCGGACGTTGTCCGCGAGCCCCGTGATTCACTTTCACGGGCTCTTGTTCTTCACCTGGTCTGTCTATTTCGTGCTTCAGACCTGGCTCGCGGCCTCGGGCCGCCTCGTCAATCATCGCTCGCTCGGCATCGCCGGCGTCTCGCTCGCAACCGCGATGACGATCTTCGGCTTCCTCGCCTCCGTGCACGTGATGCAGCATTCCGCAGCCCTCGGGCAGCGCGAGGCCGGCATCGGCTTCTCGATCGTGCCGATGAGCGGGATTGCGTTCTTCGCAATCGTGTTCGTGATCGCGATCATGAACACCCGCAGAGGAGAGATTCACAAGCGCCTGATGCTGCTCGCCGCGGTCTCGATCCTCGATGCCGCGATCGCGCGCTGGTTCCTGACCTTCCTGGCGCCTCCCGGGCCACCCGGCCCGCCGCCGGTGCCGGTGACGATCGCGCCCGCCGTCGTCGCATCGCTCCTGCTCGTCGTCGCCATGGTGCGCGACTGGCGCACCGAAGGCCGCGTGCATCCGGTCTACATCTATGGCACGCTCGCGCTGCTGGCGGTGAAGGTCTTGAACTGGCCGATCAGCGAGACGGCTGCGTGGCACGCATTTGCCGGCGGGATACTGGCGCTGGCGCAGTGAGTAGCCAAACACTCCATTGTCGTCCCGGGGCGCGCGAAGCGCGAACCCGGGACCCATAACCACAGGGAGTGGTTACCTTGGTGAGCTGGTCACCGCGAGTCTTCGCCAAACCACGTCCTGTGGTTATGGGTCCCGGATCTGCGCTGCGCTTGTCCGGGACGACAGTGAAGCGTCAGGCGGCGCCTACGCCCCCGCCTTGCACGTGATCCCGCCGTCGACCACGAGCTCGATCCCCGTCACATATTTCGACTCGTCGGACGCCAGAAACAGCGCGGCGTTGGCGACGTCGAAGGCATCGCCCATGTGACCCATCGGCACCTGCGCATCGCGCGCGCGCCACATCGCCTCGACATCGCCCTTGGCGTAGCTGGCGGCAAGGCCGGCAGAGTGTTCTACCATCGGCGTCTTCATCAGGCCGGGCAGGATCGCGTTGACGCGGACATGGTGCCGCGCGAACTCGATCGCGGTGGTGCGCGTCATCTGGTTCATCGCCGCCTTCGAGGTGCCATAGGTGACGTAGGAGATGCCCATGTGGCGGATCGAGGCGATCGAGGAGATGTTGATGATCGAGCCGCCGCCCTGCTTCACCATCACGGGAATGACGTGCTTCATGGCGAAATAGGCGCTCTTGAGGTTGACGCTGAAGACGCGGTCCCAGCTCTCCTCGGTCACCTCGACCACGCTGCCCATCTCGGCGATGCCGACATTGTTGTCGAGCACGTCGATGCGGCCATAGGCCTTCAGGCAGGCCGCCACCATCGCCTCGACCTCGCTCGCGCGGGACACATCGGCGGTGAAGGCGGTCGCCTTGCCGCCTTCGCCGGTGATGATCTTCGCGGTCTCCTCGGCAGCGGCACCGTTGCGGTCGACGCAGAACACCTGTGCGCCCTCGCGCGCGAAGGTCACCGCGGTCGCCTTGCCGTTGCCCCAGCCCGGTCCGATCGAGCCGGCCCCCACCACCATCGCAACCTTGCCCTTGAGCCGATCCATCATGTGTCTCCTTGTTGTTGTTCTTCTTGTAGCCTGGACGGGGCGTAAGCGTAATCCGGGGCTACGGATCGTTGCAGACCTTCATCGTGGTGACGTTAGCACCAATGGGATACCCGACAATCTCCGACAGCGTCCGGCATTGTCCATCATGGCACAGCCGCCATTCGCCGGCCGCGCCCGAATTGCCGAGCACGACCTCTTTCATGGCTGCCCGCTTCGGCTGCCACTGAAACCAGCCGTCGACCAGCCGCGCCTCGGGCGGCGGCTCCATGCCGGGGCCGGTGCCCTTGACGCGGGCCTGCACCAGTTCGAGACCGGCGGGGGTGACGCGCCAGTCTTCCTGCCAGTCGACTTTCGCGATCGAATGCGTCCAGACCAGCGTGAACGCCGACAACGCCAGCGCCTTCACGCCGAAAGCCGTTGCGAAGCAGAGGCTCACACCGCCTCGACCGTTACAGGCGGGCGCTGCCGCCATTGCCACAGGGCGAGCGCCGCAGCGAGCACGAAGCCCGCGGTGTCGCTGAACGGGAATTCGCCGAGCAGGCAGAACGCGGCGCCGAGCGCGACCAGGCGCTCGATCAGCGTCAGCCGGGTGAACAGGAAGCCGATCGCGACCATGCCGAACAGGCCGATCGCCACCAACGCCTTGACGGTCGCGAGCGCGACCGCGCCGTAGAAGCCGAGCTTTGCCGCCATGGGGTCGCCGGCCTGCAGCATCAAGGCCGGGGAATAGACGAAGATGAAGGGGATGACGTAGCCGGCCAGCGCGATGCGCATCGCCTCCCAGCCGATCTTGTCCGGGTTCTCCTTCGCGATCGGCGCCGCCGCGAGCGCCGCCAGCGCCACCGGCGGCGAGAGGTCGGCCATGATGCCGTAGTAGAACGCGAACATGTGGCTCGCGATCAAGGGCACCCCTAACTTGGCCAGAGCGGGCGCGGCGAGCGCGGCGGTGATGATGTAGGTCGGGATGGTCGGGATGCCGGTGCCGAGCAGGATCGACAGCAGCATGGTCATGATCAGCGCCAGGAACAGGCTCTTCTCGCCGAGCCCGATCACCCAGCCGCCGAAGATGGTGCCGACGCCGGTCTGCGACATCATGCCGATGATGACGCCGACGATGGCGCAGGCCATGCCGACGGTGATGGCGGATTTGGCGCTCTCGGCCAGCGCGTCGCGGCAGGCGCGCAGCGCCGCAAAGCCGCCGCGCACGAAGGCGGTGATCACGATCAGCCCGACCACGACGCTCGCGACCGGCACGATCTTGAGGCCGTCCCGCGAGAGCGCGGCGACGACGAGCGCAAGGCCGATCCAGAAGATGGTGCGGATCACGTTCGAGGAGGCGCCCGTGGTGATGGCGGTGCCGAGGATCAGCGCCACCGTCAGCGCGAGGCCCATGCTGCCGGCATAGAGCGGCGTAAAGCCCTCGAACAGCATGTAGACGAGGGCGGCGAGCGGCAGCACGAGGTACCAGCGCGTCACCAGTGCCCTCCAGGCGCTCGGGATTTCCGAGCGCTTCATGCCGACGAGGCCGTGCTTGCCGGCTTCCAGATGCACCATCCAGAACGCGGACGCGAAATAGAGGATCGCGGGAATGGCCGCCGCCTTGACGATCTCGGAATATTGCACGCCGAGCGTCTCGGCCATGATGAAGGCGACCGCGCCCATCACCGGCGGCATGATCTGCCCGCCCATCGAGGCCGTGGCCTCGACGCCGGCGGCGAAGGCGCGGCGATAGCCGAACCTGATCATCAGGGGAATCGTGAACTGGCCGACGGTCACGACATTGGCGACGCCAGAGCCGGAGATCGTGCCCATCATGCCCGAGGCGAACACCGCGACTTTCGCAGGTCCCCCGCGGGTGCGGCCGAACAGGCCGAGCGAAACGTCGGTGAACAGCTGGATCATGCCGGCGCGCTCCAGGAACGAACCGAACAGGATGAACAGGAAGATGTAGGTCGCCGACACGTAGATCGGCACGCCGTAGAAGCCCTCGGTGCCGAACGACAGATGCGTGACGATCTGGTCGAAATCGTAGCCGCGATGGTTGAGCGGCGACGGCAGGTACTGGCCGAAGAACCAGTAGACGAGGCAGGCGCCGCACATCAGCGGCAGCGCCGCGCCCATCAGGCGCCGCGTGCCCTCGAAGATCAGCACCGCCAGCACCGTGCCGACCACGAGATCAAGCCGGGTCGGGTCGCCGTCGCGCGCGATCAGATCGGCGTAGAATATCCACTGGTAGAGCCCGCACAGGAAGCCGGCGCCGCCGATCACCCAGCCGAGCGCGCGGCCGGCATTGCTCTTCGCGGTGAAGTTGGCGATCAGGCCGAAGGTGAGCAGAACGAGGAAGCCGACATGGACGCCGCGCACCACCTGGCTCGGCAGATAGTTGAAGGCGGCGACATAGAGCTGGAAGGTGGCGAAGGCGATGCCGATCCAATAGGCGAGTTGCCCCCACCAGCCCGGACCGAAACCGTCCGGGAAACCGTGCTCGAAATTGTCGAACTCGACCTTGATAGGGGTCTCGGTGGCCTCAGCCTTTTCCAGCATCTTATTCGTCCTCAGCCCTGTGGCGCTTATAACATCGAGACATTGCTCACCCACACCGTCATGGCCGGGCTTGTCCCGGCCATCCACGTCTTACGGTGTCTCCAAGAACGTGGATGCCCGGGACAAGCCCGGGCATGACGTTCGCGGATAGAGCGCGCCTTACTTGATCAGCTCTTTTTCCTTGTAATAGCGGATCGCGCCGGGGTGCAGCGGAACCGGGCTGCCTGTCGCGGCGGTCTCGAGCTTGATCTCCTTGCCGGCCGCGTGTGCATTCTGCAATTCCGGCAGCGATTCGTAGATCAGCTTGGTCATCTGATAGGCGAGATCGTCCGACACCGCGGAGCTCGTGACGAGATAGTTGATCACGGCCGCAGTCGGCACGTCCTTGTCCTGGCCGGTATAGGTGTTGGCTGGAATGATCGCGGAGACGAAGGGCGGGCCGATCTTGTCGACGGTCTCCTTCGGCACCGACACCACCGTGATCGGGCTCGAGGTCGAAAGGTCCTTCAGCGAGGCGACGCCGAGACCGGCCGATTGCAGCGTGGCGTTGAGCTGGCGGTTCTTCATGAGGTCGACGGATTCGGCGAATGGCAGATACTCGACCTTGCCGAGATCCTTGTAGCTCATGCCGGCGGCGGCCAGGATCGCACGCGAATTCAGCTCGGTGCCGGACTTCGGCGCACCGACGGAGAGGCTCTTGCCCTTGAGGTCGGCCAGCGTCTTGATGCCGGACTCGGTGGTCGCGACGATCTGGATGTAGTTCGGATAGATCGCGCCGATGGTCCTGAGCTTGTCGAGCTTGGTCTTGAAGCCCGCCTCCTCCTCGCCGTCCCAGGCGGCCTTGAGCGAATCGCCGAGCGTGAACGCCAGCTCGCCGCGGCCTTGCTGCAGCAGGATCAAATTCTCGACCGACGCCTTGGTGGCCTGCACCTGCGTCTTCACGTTCGGAATCTTGTCGCCGTAGATCTTCCCGATCGCGACCCCGAGCGGATAATAGACGCCGGAGGTGCCGCCGGTCAGCACGTTGATGAAGGATTGCGCCTGCGCGCAAGGTGCCGACGCCGCCAGAGCAAGAGCCGCGGCCGCGCCGAAAATGGTCCGTTTCATGGTTGTTGTTCTCCCCAAACCGGCGGCGAAATTGGCCGGATGAGGGATGCCGGTCAACCCATCCAAAAGACAAAACAGGACTGCGGTAAACGGCCGATCCGGCTGAATTTTTCGGGAACCCGCGGTGCGGCGAGGTGGCGCAGTCGCCCGCCGCACATCCTTCGAGACGCCCGCCTGCGGCGGCCCTCAGGATGAGGACGGAGTACGTGATAGCGATTTCAACAGCAAAGCTGGCGCTCAGCCTCATTCTGAGGAGACCGCGAAGCGGTCATCTCGAAGGACGAGGCGCTCGCTCAGGCCCCGCCAAGCGCATACGCGATCGCCCTCCCCGTAAGCGGGAGGGAGCGCGCCGTCACTGGCGCGGCTTTACTGGCAAGGCTCCGCTGGCAAGGCTTTGCTGGAAAGGCTTTACTGGCAAGCTCTCACTGGAACGTCATGTCCAGGCATTTGGAGATGTCGGAACCGAGGCCGGAGGAGATGATGATGCAGCCGCGCACCTTCTGCGCGCCGACATCGGCGGCCCACACCGAATAGCCGCCGGGGCCGAAGAACGAATTGGTGTTCGGCGGCTCGGTCTCGGTCGCGTCGAAATCATACTTGCCGTCGGTCTCGAAGATGCGCGGCTTCTTGGTGCAGCCGCCGTCGGTCTGGACGTTGATGACTTCCTTGTTGTCGCGGGTCAGCGCCAGCGAGACCTGGCAGCGGAAATATTCCGAGGTCTTGGTGTTGAACAGATAGGTGTAGGACTTGCAGGTCGCCGTGTTCAGCTTGCCCGGGGCAAGGCCGCGGCTACACGAAATCCGCTGGTTGTGGCTGAGCTGGTAATCATCGGCCCGGGCGGCCAGCGCCGTCAACGACAATGCAGCAGCCCAGCAAAGTTTAATCACATGGCGCATCCGAATCATCCCCCACCCATAATTTTGTCGAGTTGCGTTCTAGACGGAAAGCGGAACATAGTCGCGAGGGGACGAAGGGAAAATCACAAACTGCTGGGCAAGACGTGATGCGCTGCGGCGCTTTCGCAAATTGACCCGGACAAGCCGTTCGTGATTTGTTCAAGCCGGGTACCCCAGCGACGGGGAGGATGGATGATGACATTTTCAACCAAGACATTTGCAATTGTTTCGGCTGCACTCGTGACGGTGCTCGGCGCGTTCGCCGCGCCCGCTTTCGCGCAAGCCCCGGCAACGCCGTGGGAGCTCAAGCCCGACACCGGTTACGCCTATGACAGGGAGGGCAAGACCTTTTCCTACAAGATGGGCACCAGCAACGCCGGCGAGCTCCTGAAGGGCGCCAAGAAGGTCCCGAAGGGCACGCTGTTCTTCATCGGCCACAACGGCCAGCTCTACATGCGCAGCGGCCCCTATCTGGAAGGCGACGGCAAGTTCAAGTTCGGGCCGGATCAGTAAGCGCGCTGCCGTAGGGTGGGCAAAGGCGCGTTAGCGCCGTGCCCACCAACTATCAGTGCATCCTGATCGACAACGGTGGGCACGCTTCGCTTTGCCCACCTACGGCAGCGCGCTAAAACGCCCCCGCCAATTCCCTTGCACCGGGTTTGCTGCTGTTCGAATCCATCCGATCGTCGGTCACCGCCAGCAGCTTGGCCACCGTGTTGTGGCGAATTGCGACCGGGTTGCGCTCGTAGCCGCCGCGCTGGAAGAAGTTCGAGGTCGGCACCTGCTCGCGCATCGCCTGCGGCATCGTCACCATGTCGAGCCCGGTGCCGTCGCCGGTGAGGTTCATCATCTCGAGCTCGGCCGCGGTCAGCGGACGGCTGTAGCCCTTGGCGCGGGCGAACAGCACCGAGGTCAGGAGCTTGTGGGTCTGCAGCATCGGACCGACATCGATGTCGAGCACCATCGCATGCATGGCCCAGCCCTGCGCGGTGTTGCCGATCTTCTCGTGCTCCGACCAGGTGTCGGGCACCGACTTCGCATGCGCCACCATTTTCTTCAGCACGACGAGCTTGTGCTCGAGCGACTGACGCGCCGGTCCTGATGTCCGCGCTACCTTCTCGGAGAGCGCGCGAATGAGTTCGTGCCCCTGCTCGGCGAGCAGCTCGACGCTGTTGGTGGTCAGGAGCTGGTTGTAGCCCATCGCGGTCGAGATCGCGCGCTTGCCGCCATGCTCGATTCCCGCCTGCACGTCGTGGCTGCCGGTGCCGCCGGTCTCGAACGAATAGACCCGCACGGCCTGCTCGCGCGTCAGCCCGGAGGCCAGCGCATAGCGCGCATAGGCGCGCTTGAACTCGATCTCGCTCGCCGGGCGCTGCGGCGTGAACTGGTAGAGCTCCTGCGCCGCGCGCAGGAAATCGGCGACCACCGGGATCGGCTTTTTGGCGGGACGGTCCGGCGTTTCCTCCGGCTCCGGATTCACCGGCTTCTTCGGCCCGTTATAGAGCGGCGGATGCTCCAGCACGTAATCATCGAGCGTCACCTGCTGCCCGCTGCGCCGCTTGGCGTTGCGGCCTTTCCGCTTCTCCGAGATCTGGCTCCAATAGGCGCCGGCCTCAGCGTCGAAGGCCGCGCGCGCCGCCTGATACTCCGCGAGCTTGCGGCGATATTCGAGCACCGCCGGCGAAGCGCCACCCTGCGCAAAAAACTGCGACAGCAGCTGGGCGTTGGCATCGCGAACGGCGGGCGGCAGCGCGTCGATCTCGCCGCCACGCGCGGCGGGCGCGAGCAGGACAAGCGCAAGTGGAACCAGCGCGAAGCTATTGCGAATCGAATGATGCATCCTGCCCTCTTAGCAGGCATCCGGTAACCGTCACGTTAACGCGCCGTTTACCTCTTTTTTCGTCTCTTGCGTCACTTCCAGGCGAACACCGGCTGTTCCAGCTCGGTGACGCGGGTGTGCCGGCCCGCGAGCACCTCGCGGAACTGGTAGATCAGCGCCGCCGTCGGCGCGTGGATCAGGCTTTCCTGATGATGGAAGCGAATGACGCGGCGCGCGCTCTCGGGGATCGCGACGAAATCGAAGGCGTCGTCGTGCTCGATCGTGTCGAGCGCAATGCGATGGACCGAAGCCACCTCGTCCGGGTTCGGCCTGATCGCGGCACTGTCGGCGGCCCAGACCACGACGGGCGTGATCAGATATCCGGAGCGGGTCGGATAATCGTCGAGCGTGCCGAGCACCTGCGCGCCGGTGAGGCGAAGGCCAAGCTCCTCGTCGAGCTCGCGCAACGCCGCCTCGACCGGCGTCTCGCCGGCGTCGCAGCGGCCGCCCGGCAGCGCCCATTGGCCGCGATGGGCGCGCAGATGCGATGCGCGCAGCGTGAGCAGGAATGCGGTGTCGTCGTCCTCGCTCGCGGTCAGCGCGACCGCCACCGCGGCACGCTTCAGCGTCGTCGGCACTTCACCCGCCGGCAGCCGCATGAAGGCCGCGCAGGCATTCGCGATATTCCGCCGTGTGGCATCATCGAACGGTCTCATGATGCTTGACTACACCACGTCCGGCCCCGATGAAACGGGATCGCAAGGCCCGCACGGAATGGACGACGAGATGACCAACAAGGCCGCCGCAAGGCTCAAATCAGACGGCTGGAGCATCCTGGAGACCACGGGCTTCATGCACCTGATCGGTCCCCTGTGGGAGCGCAAGGTCGACGGCCATTACGAATTCGCGCTCGCGACCGAGGACAAGCACCACAACCGCCGCGGCATGGTCCAGGGCGGCGTGATGATGACCTTTGCCGACCGCACCTGCGGCATGACCGCCCGTTACGTCTCCGGCAAGGAGTTCATGGCAACCGTGCAGCTCGACACCCATTTCGTCGAGGCCGGCCAGATCGGCGACATCCTGATCTCCCGCCCGCGCGTGGTGCGCTCGACGCGCAGCCTGATCTTCATGAGCACGGAGGTGACGGTGGATGGCCGCTGCATCGTGATGGCGAACGGCGTGTTCAAGATTCTGAAGGGCCCGGGGTAGCTGTTCGGTCAGGTTGCCACTGCCGCAACCACACATTCCGCTGTCGTCCCGGCGCAGGCCGGGACCCATAACCACAGGGAGCAGTTGTGGCACGAAGCTCGTAACTCCGAGTCTTCGCCGAACGCAACCCTGTGGTTATGGGTCCCGGATCTGCGCGCGCTTGGGGCGCGCTTGTCCGGGACGACGAGAGGAAGCGGCATTGCTGGATTGCTTCGCTGCGCTCGCAATGACGGCTATGGCTGGCTATGCTGCGCTCCTTAAAGATATCGAGGACCCGCCCATGCAATACCGTCAGCTCGGCCGCAGCGGCCTGAAAGTGTCGCCGATTTGTCTGGGCACCATGATGTTCGGCGGGCCGACCGATGAAGCCACGTCAAAACGGATCATCGACAAAGCGCGTGATGCCGGCATCAACTTCATCGACACGGCGGACGCCTATTCGAAAGGCGCCTCCGAGGAGGTGGTCGGCCGCGCCATTGCCAGCAACCGTAACGCCTGGGTGCTTGCCACAAAACTCGCCAACCCCATGGGCGACGATCCCAATTGCGGCGGCCTGTCTCGGCGCTGGGTGCTGCAGGCCGCCGACGACAGCCTGAGGCGGCTCGGCACCGACCACATCGACATCTACTATCTGCACAAGGAAGACCATTCGACACCGCTGGAAGAGACGGTGCGCGCGATGGGCGATTTGATCCGATCGGGCAAGGTGCGCTATTTCGGCGTCTCGAACTATCGCGCCTGGCGCGTTGCCGAGATTTGCAACATCTGCGACCGGCTCGGCATCGACCGGCCCGCGGTGAGCCAGCCCTATTACAACGCGATGAACCGCATGCCCGAGGTCGAGCATTTTCCGGCCTGCTCCTATTACGGCCTCGGCATCGTGCCCTACAGCCCGCTGGCGCGCGGCGTGCTCACCGGCAAGTACAAGCCCGATGCCGCCCCCGACAAGGAGACGCGCGCGGGCCGCAATGACACCCGCATGATGCAGACCGAATGGCGGCCGGAATCGCTGCAGCTCGCGCAGGAGATCAAGACTCACGCCGGGAAAAAGGGCATCACCGCCGGCCAGTTCGCAGTCGCCTGGGTGCTCAACTCCGCCTTCGTTTCCTCGATCGTCGCGGGGCCCCGCACCGAGGAGCAATGGGACGGCTACATCAGCGCGCTCGACTACCGCTTCACTGGGGATGACGAGGCGCTGATCGACCGACTGGTCGTGCCGGGGCATCCCTCGACGCCAGGCTACAACGATCCCGCCTACCCGATCGAAGGCCGGCGCGCGCGGACTGCGTGAAACCGGGAGACGACGATGGCGCATCAAGATCGCTACGGCCTGCCGCTCTCCACCATATCCGATGCGGCCGCTGGCGCCTATCGCGAGGGTGTCGACCTCATGCTTGCGGGCTGGACCGGCATGGCGGAGACGCTGGAGCGCGCCATTGCCGCCGACCCGGACTTCGCGCTTCCCCATATCGCCCGCGCGCGCATGCATGCCTTCTACCAGCAGGGCGATCTCGCCCGAAGCAAGGCGGCGCTCGCACGCGAGCTGGTCGCCAGGCGCGGCACCGAGCGCGAGCGCTCGCATGTCGAGACGCTGGCCCTTGCGATCGAGGGCCGGCTACCGGAGGCGATCGCATCCACGCTGAGGCACATCGACACATGGCCGCGCGATGCATTGGTGCTGTCGCTGCCGCTCGGCGCGTTCGGCCTGTTCGCCTTCTCCGGCATGGCCGACCACGACCGCGCACGGCACGAGCTGTGCGGACGTGTGGCGCAGCACTATGACGAAGACTGGTGGTTCCTGACCATGGCCGGCTGGGCGATGACGGAGAATGGCGACGTCGCGCGCGGCCGCGCCATGACCGAGCGCGGTTTTGACCTCCGCCGGGCCAATGCTCACGCTGCGCATGCGGTGCTGCACGCGATGTTCGAGGACGGCTCGATCGACGCTGCCGACCGCCTCGTCGACGACTGGATCCCCTCTTACGACCGCGCCGGAATCCTGCACGGCCATATCCGCTGGCACCAGGCGCTCGGCGCGCTCGAGCATGGCGATGCGGCACGCGCGCTCGCAATCTATGCCGACGTGCTCCAGCCGTCAGTCACGCAGGCGCCACCACTCAACGTTATCACCGACGCCGCCTCGCTGCTGTGGCGCCTCTCGGCTTACGGCCATTCCGTGCCGAAGGCGCTGTGGCTGGAAGCCGACGCCAGCGCGCAAAAACTGTTTCCGAAGTCGAGCCTGTCCTTCGCCGACATCCACATGGCGCTGTTCGCGGCGGCGACGCAAAACCACCCGGCGCTCACCACGCGCCTTGCGGCCATCGAGCAGCGCCTCGCCGAGGGCAAGCTGCCGGCCGGCCCCGTGGTGCCGGCGATCTTCCGCGCGCTGGCGGCCTTTGCGGATGAGAATTACGCGTCATGCGCGCAAACGCTGGCGCCCGTGCTCGCCGAGGTCGTGCGGATCGGCGGCAGCCACGCCCAGCGCGAACTGGTCGAGGACACCTATATCGTCGCACTCATGCGCAGCGGCGAGCTCGCCCGCGCCCGCACCCTGCTGGGCGCCCGCCTGCACCGCCGGCCCTCACTTCGCGATACGCGCTGGCAGGCGGCGATGGCCTGAGTTCCGCCACGAAAAAAACACCGGCCTGACGGCAAGTGGCGGCGGACGGTTTGGACGATTTGGACAAAACGCCGTCGGGGTGGCGCGGTGGTATTCCAGGCGGGACTTGCAGGACAAACGGGATCGCAACCAATTTGCGGTTCGATGGTTATGGTGCGGAACCTGACCGTGGTTCCCTGGCACGTGAGCCTTCCAATGCGCCTCTGCCGATCGCTGCTGGCCGCGACCCTTGTTTTCACGGCCACCCTTGCCGCTTTGGCAAGTCCTTGTTTTGCCGAGACTTCCAAGCCGATCCCGGTCAACAATCCGCCGGCGCTGCAGAATGCCTTCATCGATCTGCTGGCGCTGATGTCCGGCCACTGCAAGACCTTCAAGGTCGCCGGGCGCACCTTCGCCTGCAAGACGGTGGCCTACGCCCATGGCGACAAGGGCCGCGTCAATTTTGCGGTCGCGGTCGACGATCCCTCCGACGACAGCCACGTCGTGTCGTTCTCCGGCGAAAACGGCAAGCGCGCCGACGACAATTCCTACGAGCTGCCGATCGACCGCATGCTGCTCAACTCCAAGGACCGCCCCAGGGTCGACGGCCTTCCGGTGCCGGCCGAGCAGACCTCCACCGGCCTCTGCCGCCAGACCGGCAATTTCGCCGCCAGGAAGGTGACCGACGTCACCTGCTCCGCCACCGACAGTGAGGGCCGGCGCTACGAATTGCTGTTCGTCTCCGACGGCACGCCGGTCAGCGTGCGCCGCATCCGGCAATCGGCGCCGTCGATCCAAGATCCCTTCAAGTAACCCGTTCAGTAGCGATCACGCGAATGCCTTCTCCAGCGTCGCGAAGATGACCGCGAGCGACTTGTCGTGCCGCGTCACCGGCGGCACCGGGCGATCGATCTTCATCAGTCGATAGACCGCCATCTGCGCCGCGCGCACCGAATATTCGACGGTGAACACGACGTCGTCGGGGATTTCGACGAACTGGCTGACGAAAGCGAGGTTGACCGAACTGTTCGGCACCGGCAGCGGCCGATCCGTCAGGTTGCGCGGCATGAACATGCTGGTGATGTAGGGCATGCGGCAGGGCACGCAGATTGCGTCCTCGAACACGCCCGCATCGAAATTCAAATGGCCACACAGCTCCTTGAGTATCTCCGCGCCGCCGCAATCGGACATCGGCTTCGCAACGAAATTGCCGACACGGTCGGGATGCAGCGCATAGCCCCAGAACACCTGCACATTCTTCGGCTGTCCGGCGAAATGCGGCTGGTGATAGAGCACGACCGACATCAGCCAGTTGGAATCCTTGAACGTGACGAGGCCGCCGGTGCCCGCACGGTTGCCGGAGAACGCCTCCATCCGGTCGAAGAAGAGTGGATCGCGGCAGGTGACGGTGAAGGACAGCCAATAGGAATCAGGGATCGAGCTGTTGAACGCGGCGGGATTGCCGAATTCGGGACGCTCCTTCGCGATCGTCTCCCACAGCGCCCAGCCCTGGCTGTCTTTCTTGGTCAGATGCGGCGGCGGCTCGGTCATGGTGCCGAGGCTCGAGGCGTCCGTCATCGAGCCGTTCTGGAAGAATACGAGATCGCCGTCCTCGAGCCGGACATTGGCGATGCGGCCGTCGCGATCGAGCACGAGCTGGCGCACCCGCAAGCGCCCGTCCTCGTTCTCGATCGCCATGTCCGTGACGCGCGTGCCGCGCACGAATTGCACGCCCTGCCGCTTCAGCCAGTCGGCGAGCGGCCGCACGATCGCATCGTACTGATTGTAGACGGTGCGCTTGACGCCGGCGAGCGTCTCGATTCGCGGAAACTCGTTCATGAAGCGGTGCAGATAGCGCTTCAGCTCGACCGCGCTGTGCCAGGGCTGGAACGCGAAGGTGGTCTGCCACATGTACCAGAAATTGGACTCGAAGAATTTCGGCGAGAGCCAGTCGGTGATGCGGCTATTGCCGAGCGTCTCCTCCGAGGCCTCGGTGAGCCGCAGCAGCTCGAGCCGGTCGCGCGCGGAGAAACCCATATGCGAGACGTCGACCTTGAAACGGTTGCGATCGACCAGCCGCGCCTTCGAGTGCGCCGGGTTCTCCAGGTTGAATGCGATGGTCTCCTCGCGCACGCTGAGGCCGGGATGCTCGAGCGAAGGGATGCTGGAGAGCAGATCCCAGGTGCATTCGTAGTGATCGGTGGTCAGCATTCGCCCGCCGCGCAGCGAATAGGCGCCGTTCGCGAGCAGCGTGCCGTCGAGGCTGCCGCCGACCAGCGGCTGCGCCTCGTAGATCACGATGTCGCGCCCGGCCTGCTGCGCATCGCGGATCAGGAACGCCGCGCCCGCGAGCGATCCAATGCCACCGCCGATGAAATACGCCTTCATGACTTGCCTCGATTGCCGTTCGAACTCGCGGGCGACATTGCATCGCGAGGCAGCGGCCGAAGTTGCGCTGGATCAACCGCGGGGAGAGGCGAAATCACGTCGGCGTTATCGGCGCGGGCTTCTTCGCATAGACGTGCTCGATCTCGTCTGCGAAGCGGCGTTCGAGCGCGGGCCGCTTGTTCTTCAGCGTCGGCGTGAGCAGGCCGCTCGCGATGGTCCACGGGTCCAGCGTCCACCACACCGCGCGCGGCGTCGCGTAGGACGGATAGGCCTTCACGGCCGCCGCGATCCTGGCCAGCAGCGCAGCCCGTTCCGCCGCGCCGCCTTGCTTGCCGCTCGCCGCCAGTCTTTCCTTCTCCTGCACCCAGGCTTTGGCGTTCAGCACGACCAGCGCAGTGAGGAACGGCCGCTGTTCGCCGACCACCAGCGCCTGCTCGAACAGGGGATCGGCGAGGATCGCGGTCTCCAGATCCACCGGCGCGATCTTCTCGCCGGTGGACGTGACCAAGATGTCCTTGATGCGGCCGGTGATGGTGATGCGCCCGTTCTCGATGCGGGCCTGATCGCCGGTGTGCAGCCAGCCGTCGGCGTCCTTGACGCGGCGTGTCTCCTCCGGCTTGTGCCAATAGCCGAGCATCACGCTGGGGCCGCGCACCAGCAACTCGTCGTTCTCGCCTAGCCTCACCTCGACGCCGTCGAGGACATGGCCGACCGAGTGCGGATCATTGTCCTCGATGGTGTTGACGGAGACCACCGGCGAGGTCTCCGTCATGCCGTAGCCCTGGAGCACGTCCAGCCCGAGCGCGAGAAACAGGCGAATGACGGGCTCCGCGATCGGCGCGCCGCCGGAGATCGCGACGCGCAGGCGGCCGCCGAGCCGCGCCAGCACCTTGTCGGCGACGAGCCGTTTGAGCAACGGCCAGGCCAGCCGGTCCAGCAGCGACGGCACGCCATGCCGCTGCCGTGCATCGAAACGCCGCCCGCCGACGGCGATGGTGAGGTCGAGCAGCAAGCGCTCGATGTAACTTGCTGATGCGCGATGCTGCATGATCAGCGCGAAAATGCGCTCGTAGATCCGCGGTACCGAGACCAGCACCGTCGGCTGCACACGCTTCAGGTCCTCCGAGAGTTGTGGCACCGAGCGGGCATAGGCGACGCACGCGCCGGCCGCGATCGGATAGTAGTAGCCGCCGGTGCGCTCGAAGGTGTGCGAGAGCGGCAGGAAGGACAGGAAGACGTCATGGGGTTCGGCGGCGATGCGGTGCGCGATCGCCTTCACATTGGCGACGACATTGCCATGCGAGAGCATCACGCCCTTCGGCCGCCCGGTGGTGCCCGAGGTGTAGACGATGGCGGCGAGATCGTGCGGCTCGATCGCGACATCTGGCAGCGGCGCGGTAGCGCCGGGGGCTTGCGCGAGCCAATGGTCGAGCCCGACGATGCGGGCATTCGGCGTGATGAGCCCGCTTGCATCCGCGCAGACGACGCGCTTGAGATGGTCGAGCGGCTGGCCGGTCGCCACGATCGCCTGCCAGCGCTCCAGCGTATCGACGAACAAGAGCAGCGCGCCGGAATCGACAAGGACGTAGGCGATGCTGTCGGGATTGTCGACGGCATGCATCGGCACCGGCACGAGGCCGCGCGACAGCGCCGCCTGGTCCATGGCGATATGCGCAATGCCGTTCGGCATCAGGATGGCGGCGCGTTCGCCCGGCGCGAACTCCTCCGCGGCGAGCGCGCGCCGCCACAGCTCGAATCCCGCATCAATCTCGCGCCAGGACTGGCTGACCCAGCGCTGCGCGGTCGCATCGAAATGACGATAAGCCTCCGCCGCCGGCGTCGCCTCGACGCGCCAGCGCAGCAGTTGCGGCAGCGTCTTGATGTCGGCAAGACCGTCCGGTTGACTCGCCTGTCCCGGCATGGCGTCCTCTCGCATCTCTCGATTCCCAGCATTTGGTGCCTCGACACTAGGCCGGCCAGTCCTTGCCGCTTTGATCCTCAGCAAGGCGGCCATGCAGGGAAGAGACGCTGCGCTGCGTCCGGGGCACGAAAGCTGTCGCGAAACGAGGGAAGATCGGCATTGCGCGCTGTCCCAGTCGCCTCGCATATTCGCTTTTACAACCCGTGCGAAAGGTCCGATCATGCCCGACCCCTTCCCCGCTCTCATCGTCGTCGACGTCCAGCGCGCGTTCGACGAATGGGAGGCGGCGGGACAGCGGCGCAACAATCCGGATGCGGTGGCGCGGATCGCGGGTCTGCTGAAGACGTTCAGGGCGCGCGGCGCGCCGATCTTTCATATCCGCCACGAGGGTACGAAGCCGAATTCATCGTTTCTGCCATCGCGTTCCGGCTACGCCGTCAAGGACGAGGCGCGCGAGCAGCCGGGCGAGACGGTCATCGTCAAACGCGTCAACAGCGCCTTCATCGGCACCGACCTGGAGCAGCGCCTGCGCGCGGCCGGCATCGGCACGCTCGTGATCTGCGGCGCGACCACCAATCATTGCGTGGAGACGACGACGCGGATGGCCGGCAATCTCGGTTTCGATGCGCAGCTCGTGCGCGATGCGACATGGACGTTCGACCGCATCGGGCCCGACGGCGACAAGCATTCCGCCGAGGAGATCCATGCGATGACGCTGTCGAACCTCAACGGCGAGTTCGCGCGCATCGTCACCAGCGACGACGTGGTCGCCGCGTTCGCGGCCAAGTGATGGCAGGAATGCGATCAATGCCGATGATGCGACAATAAATCTCACGAGCCCACTCATGCGCGCGAATCGGACGTCGCAATACTGCGTCGTTTCGACGCCCGCACTGGCCGGAACGCGGGAAGCGCCCATCTGTTGTCACACGACATTCAACTGGAGTGATGACACCATGAAGTATCTCATTGTCGCGATGGCGGTCGGTGTTGCGGCGCTTGCCGGCGGATCGGCGGCGAACGCGGCCAATAATTCAAGCGCGAAGCAGAACGCGCAGGCCGGCCAATCGACCGACATCAGCGCGCAGCACCGGCACCACGGCCATCGCCACCATCATCACTGGCGTCATCATCACCACCATCATGGCTACTATCGTCCGCACCACCGGAGCTACGGCTACTACCCGCGGCATCACGGCTATTACGGCGGCGGGCCGTACGGGTATTACGGCGGCGGCGGTCCCTCGGTGACGTTCGGCTTCGGCGGCAGCCGCTGGTAAAAGGAAAGGCCCGCGATGCGGGCCTTTTTCTTACCCCCGCAAAATCATCCCTGCCGTCTCCTGGCCGCTCGCCAGCGCCGCCTCTACCGTGCCCATGTCACGGCCGCGATAGAGAGCTTCGCCGGAAAACAGCACCAGGCCATCGGCACGCGCGAGGATCGCTTGTGCCGCACGCGTCCGCGGCGTCGCCCAGGAATAGGCACCGCGGGCAAAGGGATCGTGTGCCCAGTTGGTCGCCGCCGCCGCGACGAGCTCGCGCGCGATGTCCTCGCGCGACAGCTTGAAAATGGCGGCGAGCGAATCGAGCCCGGCATCGATCAGTCCCCGCGGATCGAGGTTGTCCAGCTCCGCCGTGCGCGGGCCGCCGAACCAGCCGGTGAGCACGGCCTGCCCGCCCGGGTATTGCGTCCACCACACCGGGATGGTCCGGTCGGACAACAGGAAGGTCATGGCTGCGAGATCCTGGTGCCGCTCGCGCCACCACGGCCGCGCAAACCGCAGCAGGATCTTGATGACGTTGCCGAAGCCGATGTCGCCCGCAGCAGCAAGCCTCGCGCGCGCGCTCGCCGGCAGGGCCATCTCGCGCAACAGCGGCAGCGGCACGGTGAGGATCACGCGATCACAGACGTGGACATCGCCGCCGGCGCAGCGAACGGCCGCCGTGTCGCCGCCCTCCTCGATCGCCGACACCACGCAGCCGAGATGGATGGTCACGCCGAACCTGCGGCAATCGGCGGCCAGAAAGTCGATCAGCGCGCCATAGCCGCCATCGATGCGCGCCTGCGGCGCGTGCCCGCCATCCATCCATTCCTCACGCAGCGCCAGCGTCGAGGCGCGCTCGGGGTCGGCCGCGTCATAGCCCTCGACCATCCGCTCGATCGATTGGCGCATCGGCGCATAGTCATCCCCGGCGAAATGCCGGCGCAGGAACTCGGCGACGGAGAGATCGTCCTTCAAGTCCCTCAGCACGGCCTGAAGCTCCGCCTCGTGCGGATCGTCGCGCTCCTCGCGCGAGAGCGTCATTCCGTCAAAGCTCCACTGCTCGCCCGCGATCTCGCGAAGGGACAGCCCGGCCTCGCGCAGCAGCTCGCGCGTGACCGGCGCCTCGCCATGGACGAATTCGGCGCCGCCCGCGGCGGGGTAGCCGAACTCCTCAACCGGCAGCGGAAGGATGCGGCCGCCGCAGCGCTCGCGCGCCTCCAGCACCGTCACCTTGCGGCCGGTCCGCGCCAGTTCGCGCGCCGCCATCAGGCCGGCCGCGCCGGCGCCGACGATGACGATATGTTCCGTTGTCTCGGGCATAGCCGCGCGTTACCGGCTCGCGGCTTGCGGATCGTTCTTGATCAGATAGCGCAGCAGCAGGACATCGCCGCCGAGCTGGCGCGTACTCTCCAGCGTCATCGCGGTGATCGGCGCGCGCTTGTCGCTGTCCGCCTCCGTTGAAGAGAACACGAAGGGCGCGCCCTCTGCGCCATCGATCGCGGGGCTGAGAATCAGGTTGAACTCGTCGATCAGACCGGCGCGCAGGAACGCGCCATTGGCGACGCCGCCGCCCTCCACCAGCAGCCGCTTCACCCCTAACTCGCGGCTGAGAATGTCCAGCACCAGCGCCAGATCGAGCTCGGACTTGCCGGCAAAGATGTAGGAAATGCCTTCGCCCCGGAGCCCTGCGAGATGGGAATCCGGCACGCTCTCAGTCAGCACGACGACGATCGGATCGCCGCCGATGTCCGAGCGGCCCCAGCCGATCTTGCCCCGCGCATCGAGCACGATTCCATAGGTCTTGGCGTCCCGCCGCGCGAACCAGTTTTCACGCGGCAGCTTCGCGTCGTTCGTCGCAGGATAAGGCTGGCCCCTGGCGAACTCCGAGCCGGTGACGCGGCCGATCACCCAGGCATCGCCGCCGAGCTCGTCATGAATCTTCTCGAACCAGTCCGTGCCCGCCCCCTTCGGGCGCCAGCGGCTGGGATGCGTGCGGCCATCGAGGCTGGAGTGCATCAGACAGATGACATAGGGCTTCATGCAAAGTCTCCGAGCATCACTCAGGCCGAGGCTGCCGGCCCATCGCCCTTCTCATCGCTCCTGGCGCGATCGTTGACGATCACCGCGAGCGGATTGAGCTTTGGTGGCGCGACCAGCTGCAGCGTGTTGGTATCGCGATGGTCGAACGGCGCGCCGCGCACGAACAACTCGGTCTGGATCAGATAGGTCCAGCTGCCGTCGTCGTTGAAGGTGATGTCGCAGCGATAGGAGTCGGTGCGAAACGCCTGTTCCAGAAAGTCGGTCGAGCAGATCCCGTAGGCGGTATCGCCACGCTTTGCGGTGACGGAGATCGTCCTGTCGTCGGGCCCGGCCTTGCCCGAAGCCAGCAGCACCTGCCCGCGCGGAATCGCCAGCGTCTGCATGATCAACCCGGTCGCGGGCTCCCACAGCCAATAGCCGACCTGGTCGTGGAAGGTGATGTCTTCCTCGGGCGTGTTGATGTGGATGTGATAGCGCAGCCCGTACAGCAGCTGCGGCCCGTTGGCCTGCGGATCGATCGGGTCCATGCGGATGCGCTCGATGAAGGTCCGCCGCTCCGGCCCCTCCGCCTTCGGATTGATGTCGATGCCCTTGTCCGCCTGCCAATGCCCTGCGAGACGGCGAAGCGGGCCGAGATTGGCAAGGCCGTCGGGCGAGACGTCCTCGGGCTCGGTGAAGATATCGGCGGGAATGGGGAGCATGGCGGCCTCGCGGGAAAGTTGCGGAGGCAGCAATAGCATGGCGGCGCGGGCGTGGCGCGTGCTCAGGCCTCACAATCGCGAATGGACACCGGCGTTGCGCGCGGGACGATTGTCGGGCTTTTCGACAAGACGACGAAGCCGAACCCGTTCGGTTGGGCTCCGCCGCCGGGACGTTTAGTGGCGATGATCGCGGACCTCGGGCTGCGTGCGGTGGTCCCTGACGATGGTCTGATTGCGATGGTCGCGCACAATCGGCGGGTCGCGATGATCGCGGACGATGGTCAGCGCGCTCGCGGGCGTCACCGCGCTTGCCAGGGTGATCGCTGCGAAGGCCACAAGGATGATATTGCGCATAAGTCTTGTCCTCTTCCCGGTGGATCACTGCGAGCCACCTGACGCCAAGCTAGATCGACCCGCTGGAACGATATGTGTCGGCGATCACGCGGCGACGATCGAGACGTCGGCGATCACGCGTCATCCGCAGCACGAAGCGCATGGCGGCTTGTCCGTCGAGCCCCCCTGCGAAGGACAGACGCGCGACGCGATCTTCGCGACGCTCGGCGTGTCCGTCAGCACCGTGAAGAGTCACCTCGCTGACGTTTCCGGTGTCACCGGAGGCGGCTCTCAAGCCGCTTCCGACACCGATTTCGCACGCTCCTCGAGCACGCCGATCGTCGAGACCAGATTGTCGCGCCGCGCTCGGAGGTTCAGTGCAAGCAGCGGATATGTCGGCTGAAGCACGTCGAACACGCCGGCTTTGGCTTCCTCCTCGAGAATGTCGGTATTCAACAGCCGGACGCGCCACCACAAATCGGCGATCAGCGCATCGAGCCGGAGTTCTCCGGCAGTACCAGAACGGGACATTTCTTGCATCGCTTGCCTCAACCTGAAACGGGCCTCCCTGCCGAGGCCCGGCTTTGGTCAAGACTGAGCAAATGGAGTGCCAGGATCGGCGGGTGCGATTTGGCTCGGGAATTGGCTCCGCGCGGTGCGGTCCTTCGGCTCTCAGCGGGAGCTGAACGTGCCAGGGGACCACCAGGTCTTGCCCCCTTCCAAGCTATTCCTAGGGAGGCTTCACCTGCTCAGCTTTCCTGCTCTTGGGCGGCGGGCGATGATGACAAACGCCGGAGGCATTCAGCTCACGCCGCCCGCCGTTTCCGTCGCGCCGGGGGAGCCTGCCACGAGAGGCCGGCGAGCGGCACGGGCTTGCTGAAGTGAAATCCCTGGCCGAGCGGGATGCCGAGTGACTGGAGCCGTTTAACCTGCTCGAAGGACTCGACCCCCTCGGCGACGATCGAGAGCTTCAACGTCTTCGCGAGTTGCACGATGGACTTCAGCACGGCGACGGTCTCGCAGCGATCGATCCTGTCGATGAACGATTTGTCGATCTTGACCTTGTCGAAAGGAAAGGCCGTCAAATAGGACAAAGACGAGTATCCGACACCGAAATCGTCAAGGGCAATGGAGACGCCGAGCGCCTTGAGGCGCTGCAGCGTCTTGAGGTTCTCCTCGGTGTCGGCGAGAAATACGCTCTCGGTGATCTCGAGTTCGAGCCGGGTTTGCGGAAGGCCGCTCTGCGCCAACGCAAACGTCACGGTGTCGACGAGATTGGTGCCGGCAAATTGCAGGGCAGAGAGATTGACGGCGACCTTAACGTCGGCCGGCATGCTCATCGCATCGCGACAGGCCCGGGCAAGCACCTGATTGCCGAGCTCGACGATCAAGCCCCCCGCCTCCGCAACCGCAATGAACTCAGCCGGAGGAATGTAGCCCCTGGTGCCGTGATGCCAGCGCGCCAGCGCTTCGACCGATTTTACCCGGCCGGTGCCGAGCTCGATCACGGGCTGATAGAATACCTCCATCTCCTCGCGCCAGATCGCTTCGCGCAGCTCGATCTCGAGCACGTTGCGCTGATCCGCTTCCGCCTTGAGCTCCGCTGAATAGAGGTGGAAGCAGCTTCGGCCGGCATTCTTCGACCTGTAGAGCGCAAGATCGGCGTTGCGGAGGATCTCATCGACCCGCGTGCCGTGCTCGGGCACGAGCGCAAGGCCAATGCTACAGCCGATCACGACGGGATGGCCATCGATGTGATAGGGCTCGGCAATGGCCTGGACCAGCCGCTCGGCCAGGCTTGCAGCGCCGTCGCGCATCGCGGCCACGATCACGGCAAACTCGTCGCCGCCAATTCGCGCCGCCGTATCGGCATCACGAATCTGCGCCTTGATCCGGTCGGCAACCTGCTTCAGCAATGCGTCGCCGCATTGATGGCCGAGCGCATCATTGACGGACTTGAACTTGTCGAGATCGAGCAGGAGGACGGCGAACGCAGGCTCCAGCCGGCGCGAGCTGGCTAGCGCCTCGTCGATGCGCTCCTTGAACAGGTTGCGGTTGGCAAGGCCGGTCAGGCTGTCGTAATGCGCCAGCCGCTCGATGCGGTCCGCCGACGCCTTGCGCTCGGTGATGTCCTCATGAGTAGCGACCCAGCCGCCACCCTCGCGCCGGCCGTAGGAGATGTAGACGACCCGTCCATCGGGAAACTGCACGGTGTTCGAGATCTGCTCCGACCGGGCGAGCCGGTTCTTCAAATCGACGAGATAGGCCTCGACGTCGAGAACGGCGGTCTGTTTTGCGAATATATCCCGGAAATGCATGCCGATCCGAATGTCTTCCGGCAGGAGGCCATAGAGTTCGAGCCATTGCGGGTTGAATGCGATCAGGCGGTCACGGCCATCGAACATGCTCAAGCCCTGGGGAAGGTTCCGGAGCGCATCCTCGAACTTGCTGGCAAAATCGCGCCGCTCGCGGTGAGCGCGATCCAGCGCCTGCTGCCGTCGCCAATGGAATGTCGTCGCGGCGAGGATAATGAACGTCAGCAGCAGCGCGCCGCCGAGATAGACCTTCTGCCTGAAGGCGGAGCGGGAATAAATCTCCTGCTCCGAAATGCCGACGGTGAAGATGAGCGGAAACGCGCGCGACCTGCGCGCCGTGATCAGCCGGTCGCTGCGGTTCGGCCGGTTCTCGTTCCAATATTGCACATAGAAGCCGTCACCGAGCTCGCCCTCGACGCGGCTGGGTGTGCGTTGTCCCAGCACGGAGCTCTGGTCCACGCCCCGGGCGGCGAGCACGACGTAATTCGCATTTCTGAGCACCAGCGTTCCTCCGACGCCGAGCTTTGCCGTGTCGTAGAACCTGCCGACCACGTCGACGCTGATCGAGCCGACGATCACCCCGGCCGGATTCCGCGCGAGGTCGAACAACTTTCTTGCCAGCTGGATCGTCCATTTGTTCGAGGCCCTTCCCAGCACCGGCTTGGCAACGTAGAGGCGATCGTCGGCTTGCGCCATGACATTGATGAAGTGTTCGCGATCGCCAAGATAAAGCGGCGGACCGGAATAGCCCGCGGTCGTGTCGATCATGTATCCGTCTGATCCGATCAGTGCGAACTGAACCACGTCGCCGGTCGCAATGCGGGCCGTGTCCGACCATGACTTCAAGCTGAAGGTGAGCGGATCCTGGGCGTAGAGCGCTCGCACCACCAGTAATGACTGATCGACGCGCTCGAAGATGCGTTCGGTGTTTTCCTCGAACAGTTCGGCGACGCTGTCGCCGTGCGACCGCGCCTGCTCGACCGCATCCATCCGCTCCGACGCGGTGATTGCGAAATAGCCGATCCAGACCAGGGGCAGAAAGAACAATGCGATCTGCAGCGGACCATTCCGCAGGATCGTTCTTCCGGCTTTGCGGACTGCCCCTGCGGGAATCACGACGCGCACCCCCGCTTCGGCCGCCAGGGCAGAACTGCGCTCGCCCGCAGTATTGGCATCGCCTTGTCTCCGCCTCGACTGCACAGGGACACCCGCGGCCGAAAGCGGCGCGCGGGTGCTGCTCTTAGCGCAAAGGTAGCTGAAACAGCCTTAAGTTTGTGTTTGGGCAAAGCTCAATTCTTCAGCTTAAAGCATCCGTATCATCACGGAGGTCGGCTGGCCTTGAGCAATCAGGTACACGGGCATGTCGAAAGCCGCACATTTTCGGCCGCCTTTGGACCTGCTTTTCAGATTGCCCGCGCAAGAACGATCGTGCCGGACAGGATGAGGACCCCGCCTGCCGCATAGCTCAATCTTCGGCCGAACGGCAGCAGCTTCTCGCCGGCGACATAGAGCGCGATGCCGATGATCCAGGCCAGGTTCATCACGCCGCCGACGAACAGCAATACCATCAGAAACCAGCAGCAGCCTACGCAGTAGCTGCCGTGGCGAAGTCCCATTCGCAATGCGCCGCGTGTGCCGGGCCGCCAATGTCGGCTGAGAAACAACAGCGGGCTCTCGCAGTACCGCAGGCACGCCTGTTTGAGAGGCGTGAACTGATAAAGCCCTGCTGCAATCAGAACGCCGCCGCCCAAAATCGCGCTGGTGCTTGCCATCGCCATCGACAGCAATCCGAAACGTTCGAACGCTCCTTGCACCAGGACCGCAGCGAGACTGAACCCCGCCCACGTCACGAGATAGCCGGCGAGAAAGATCCAGGTATCGATTGCGGCGCGGGAGGCGGTCTCCTGCTTGCGCTTGACGGTCGCATACAAGAGGACGGTGGGCACCGCGCTCGGCGCCATCATCGCGACCATCATCACCCACCACATCACGAACAGCAGCACGCCATAGAATGGCGTCCACGGCATCGGCGCCATGTCCGGCATGTCGCTCATCATCTCGGTGTCCATGCCGGCGCCCGCGGCAAGATAGGCCCAGGCGAGCGCCACCACTGCGGCAGTCCCGATCGCGACGATCAGCCGGTCGCGGTGGAGCAGGTGTTCCAGTATCGAGCGCCCCTGCATCGACTTGTCCATAGCGATGAGGAGCTCACACCGAGGTTTTATGTCGGTGTCAGCGCCGCATCATGCGGCAACCCCCTCGGGCGTCTGCACGACATTGGCGAGCGAGCTATGCGTACCCCGGGTCTCGAACGGGATCGCCCCGGTCGAGCGGATGTTGGCGGATGCGACCTCGGCTGCCCGATGTTCGAACCCCTCGGGCATGACCACCTGGATGCGGTGCGGATCACCGGTGACCGGGTTCTTGATCGGCTCGACATCGGTCTCGAGCACGCCCCTGGCGACGAGTTTTGCGACGCGTCCTTCCTTGTCGAAGGAAAACTCGAACGGCGCAAACACCGGATCGTGGATCCTGGTAACGATCATGCTGACGATCTGGAAAAGCGTGCCTTCGGCCGAATGCTTGCCGGAAAAGATATCGAACAACGCCTGACGCTGCTCCGCCGTGGCGCGTTCGTCGATGATGGGCTGGATTGTCCCGTTGCCCTCATGAAGCGGCCCAGGGAAGTCAACCGTGATCGCAAAGCAGAGACCATCGAGCCTGGTCCCTTCGAAATGTCCCCTGGCGATCCGCATGGCGACCATTCCCTTGCAATAGCCTTGGGTCGGCCGTGCGTTGAAATCGCAGGGGCAGCCAAACGCGCAGGTGCAGTTCTTCATCCATTCGCCTTCGAGACGCCAGTCCGATGCAGCCATGGCACATCTCCCAATGTGAGCGGGGACGCGGCAGCCATTGACGATTTGTTCAGCGTTCTTGTCGAGGCAACGCGAAAAGGCGCGAGCGGGATCGAGGTCCGATCAGAAGGCCGGCATCGCAGAAAAAGTGTGGTGGCGAGCTGCCGTTTACCGTCCAACGATCATATCAGCGGCCGCCGGCCACGTATAGCGAACGAGGGTAGTGCCTCGGGAGCAGCCACATCTCGGGGATGTCCGACGTCAGGGGAATGGTGCCCAGGGGCGGAATCGAACCACCGACACTGCGATTTTCAGTCGCATGCTCTACCAACTGAGCTACCTGGGCGTGCTCCAAGAGAGGGGCCAAAGCCCATCGAGCGGGCGGTTTATAGTGGGCTAGGGGCGGCCTGTCCACCCGGCTTCGCCAAGAGGCTTCGCCGGGCGCGGCCCGGCTGTGCACAAGCTGCCGCGGCTGGCGCGCGGCGGTTCGCGTGATCCGCTAAACATTTGATATTGTTATTTATTCCAGGTCATCTAAATCGTCGTCGCGGCCGGGGATGACGTAGGAGCCTTTCAGCCAGCGGTTCAGGTCGACGTCGCGACAGCGCGACGAGCAGAACGGACGGGTGGCCTCGGACTGCGGCTTGCCGCAGATCGGGCAGGTTTTGAGCGGGCTGGCAGGCTTTTTGATGGGGGCGTCCATGATGTCGGCGGCTTGCACGGAGTGAAGGGGTTCAAGAGCCTGTCGGCAAACGGGTTCCTCGTACCGGCGGCGCGTGCGCCCCGTCAGGCCATTCTACCGTGCATGGGGTTGTTTTCGCGATTTTGTTGAGCCGCGGCTTGCCGGCTCACACCGCGGTGGTGTTGAGCCAGCCGAAGCGGATCGGAAAGCCCTCGCCGCCGAGCAGCGTGGTGGTCTCGTAGAGCGGCAGGCCGACGACGTTGGTGTAGGACCCCACCATCTTCACCACGAAGGAGCCGGCGATGCCCTGCACGGCGTAGCCGCCGGCTTTGCCGCGCCATTCGCCGGACCCGATATAGGCCTGGATGTCATCTTCCGAGAGGCGCTTGAACCGGACGCGGGTCTCGACCAGCCGCTGGCGGAACGCCTCGCGCGGCGTCACCAGGGTGATCGCGGTGTAGACGCGGTGGTTGCGGCCCGACAGCAGCCGCAGGCACTGCGCCGCCTCGTCCACCAGATTCGCCTTGGGCAGGATGCGGCGGCCGACCGCGACCACGGTGTCGGCGGAGAGGATGAAGGCGCCACGCAGCTCGTCGTCGAGTTGCACCGATTTCAGCGCTGCGTCCGCCTTGGCCCTTGCGAGGCGATTGGCACAGGCGCGCGGCAGCTCGCCCCGCTTCGGCGTCTCGTCGACGTCGGCCGGCCGGAGCGCGTCCGGCTCGATGCCGGCCTGGTTGAGCAGCGACAGGCGCCGCGGCGAACCGGAGGCAAGTACGAATTTGGGGCGGCCAAGCATCAGGTGATTGGGGGGATGAGCAGGGAGTGAATTGCGCGCGGAACCTATCGGAAGGGGGCTGATTTCACAACCCGGGAACCCCAGCTTTGGTGATTCGAGGGGATGCCGAGATGCGTGTGCCCCCAGTCTGTGACGCCGGTGTTACGCCTTCTCCGCCTCTCTCCCCACGAGGGGCGAGGGGAAAGAGGCGTCCGCGGCACGAGATCAACCTGACGCCGCGCCCACCTTGGCAAAACGCCGGCGGATGCGCATCAACAGCTGGTCGCAGACGTCGCGATAGGCTGCCAGCTTCTGGTCGCGGCTGCCCTCGATGGTGGTCGGATCCTGCGTCGGCCAATATTCGACGTCGGCCGCCAGCGTCCGCGTCAGCTCCAGTGCCTTGTGGTGCGCCTCGGGCGAGAGCGTGATGATGAGGTCGAAATTCAGCCCCTCCCAATCCTCCAGCTCCTCGAAGGTCTGCGGCTTGTGGGCGGAGATGTCCTGGCCGAGCTCGGCCATCACGGACACCGCGAACGGATCGAGCTCGCCGCGCCTCGCGCCGGCCGATTTCACGTAGAGGCCCTGCGGAAACATGTGTTGCAACAGGCTCTCGGCCATCGGCGAGCGCACGCTGTTCATCGCGCAGGCGAACAGCACCGATTGCGGATCGCGTGCGCGTGAGGGCGCAGCCATCCGTGATCAGCCTTTCCAATGAAGGACGGTGATGAGCGTGAACAGCCGGCGCGAGGTCTCGAAGTCGACCCGCACCTTGCCCTTCAGCCGCTCCTGCAGCGTGCGCGATCCCTCGTCATGGATGCCGCGCCGGCCCATGTCGATGGCCTCGATCTTGTCGGGGGTCGCGGTGCGGATCGCCTGGTAGTAGCTGTCGCAGATCATGAAATAGTCCTTCACGATCCGCCGGAACGGCGTCAGCGACAACAGATGCGCGACGACGGGCGTGCCGTCCTCGCGGCGGATGTCGAACATCAGGCGGTTGCCGGTGATGCCGATATGCAGCGTGAACGGGCCCTTCCCGTCGGCGCCATCGGGCGCGAACAGGTTCTGCTCGATCAGATCGTAGATCGCGATCGCGCGCTCATGCTCGATATCAGGCCCGGAACGGCCGATCGATTCTTCGTCGAGCGTGACGCCGACGATGCGATTGGTCGAGTCGTCCTGTTCGGGCAGCTCTGTCATGACAGATTGAGGCGCAATCCAATCGAACGCGAATGGGCGTCCAGCCCCTCCGCTTGTCCGAGCGTCATCGCGGCAGGACCGAGCGCACGCAGCTGATCCGGGCCGCATTTCAGGATCGAGGTGCGCTTCATGAAGTCGTGCACCGACAGCCCTGAGGAGAATCGCGCCGAGCGCGCCGTCGGCAGCACATGATTGGAGCCGCCGACATAGTCGCCGATCGCCTCCGGCGTATGGGGCCCGAGGAAGACCGCGCCGGCATTGCGGATCTTCGCAGCGAGCGCATCGGGATCAGCCGTCATGATCTCGAGATGCTCCGCGGCGATCGCGTCCGCGAGCGGAATGCTATCGCCTAAGTTCTTCACCATGATGATGGCGCCGAAATCGGCCCAGGACGCGCTGGCGATTGCGGCGCGCGGCAGCGTCTTCAATTGCGCCTCGACCGCCTTTTCGACGTCGGCGGCAAGGCGGGCCGAGTCGGTGATCAGGATCGACTGCGCGCTGGCATCGTGCTCGGCCTGCGCCAGGAGATCGGCGGCGATCCAGTCGGCATTGCCAGTGTCGTCGGCAATCACCAGCACCTCGGACGGGCCGGCGATCATGTCGATGCCGACCTTGCCGAACACCAGCCGCTTGGCGGCGGCGACATAGGCATTGCCGGGGCCGACGATCTTGGCGACCGGCGCGATCGTCGCGGTGCCGTGCGCCAGCGCCGCCACGGCCTGCGCGCCGCCGACGCGGTAGATCTCGGTGACGCCGCCGAGCGAGGCCGCCGCCAGCACCAGCGGATTGAGCTTGCCGTCCGGCGAGGGCACCACCATCACCAGGCGCGAGACGCCGGCGACCTTTGCAGGCACCGCGTTCATCAGCACCGAGGACGGATAGGCCGCAGTGCCGCCTGGCACGTAGAGGCCGGCGGATTCGATCGCAGTGTAGCGCCAGCCGAGCTCGACTCCGAGCGGGTCGGTGAAGCGCTCGTCCTGCGGCAACTGCCGGCGGTGATAGATCTCGATGCGGTCCCGCGCGAGCTTGAGCGCATCCAGCGTCGCGACATCGCAGGCCTTGTTCGCGGCCTCGATTTCGGCGGCCGAAATGCGCAAGGAGGCCGCATCCAGCGTCAACCGGTCGAACTTTGCGGTGGCCTCGAGCAGCGCGGCATCGCCCCGCTTGGCGACGTCGTCGACGATGGCGCGCGCGGCGGCTTCGACGTCGGCCGAGACCTCGCGTTTGGCGGCGAGGAAGGCCGCGAATCGCTGGTCAAAATCGGCGCTGCTGCGGTCGAGGCGAACGGGCATGTCTGGCTTGGCTTCTGGCTGGTCTTTGGGGCGGATTGGCGCACCAGGTCCCCTGCTCAATGGCGCGGCGAGGAAGCGGCGTCAACCCTCGCAAGCCGCCGTTCTGGCGCAGGCCTGAGCCGGTGCGGCTGGTATACAGGTGACCTCATCCCTCCCCTTCGATCTCCAACCCCGTTCCCAATGCGTCGGCCCCGAGGTCGGTCAGCTCACATTCCAGGCATTCGACGTCGAGCCGGATGGCCCCGCCCTCGGCGAACAAGAGCAGGGCGCTGCCGCCGGGCTCCTCGTCGCGCCCGTCCCGGGGATGAAATTCGATACCGACGAGGTCCAGGACCTTGTCGGGAGCCGCGAGCTCGATGTTGCGCGACTTGCAGGCGAGCACGCGGTCGAAGCGGAGCGCGGCGACCAGCCGGCGCGGCTCGGCCTCGCCCTCCAGCGTCTGCTCCCAGTCCAGCCGGCTCATCCCGACCACAAGCCGCTTCTCGCTTTGTCGCCAGATGATGTCGGAGGCCTGGACACGGGCGTCCTGGACATGGGTCGAGATCACGGCGAGATCGTCGGCGTCGAGTGCGATCAGTTTGAGCTGGGGCGACATCGCCGACGCTTCTCCTTCGGAATGGACAGGGCTCAACGCGCACAGGCCCAGAAATTTCCGCTCAAACTAACGGGCCGGCAGGCTAGAGGCTATTGATATCCTCCATCTCCAGCACCTTCCGCGGATACCCCTCCCGGGCGACGCGGATCATGGCGCGGCCGATCTGCTCGGTCGAAGTAACGAGCCGCGGCGAGAGCCGGCGCAGCACGGACCAAAGCGGCCCGGTTGCGGAATAGACCGCCTGCACCCAGACGGTCTTGGAACGGGCGCCGTGCAGCGGCTGGATCGCGCCGGGCCGGAACATGTAGGCGGCCCTGAACGGCAGCTTGAGCAGATCGT
Organism: Bradyrhizobium sp. CCBAU 11430; assembly: GCF_028128855.1. Classification (NCBI taxonomy): domain Bacteria; kingdom Pseudomonadati; phylum Pseudomonadota; class Alphaproteobacteria; order Hyphomicrobiales; family Nitrobacteraceae; genus Bradyrhizobium; species Bradyrhizobium sp. CCBAU 11430. The sequence continues at coordinate 106,480 of NZ_LBJV01000072.1, forward strand.
TCTCGGTCTTGCCCTTGATCCGCGCCCACATCCGCGAACCCTGCTCGGTGGAATCGGTGCTGGCGCCGGTGACGTAGGTGAAGACCATCTGCGGATTGAGGCGCGCCAGCGTCGTCGCAGCCGCGAGCGTGAGGTCATAGGTGAGGTGGCGGTAGCGCTGCTCGCTCATGCCGATGGAGGAGACGCCGAGGCAGAAAAAGCAGGCATCGAAGCCGGTGAGCTGGGCCTCGATCGTTGAATAGTCCAGAAAATTGTCGTGGATGATCTCGGTGAGCTTGGCGTTGCGCACCCCCGTCGGGCTGCGGCCGACCACGAGCACACGGGCGATGCCGGCGTCGACCAGGCATTCGCGCAAAACGCCCTGCCCGACCATGCCGGTGGCGCCGAAGATGATGACTTGCATCGGGATGTTCCTGGCGGGCTCGCGGCTCACGCCGCGGCCGCGATCTCGTCGAAGGATACACCGGTCAGCGTCGCCGAGACATCCCACAGCATGGCAGCGGTGGCGAAATCCTTCGCGTGTGGCATGATCTTCGCCGCCGCGGGCGCCCCCTTCATTTCGTAGAATCCGTTCGGGCCGTAATAGCTGCCTGGCTCGGCCGCGGGGGAAGTCGCGGCGAGCAGCGTTGGCAGAGCGCCCTCCGCCGCGGACTGGCTGAACAGCGGCTGGAGCAGCCGGCCGATCCGCGACTGGAACGTGTTGGCGCCCGGCCCGTTCGCAATGAGGTCGGTGCGCGCAAAGCCGGGATGCGCGGCAATGCTGCTCACACCCCAGCCGGCCGCGTCGCTGCGACGCTGCAATTCGAGCGAAAACATCAGCATCGCCAGCTTGGACTGGCAATAGGCGCGCCACGGACGATAGGAATGCTTGCCTTGCAGATCGTCGAAATTGATCGTGCCGGAGCGGTGCGCAAGGCTCGAGAGATTGACGACACGCGGCGCCTTCGCGCGGCGAAGCGGCGGCAACAGGTGGGCCGTCAGTGCGTAGTGGCCTAGATAATTGGTGCCGAATTGCATCTCGAAACCGTCCTCGGTCTGCTGGCGTTTCGGCAGCGCCATCACGCCGGCATTGTTGACGAGAAGATCGAGCTGCTCGTTGCCGGCGGCGAAGCGCCTGGCGAAATCGGCGACGGAGGCGAGGCTGGCGAGATCGAGAGGCTCGTAGGCGATCAGCGCGTCCGGAAACCTCGCGCAGATGCCTTCGATCGCCCGCAGGCCCTTTGCGTCATTGCGTCCGGTGAGTATGACAATGGCACCGGCGCCCGCCAGCGCCATCGCCGTCTCGTACCCGAGGCCACCCGTCGCCCCCGTCACGACGGCCGTCTTGCCGGCGAGAGAGGGGATGTCTGCCGTGGTCCAGTCGGTCATGCCATGTCTCCGTTCGGGGCTGGAATGAGGCCCGCGGCCAATCTAAATGTGCACTGAGTGCAACTTTGCAAGAGGTGAAACGATTTGAAGGCTTCGAAGGTTGCCCGGAAATTGCCCGCGGACGGAAAATCCCCTGTTGTCACCGGCTTGCGCCAGCGCAAGCAGCAGGAGACCCGCGCGCGGCTGACCCGGGCGGCGATGACGCTGTTCCTGGAGCGCGGCTTCGAGGCCACGACCATCGACGACATCGCGGCGGCGGCGGAGGTGTCGCGGCGCAGCTTCTTCCACTATTTCGCGTCCAAGGAGGACGTGGTGGCGGCCTGGCAGGAAAATGCCGCCAGCGCGCTGGTCGCTGAGGTCGTCGCGCGGCCCGCGGACGAATCCATGCTGACGGCGGCGGAGAATGCGATCGCGGCGGCGGTCAAGCGGCTCGATCCGGCGGAAGCCGCGGCCATGTCGCGGCTCAAGCGCGACAATCCCGCGCTGCAGGCGCGCGACCAGCTCAAATACGAGAAGCTCGAGCGCGCGCTGGCCGAGGGCCTCGCCCAGCGCGCACGAACCAAATCCGACCGGTTGCAGGCGCGGCTCGTCGCCATGATCGCCACCGGCGCGATGCGCGTCGGCGGCGAGAGCTGGATCGGCGAAGGCGCGCGTGAGAAGCCGGAGGCGTTCGTCAAGCGCACCTTCGATGCGATCAGGGCGATCTTGAAGTGAGGCGCCTCACTCCCTGAAGAACGCCAGCAGGTCCGCGTTGATAGTTTCGGCGTGCGTGGTCGGCATGCCGTGCGGGAAACCCTTGTAGGTTTTCAGGATGCCCTTCTTCAGCAGCTTGGCCGAGAGCGGCGCGGAATCGGCGTAGGGCACGATCTGGTCGTCGTCGCCGTGCATGACCAGAACCGGCACGTTGATCTTCTTCAGATCCTCGGTGAAGTCGGTCTGCGAGAACGCGACGATGCCGTCGTAATGGGCCTTGGCGCCGCCCATCATGCCCTGGCGCCACCAGTTCTGGATCACCGCTTCCGACGGCTTTGCGCCGGGACGGTTGTAGCCGTAGAACGGGCCGGCAGGGAGGTCGCGATAGAATTGCGTGCGGCTGGCCGCGAGCTGCTTCTGGAGATCGTCGAACACGCTCTTCGGCAGGCCGCCGGGATTGGCCGCGGTCTGCAGCATCAGCGGCGGCACCGCGGACAGGATCGCGGCCTTCGCCACCCGGCTGTCGCCGTGGCGCGCGATGTAGTGCACGACTTCGCCGCCGCCGGTGGAATGGCCGACATGGATGGCATTCTTGAGGTCGAGATGCGCGGCCACGGCCGCGAGGTCGTCGGCATAATGATCCATGTCGTGGCCGTCGGAAACCTGCGACGAGCGGCCATGGCCGCGGCGGTCATGGGCGATGACGCGATAGCCGTTGTTGACGAAGAAAATCATCTGCGCGTCCCAGTCGTCGGCCGACAACGGCCAACCATGGCTGAACACGATCGGCTGGCCACTGCCCCAATCCTTGTAGAAGATCTCGACGCCGTCCTTGGTGGTGATGGTGGGCATGGGGGGACTCCTTAAGTGGAACGTCATTCGCGGGGCACGCGAAGCGTGAACCCGGAATCTCGAGATTCCGGGTTCGATGCTTCGCATCGCCCCGGAATGACGAGGGGGAGACCGATCAGGCAAACGCCATCGGCTTGAAGCGGCGCCAGGCGCCGATGGTGAGCACGACGAAGAACACCAGCACGATGCCCTGCACCGCCGCGAACACGGGACCCGACGGCGGCGCCGGCGCCACGGCCGGCGCGAGCGCGGCAAGCGCCGGGACCTTGAGGAACGACTGGATCACCAGCACGAAGACGTTGAAATACAGCGAGATCATCGCGGTCACGACGTAGACCGGACGCCAGACGCCGGCGAGCTTCATACCGTACAGCGCGAAGCAGGCGATGGCGAGCAGCACCAGCGAGATGATGCCGATGATGTGCGAGGGCAGCAGCTTCTCGAACGGAAAAAGGAAGCCGGTGGCGCTGGTCAGGATCGTGAAAGCCAAGAAGATCGCGGTAAGGCCCGGCATCGACTTCGACCCGAGCAGGCCGAACATCACGACGAGGCCGGCGGCGATGGCGATCAGGCTGATGACGACATGGACCATCGTGAAGGCGGACAGGCTCAAGCCAAGGACCATGACATCTCTCCTACGCATCGAGGTCACGAGAGTAGTATTACGGTCCTCATGGGATTGCCACCTGCGTTGTCGTCACATGCATGTGCGAAGCCATGCGTCATCGTGCGAATCGACAAACGCATGGCTTATTTTTTTGCACCGCTGTCACAAACGACGGCAGATTTTCGACGAAAGTCGAATCGAGCCTCACACTTCCTTGGTGTCGAAGATCAAGAGGTCGGCGCCGCCGCTGGCGAATTTCGGCACGTCGGCGCCGGTGGCCTTGCCTTCCGGACTGCCGAAGGCCGCCTGGATGTCGCCCACGCTGTCGAAGGTGAGAATGGCAACGAGATGGATTCCGGAAGGACCTGCAGGAGATGCGACCGGCCCCTTGCTGACGGCGTATTTTTTCAGGCCGGGAAGTTTTTTGGCGAGCGGAATGTGCGTCTCGGCGTAGTACTTGTCGAAGGCGGCAGCATCCTTGGGTGTCTTGTAGAGCACGACGACTTCAGCCATTTAGTCCTCCCTTTTTTTAAACTGTTCTGTCAGATCCTCATGGTGAGGAGCGTGCGAAGCACGCGTCTCGAACCATGCAGGCCCAGATGCAGCCGGGCCTGCATCCTTCGAGACGCGCTGCGCGCGCTCCTCAGGATGAGGGAAGATAGTCACGCATGACGCGGCGCAATGGCAAGTCCCATTCGTCTTGCCATCTGCTTGTCTTCTGCTCGGCTAAAGCGCCGGTTTTGCGGCGTCGCCGAGATAGCCGTGCAGGGAGGCCACGACCTGGGCACCCTCGCCGATCGCGCCGCCGACGCGCTTGACCGAACCGGAGCGGACGTCGCCGACGGCATAGACGCCGGGCACGGAGGTCTCCAGCGGCGCCACCAGCCTGCCCTGGTTCTGCTCGGACTGCGCGCCCGTCACGACGAAGCCGCCACGATCGAGCGTCACGCCGCAGCCGTCGAGCCAGGCGGTGGCGGGATCGGCGCCGACGAACAGAAAGAGATTGCGGATGTCGGCAGAATCCTCGTCGTCGGACAGCCGGCTCTTCCAGCGGATGCGCCGCAGCAGCGCGGCCTCGTCGCCCTCGAGCGCTGATATCTCGGTGTTGAACATCAATTCGATGTTCGGGGTCGCTTCGATGCGCTCGATGAGATAGCGCGACATGCTGGCCCCCAGGCCGCCGCCGCGGATGATCATCAGCACTTTCTTGGCGTGCCCCGACAGGAACACGGCCGCCTGACCTGCCGAATTGCCGGCACCGACGAGGGCCACCTCCTCGCCGGCGCAGAGCCGCGCCTCGACCGGCGAGGCCCAGTACCAGACGCCGCGTCCCTCGAACTTGTCGAGGTTCGCGATCTCCGGCCGGCGATAGCGCGCACCGCTCGCAACCACGACCGCGCGCGAGCGCAGGGGATCGCAGCCGTCGAGCGCCACCGCGAATGCGCCGTCCTTGCGCGTGCAGTCGAGCGACTTCACCGTCACCGGAATCATGATGTCGGCGCCGAACTTCTGCGCCTGGGTGAACGCGCGCGCGGTCAGGGCCTGGCCCGAGATACCGGTCGGAAAGCCCAGATAATTTTCGATGCGCGCGCTGGCGCCGGCCTGGCCGCCGAAGGCACGGATGTCGAGCACCGCGACGGACAGCCCTTCGGACGCCGCATACACGGCGGTGGCGAGCCCGGCCGGTCCGCAGCCGACGACCGCAACGTCGTAGATGCGGCCGTCCTTGGCCCCGCCGATCATGCCGATGGCGCGAACAAGCTCGGTCTCGCTGGGGTTGCGCAGCACCGCGCCGCTCGCGGCGACGACCAGCGGCCAGTCTTCGGGTTTGGGCGAATAACGCGCGATCAATTCGCCCGCGTCGGGATCACGATCGGGATCGAGCAGATGATGCGGCTGACCGTTGCGGGTGAGAAAACCCTGCAACCGCACCACGCCGGCGGAGTTCGACGGACCGATCAGCACCGGACCGCCGATGCCGCCCTGAATCAGATTGACCCGGCGCAGGATCAGCGCGCGCATGATGCGCTCGCCAAGCTCGGCCTCGGCGACCAGCAGCGCGCGCAGCCGCTCCGGCGGCAACAGTAGCGTCTCGACATCGCCCTCGGCGCGGCCGTCGACCAGCGCCGGCTGTCCGGAGAGCTGGCTGAGCTCGGCCAGAAATTGCCCCGGCCCCTGGTCGATGACGGGGGTGACGTGACCGAGGCCATCGCGCTGGGTGATGGCGACATGGCCCTTCAGCACCACGAACATGCCGGGCCCGGGCTTGCCGGTCTCGAACAGGAACTCGCCGTCCGCGTAGCTGCGGGCCTCGCCGAAATGCCTGACACGCTCGATCTCGACCGGCGTCAGCGTCGGAAAGGTCTGCTCGGGGCGGGTGAAGCGCGACATCAGCGCCTCGTCACCGGTTGGTTGCTGTCCGTTCTGCCCCATCGTCATTCTCGCTCATTCCAAATTCTTAGGTGCCGGCTTTGCCGGCGGCCCCCTCATTTAGGGAACCATCGTCATTCTGCGAGGGGTCGGTGCTTGCGGCGCGTTCGCGCGCCTGCAGCTTCCGCCGCTTCAGGTTTTCGCGCAGCGCCGATTTCAAGCGGTCGTCGCGGGACGTCCTCGCCTGGTTCGCGCTCTTGTCGGTCTCGTCGGCCATCACGGATCCATCACATCGGTCGGCGGCAGGATGCCACCGAATGGCGACAGCTCAAGGGGCCGGCGCGATCCATTCGTGCGAAACGCGAAATGGATCGAATCCGAGGCCTGGGGCAACTGGCCAGTTGGCGGGGGATATCGGAGCCCGAATCGCCGGAAAGTCGGTGGTTTCGCGCAAAAACGAGCAGTTTGGCCCTGATATCGGCCCGATTTTCTCGTTTTGACGGGCCTAGCAAGCTTGCACAGGAGGGGGGCTTGTGGCAGATATCGGCCCGCTTGGTAGCGCCCCTCGGGCGCCCGATTCTTCACCAGCACATGCTGCCGTAGCTCAGTGGTAGAGCACTCCATTGGTAATGGAGAGGTCGACAGTTCAATCCTGTCTGGCAGCACCATTTATCTCAGATACTTAGCGAGTCCTAGAGCTGGTCGCTTTCACGCACCGGAAGCACATCGGAAGCACCGCCCAATCCTTGACGCGCCTGGCGAGGCGGCTTTGAAGCCGCCCCGCGTCCTACTCCCGATAGCTCAGTGCAGCTGTAGGCGCGCCGCAGCCTCAGACTTTGCGTTCAGCATCTTCGTCGCCATCGGCAACGTCACTGCGGCATCGACCTCAACCAGGTTGCCAGCCAAGGCGCGGAATTGGCCGGCCGCCCTGCCCTTCAACGGCGCCAGCATCGCGGCGGCGACCGCAGAACTTACGTGGCACTGGATGAGCGCATACGGCCCCTCAATGCTCAAGAGGAGGTCGACCTTCCTCCGCGCGAGTTCGCGGCCGATTTCAGTGTCGCAGGGAACGACGGTGGACTTCTGAGCGAGGGATGAGCGCATAGTGTTTTGCCTTTCGAGCAAGATGACAATCCAGGGGCGAAATGACCGACACTAGACGGCCCCGCGCACCTTTGGGCGTGCGCCTTGGACATACGCGCGCGGCCCCTGGACTTGATTTGTGTTCGCCGCTCACCGGAATGGCTATCGGCTAGTGTTACGGGCTTTCGACCCGCGATCAGGATGCGCTCTGTTGAAAATTCAGCAACGAATATTTTGTCGATAAAAGTCTAATACGTAAAACCCGACAGCTTAGACGTTGATGGTTTTGCGCATTTGTCGATTTGCGCGCTTTTGTCGGGTTTTGAAATCGCGCACTACCATACAAGAAATGGCTATCTCGCCGTTGTTTTTGTGACTCCGAGATTCGCGTTGCTTCAGTGACTTAGCTAGAACTAGGCGCGACCAAAGGGAGCGCGTCCATGAAAAAGCAAGTCACGCCTTCACAAGATCCCGCAGTGATCGCATTGAACCGAGTTGCTGCCGCCAGGGAAGACGACAGCAGATACCTCGTCGCGATAGTTGAGCTCGAGACTTGTCGTGCGTTGACAGCGCAAGGCGTCAGAGCGAAGCGCAATCTCGAGCGGTCGCGCATATCGGCCTTGAATCGCGGCGACGTCTTCACCGCACAAGGCCGCATGATGATGGAGCACCTGGCTCACACGATTGACGATGGACTGGCTCGATTGACCCGCGAGGCGATGCGCAAGCGCCGATCCCAGCCGGCCTATACCCCCGGCCCACCCCCGACCCCTAGGGGGGGAGCCCGCCGTCTGTAGTCCAAAGGCCGCAAAGCCACTCGGCTAATTTCAGTTTTCTGAGAAGTTCAAAGGAAGCCAGCATCGCTTATTTGAAGAGATGATCATGTTCAAACGTTCAACGAAGCCAAGCCTAAAGTGGTGCGTAAATTGCCGCTTCTGGACCACTGAACAGGGGATGCCGGCAGCCGGGACGCCCGAGTCGTACGCACAATGTCGGCGCTTTCCGCCCACGCCTCTAGTGAACACCGAGGCGGCAAGACTCATTTGGAAAGAGCGTGGCAGCGTCTCACCTTACGTCTCTGATCAAGAATGGAATCCGATCGAATGCTGGCCGCTGACGAAGAACTCGCAGTGGTGTGGCGAATGGGCTCTCCCAAACGCCGATGACACTGAGCGTTTTGCCGCTTTTCAAAAGTTGCAGCGGGGGACTTGATCGCAACACAAGTTCGATTCACTTTTCAAAAACAGTTTCTGAGTTACACTTTATCCCACGGACGCAACGCCGCTTCGCCGACGGCACCCACCGCGCAATCCCGCGCACTTGCTCTCACCCCGTCGGCGATCAATGTCCTCAACCCCCTACGACCGTCAGAATTCCTTTGCGCTGTTCAGCGCCGAAAACCCGACGGCGCAGCAGTCTGGCACGTCGCTCGACGCCGAGTTCAACGCCGTCAAGATCGCGATCGACGACACCCAGCAGAATCTCGCGCTCATCCAGGACGACGACGGCGCGCTGAAGCGCGGCTCGGTCGGCCAGGCGCAGTTCGACAGCAGCGTGAGCCTCGGCTTCGCCGCGCCCGCGCAGTGGGAAAGCGGCGTTCTCTACACAGAGAACGTCAACACCGTCTTCTACAACTCGATTTTCTACATCGCGAACACCACGCACACGTCCGGCGTCAGCTTCGATGCCAGCAAGTGGGACGAAATCGCCGACTTGTCGGCGGCAGCCGCCATTCCCGACGGTTCGATCACCTCTGCCAAGCTGGCCAACGGCGCCGTCGCCGGCGACAAACTGGCCGACGGCGTTGTGGCGAACGCGAAGATCGCGACAGGCGCTGTCTCGACCAACAAGATCGCGGATCAGAACGTCACGTTCGCGAAACTGGCGCCTGCGGACATCGCGACACCATTGGCCAATTTGCTTTTTCCCGCGGGCATGGTCGTGCCTTTCGCAGGAAGCGCCGCTCCCAGCGGCTGGCTGCTCTGCAACGGCCAGTCGTTGGTGCGAGCCGAGTATCCACTCTTGTTCGCCGCGATAGGTACAGCGCATGGCGCTGCGGACGGCACGCACTTCAACGTGCCTGACATGCGCGGGCGTGTGGCCTTCGGCTTGGATCCCGGCGGCGCTACGGGCCGATTGACGAGCGCCGGAGGAGGCGTCGACGGCACGACCATTGGCGCGTCTGGCGGCCAACAAAGCCGTACGCTCTTGACGGCTAACTTGCCGCCGTACACGCCATCGGTTGCTTCGGCGACTGTGTCTGTGACGTCCACGAGCAGTCTCGTTCAGGTCAACGACTTCGGCACCTCTTCCCTGAATCCTCCGGGCGGGTCGACGGACTTCCCGCGAAACCGCCCAGCCAGTGTGGTTTCCAACGGTACCGCGAGTATCGTCATGAATCCACAAGGCGGCACCAGCACTCCGATCCAGACGCCTCCGCCAGGCATCGTGCTCAACTACATCATCAAGGCGCACTGATGAGCTACCCGACAAAATACACGCGCCAATACGATTATGTCAGCTATCAGAACGCGAACCCGTCGCGTCCGTTGCCGGCCGGGCAGATCCACGCCGATTACAACGCGGTGGCGGCATCTCTGGCTGAAACGATCGATTTCCTGAAGACGTCGATCCGGGCGGACGGCGGCATCGCGAATGAATCGATCAGTTTCGACCAGCTTACGACCAGCGTGAAAGCCAGCATCGGCGACACGACGTCGGCCGATGAAATCCTGGCTGCGCGGGACGACGCCGTGGCGGCCGCTTCCGACGCGGCCACAAGCGAAACCAACGCCACGAGCTCGGCGACTGCGGCGGCGTCAAGTGCAAGTGCCGCGTCCACGTCTGCGACGAATGCTGCGTCGAGCGCGAGCGCAGCGGCGACGTCGGCGACGAATGCGGCGGCCACCCTGGCCAATGCGGTCATCGGCGCGGTGGCTTCCGGCGACGGCGAGATCATGCTGTTCAGCGGAACGACGGGAAAGAGTGTCAAACGTTCGGTTTCGATCTCCGGTGTTTTGAAATTGACATCGGGTGTGGCGAGCGCCGCTGTCGCCGGTACGGACTATCTGGCGCCGTCGGCGATAGGTTCGACCGTACAGGCGTACGACGCGCAACTGTTCAGCGACGTTCCGCAGAATCCTCAGAGCGGAAGCTATACATGCGTGTCGACGGACGCGCAGAAGCACGTTTATCACAACGCGTTAAGTGCGCACACCTACACGATCCCGGCAAACGCGAGCGTGCCGTACCCGATCGGGACGAGGCTGATGTTCGTGAATGAAACCGGCTCCGGAAACCTGACGATCGCGATCACCTCCGACACGCTCATGCTCGCCGGCACGGGCGCGACGGGCAGCCGGTCGCTCTCGGCTGCGGGCATCGCTACTGCCATGAAGATTTCCTCGACGAAGTGGATTATCTCCGGAACGGGGCTGAGTTGATGGGTGCAGCGGTGACCGACCTCAACATAGGACTGCGGATTCCCGCGCCCGTCGACGTAGAAACGTCGTTCGGCGAACTCACGGCGCATGCACGGAGCGCGGGCCGATCGAACTTGGTCTTGGAGGATTTCAACTTGGCCTTCGAGGCGCACTGACGATGCCGCAAATCATCGACTTCGAAGGCCAACAGCACGAATTCCCCGACGACTTCACGCGGGCGGATATTCAGCGCGCGTTGAGCTCGAGGCCCGGCAGGCCGGGCTTGAACCCACCGATTCGAGTGCAGGGGCCTGACGGTTCGATCGTCGAATTTCCGGCTGGGACCTCCAACGAGGAAATGACCACAGCGCTACAGAAGCACTACGGCGGTCCGGGTCAGACACTTCCTCCGCTGCCTCCTGGCTACAAACTCGATCCGCCGGCTACCGTCCCGCCACTGCCGCCGGGTTACAAGCTGGATCGACCCGTCACGGATCCAGCGCTCATCGCGCAGCTTGAAGTCGTACCATCCGCCGCGAAGCCTGGAATGTTCGACGATCTCATCCCGGCGCAGGGGGCAGGCCGGCAACCCACGCTTGTGCCGGTCGATCACGATCCTTGGGCCGCTTTTCCCGACGCGAAGCCGCCGTTTGATCCTTCAAAGCCCTATCAAGTCGTCGACAAGCCGCCATTCGATCCCACGAAGCCATTCCAGGTCGTGGGGCCGCAGCCGGCTCCCGCAGCGCCACAGCCGAAACTCGTGCCCGTGGATCACGATCCCTTCGCCGCGCCTGCGGCTCCCGTCACGACGCCCGTCGCCGCACCATCTTCTAGTGTCACCACGCCCCAAGGCCGTATCTACGTCTCGCCCGCAGATGGGACGCCCAAGCCAAACACAACTCCGAGCTCAATCCACAGCCTGGCCGTCGGCGCGCAGGGCGTCGGCAAGGGGCTCACCGACATCGTAACGGGGCCGTTCGACCTCGTCGCTGGAGCACAGAATCTCGTTGTCGGGGGCGTCAACAAGCTGTTCGGTACGAACATCCCCATGGCGACGCCGGCGTCCAAGCTGGTTGAGAAGGCCACCGGGCCGTTCTCCATTCCGGAGAGCGAGATGTCTCCGGGCGAGAAGCTTGGCTACAACGTCAACCGCTTCGGTACCCAGGCTCTCGGCACGGGCGCCATGCTCGCCGCTCGAGCTCCGAGCGTCGCCGCTGCGACATCGCGGGCAGATACCGCCGTCGGGCGCGTCCTCGACCACCTGTCCCGGCCCTACACCGATGCGCCGGCGCGGACGCTAGTCGGCGACACGATCGGCGGCATGGGCTCCGGCGTCGCGGTGAATGCAGCCGACGACTACGTTCCCGAGCACGCCGTTGTCGGGGACACGATACCGAAGCAAGTGGCGAACATTGTCGCGCCTCTGGCCGGCGCCGTCGGCGCCAACTCCATACAGGGCACTGCGGAAGGCATTGCCGGCGCAATCAAGAGCATTGCAGCACGGTCTTTCAGCTCCGCTCCAGCGCCGATCCCGCTCAACCCGAACACCAGGGCGCCTTACAGCGCCGCTGATGTCGATCGGGCGGCAGCGAAGATTCAGGGCGCCGCGTCCGGATCGCCGCGGGCGTTGGCGCAAGACATCCGCGAGAACGCCGCGGCCTTGTCGCGACCTCCAGAAGAAGGCGCCACACCTTTGCAGAGCTCGGCTATGCCGACTTCCGGCCTGCTGTCGGGTGATCCCGGCCTGATTGCAGCCGAGCAGGGCGCGCGCCTCAAGTCGGCCCCCGACTTCATCAAGCGGGACCAGAATGTAAAGAGCGCTGCCGCCGAGCGCGTCGAAGCCGTGCGCGACCCGGAGGCAGACCTAGGTGCGGTCATGCGCCGCGCCGCGAAAGCGCGAGAGGAGCGGATCGGCGCTGCGGAGAACGATATCCTCCAGCGAGAGGAAGCGGACCGGTCTGTTGATCGCATCCGGGCCGATCAGGGGCAGCCATTCGGCGCATTGGCCAATAGCGACGTCAAGGCCAACGCTTCACGTCGACTGGACGAGGCGCTCGTCGATCGGACCTACATTCCGGCGCGCGCCGAAAAGAACCGTTTGTTCGACACCGCGCCCGGCCGCAACGACGAGCTGCCCGCCGACGACATTTTTGGCGCTATTGACCGGATTCGGACCGGTGCGAATGGCCTCGCCCCGGGTACCCTGCCCAACGACTTCATGCGGCGGCTGGACGCGCTGCGGCCGCGCATCGACCCCGACACCGGTCAGAACCTCGGCGGCCCCGGCACGGCGCTTGGTGGCGACTTGGCGGACCTCCGGAAATTTATCGGCCCTGCGCTGGAACGCGCGCAGGCGTCCGGCAACTTCGACCTGGCCGACAACCTCGGCCGATTGCGTAGCGCGATCAATCAAACCCTCGAGGAGGCACCCGGCTACTCGGAAGCCAACGCGAACTATCAGCGCTTCGCGGATCGTTTCCGCCCCGAGCGGAACGACGAGATGGCGCGTTTCACCCGCGAATTGGATCGCGGCGGTCAGAACGCCGACGGCGAGCTCAATCGCGGCGGCACGCCCCCGAGCGCAACCGCGGGCCGCTTCTTGGCCGAGCAGGAGAAGGCGGCTAGCTTGACACGTACGCTGGAAGGGACGCCGGCGGCGCCGGATGCTCACGCGGCGCTGCGCGACTATCTACGATCCGACTTCGCCAAATCCGCCCTCAACGCCGACGGCACGGTGAACTCGATCCGAGCGAATGCGTGGGCGCGAAACAACGCGGACGTGCTGGCGCAATTTCCCGCGGTGCGCGGTGAGTTCGATGACATCGTCGCGACTGCGCGCCGCGGAGAGCAGATGTCCACGCAAGCACGTGCGGACCTCGACGCCGCGCGTGCAAACCGCCAGGCAACCGAAGCCGAGATTGATCGGTCTGCGGTCGGGACGCTGTTCCGCGAAGATCCCCGTGACGTCGCGCAAAAGCTGCTCGGTGGAAAGTACAACGCCGGGGCCAAGCTCGACGAGATCAACGCGCTGATCAAGAGCGATCCTCAGGCGGCGCGCGGGTGGAAAGCCGCCGTGTCCGAAGTTCTAGCCGACAAGGTCCAGGGAACGCGCCAGGTTGGCGATACGCTCGAGGTGCACTTCGCGCGGCTGGCGCGCGAGTTCAAGGACAACGAGCAGATTCTCGCCAAGGTCTATTCGCCCGAAGAGATGAACAATCTTCGCCAGGCCCATATGATTCTGTCGTACTTCAAGGAGGCAGAGAAGCGAGCGACCGTTGGCTCGGACACCGCGGAGAAGATGGGTATCCCGGGGATACTCCAGTTAGGCGCGCGTCACATTTGGGGCGATCTGAAAGGTGGCGGCATCATCAAGCGGTTCAAGCTGATGCTCGAACTGCTTCCGAACAACAAAGAGAGCGCCGACCAGATCGTGCAAGCTGCTTGGTTTAATCCGGACATTGCAGCGTATCTGCTGGAGCGACCGCTGAAGAACCAGAACGTCACTTTCAACAGTGTTCCGCTGCGCCGGCTGGTTGCCGCCGCGAATGCTTCCCGCGAGAGCGGGAACGAGTGAACAGCCAACCGCCTTTGGAGATCTCAAATGACCGCCTTGGTAGCCTTCGATTTGAACGACCAACAACGCGAGCTTGTTCGCCTGATCGTGGTTGAAGGCAAGCCGCCTGAGGACGCGGCGAGGCTCGCCGGATATCACCCCAAATCGGTTTATAGGACGCTGCGGCTCCCCGCGGTGGCCGCGGCGATCTCGGAGTCGATCCAGCTCGATCTTGCGGCCATCGGCGCGCCGCTTGCGTATCGAGTGGCGAAGTCGCTCCTCCAGGACGAGCGCGTCAGCGCTCGAGTCCGGGCCGATTTGTCCATGAAAGTCCTAGACCGGGCGGGCCATATCGCACCGACGAAGAAGGACCTGGCGCCTCGGCAAAAGGCGCTCTCCGAGATGTCGCGAGACGAGCTCGCCGCGTTCATCGAGGAGAACCAAGCGGCGATCAACAAGGTCGAGGGGGAGCTCGCGGCTCGCGCGAAGGACGTGTCGCCCTAAGAATAGGTTCCCGTACCAGATTGTGGCAAAAAGATTAACGCCCTGAGAGCAGTTCCGAAGGCTTTCTTTGCTATAAAAAAAGGCCAAACCCCTTGCAAATCCTCAGGTTTCTGTCTATCTCTCGATCGACGGCTGGAATTGGACTGCTAAAAATGAAGAAGGCTGAAACCTTTCATTAGCTCCAAACGTCTATTTGGTGGATTGACAAGGTCGGCTTCCCGGTCAATCTAGAGCAACTTTTAGAAGGCTCCATATGGGCGCAACTGGCGAACCTGCCGGCCTAGCCCCAAGCGAATGCCTCTTTCAGGACGTGCGTAACTGAATAGGCTTGTTCATGTTGTCGAGATCTCAAGACCGGTCCCGGGACCCGCTTGAGTTGGACGCAAGGACATAAGATATGGGAGAGGCTACAAAAGCCTCGCAAGCCGAGCACTAGCAATGCCAAAGGGCGACACCGTAAAGGCTGTCGCCTTTGTGCTTTCTATCCGCCCCTTATAAAATCGTTGGGGTAAATGTTGAGGTGAGGATGACCTCGATACCTCTTCTTTTCATCATGACAGTTCTCGAGTTCGCCCATGTATGGCCCATCGTTGTGGCAGCAGTCGAAGTGAAAACCGTCATTAAAAGGGGCGCCCAACCGGAGGCGAGCTCCTAAATAGCACTCGTTGGTGTGATTGCCCGTTTCTCCATCCCAGATATTCCCGTGCATGGCACGTCCGGGCATATAAAAATCGATACCGCGGCCATTCACAAACTTCCCTGAATTTCTCCTATCCCGTTGATAGGGAAATGCCTGCTCGAAGCGAGAACATGCATCGCGGATAAACGTCCCGGATCCTCCGACACCGATCGCGACAGCTAATTCCTCGAACAGCAAAACCAACTCTTTGGCGTCAAAACGCCGGACCGGTAGCAAGACCGGCGTCCGTTTAAGTCTCGCGCGGAGCTCAGCGCCCATCAAATCGATCGGGGCTATAACCTTACGAGCCAGAGAATGAAGATCAGTGATGATCTTGTTAGCTTGCACTGCCGCACGATTGCCGGTTTGAGCGAACGGCTCTGTGATCTCAAGGATAACCACGGGGGCGAATGGGAAGAAAAACGACGGAATGCTGTCGAGGTTGTCCCACTTGTATTTGAGCACCACGACCGCGGCGCCTTTATCAAAGCAATTTTGCCGTCCTCTCGAATAATGAACAATGCTTTCTATATTGGCTTGCAAGTGCTCGACGCTCAACCTGTGCGACTTAGAGTGATCCATGCGCAGCGGAACGAACGAAAAGTGATGGCCGCTAAGCTCCCGAAGCGATCGGCTCCTAAAACGGGCTTCGAAGACATCTGGAATGCCCACAAAATTGAAAAACATGAACTTACTCGAAGCGAAGCTTTAGCACCAAGTCCAATGGAATCTTGATTCTCCGCAGATCTTCTTCAGAAAACGCGCTCAAATCCAAGCGGCGCCCGCCTTTAGAAGCCGGCGCATGTGAAGCTTGACGATATTTGAGTTGATCGAGGCTATCCAACGGAATGTTGTGTGCTTTTGCCCAGGCTGTGATGGCCTTGATAATTTCTGCATCTCTATTCGGCGAATCCAAAAGCGTCGCCTCCGGCAGGTCCGACGAAAGCACCTCCACACCTTGACCTGGAGGCATTTCTCCCGATCCAATATCGACGAAATCAAGAAAATTAGAATCGACGAAGAAGCGCCGCATCCCTGTATTCAATCTCCGAGCAAAGGCAGCCCACACCGGGCGCATAAACCGGATTTGAGGGGGCTGCTGCTCCTCTGGTGCGGTTGCGAAGAGCTTCGAGAGATCGGCATCGAGTGTAACGCCGGCCGGCACCAGTCCCCAAGACAATTTGTCGGCCGGATTTTGTACAACTCTAAGCTTGGTAGCACCTTCCGTGGAAATCGCTTCGCGAAGCTTCCTGCCATTTAAAATTGCCTGGTAATCTACACCTTCCGCTTTCAAAGTAGCCGGAGCGAGGGCCATCGGGAACGCTCTGCCGCGCACCGCCCACCAACTCACCACATTTGACTCCAACACATCTATCCAATCGGCCACAGCCAGCTCCTAAATCTCATGTCATCAGCAAGTTGGCATAACGCCGTGCTCTTCGGTTAATGGTTATTCACGAGATTCAGCTTCTCGAAAAATACACGATTTCGGTTCTTCGCGTCGCGTAGCATCTTGGTGTAGTCTATTACTTCGTAATACGCATTGAAGCCGCGGTGAAAGCCGTAATACCCTTGATTATCGGGCGTGACGAACGCGTCCAGCACCTTGAGCACCCTACGAAACGTCGGAGTCAGGTCGCAAACGCAGTAAATGCTCGCGGGTATATCCTTGTTTGACACCGGCACCGGGCGGCCCCTGATCTGAAACTCGCCATTGCGGATCTCTTCTATGAGCTTGAAGGCCTGCGCAAGCGGATTGTCCGACTCGTTATAGTCGTCGCGGCCTGGGCGCTTAAACTCTATCGTGGTGATGCTGTTGATTGGATGTTCGGCCGGGTTCATGTCCGAAAATAAAATCTTTTCATCGAATACAACGATGTCGCCGCGCTGAGCCGACTTAGTATGTAGCATTTCCAAGGAACGAAGCTGCTTATCCGACGCGATGAACGAGTGGTAGGTTAACCGTTCGTCGATCATCCAGAGGTTCTGTTCGTTGTACGGGATGTCGAGGTTCGTCGTTTGCATCGGGAAAACGAGCCGGTGCACGACTTCTTCAAGCGGATACTTTGCGCCTTCACCTCTTGGTAGCGAGATCGCGCGTTCCAAGAACTCAATGATGATCTTACGGTGGCTCACATACTGCGCGAGCGCAGAGACGCCGAGCTCGTTGTACTCGTCGAGGAATTGCGTGAACCGGCGATGGTAATCCTCATAATTATCGATCTTGTCGGCTTCCCTGATGATCCGACCACCTTCGCGCTTAAGTTCCGTCTCGCGGTGGTGAAGCTCACGATGCAGGGCCGTCTCAATATCGTTACGTGAGGGCGACGGCGGTAATTTGTTGATGAATTTTCCCGGATCTTTGAGCAAAATTTTGTATTGCGGCGCATCGGTCGCGACGTAACGGCGGATCTTGTCCATTTTTGCCGTATTGATCGTCTCGATGATGTTTTCGAGGTCCTGCTCAATGAATTCGAGCGCACGCTCCCGGATCTGCGCGCGGGGGATCAGGTCGGTGCTATCGAAGAGCGAGGGCTCGACGTCCGCATCATCGGCGGCGCTAAAGTCGAAGTCAGTGCGGCCGATGTTGACGTGCTCGCTGAGGTATGGGCTCTGCACAATCGCAAGGTAGAAAAACGCTTCGCCGTTCTCATCTTCAAGCCGAGAGGCGAGGTTCGGTACGTAATCTTCGAGCTTGTCGCTGGTAACGCCGCGCTGATCGGCGGCATAAACAAGCTTGTGCTTCGTGGTGCGTGACGTGGGCAAGCGGAACCCATGGAGGGTGAATTTCACCTCGCCAATAGCAAACTCGTGCTTCGAGGAGTGTGCCTTATAGTCCTTCTCGAAGATGTCGTTGATGTCATACCGTTGACCTTGGTCAATGAGGTAGACACGCGGACAATCTGGCTCAATAAATACGAGAATGAAGTGCTCGATAAGCTTCTGCACTATCACGTCGATCGAACGCGGGATTTTCTCTTTATAACTGCGTTTAAGCCCGGTAAGCGTAACGGTCGTACCGGGCCACCCCGAAGTAGCTGGTATAGGCAACCCGGGCGTGTCGAGGGTGTATCGCTCGTCAAAGAGGTAGGACCGAGAAAGCAGGGCGCCTTCGGCGCGAAATGTACTGTCGATGTGGGCACCGTCGAAGGCTTTCAACCATGTGAAGCGGCCCAGCCCCTTACCGCCGTGGAGAACCTTGCGCCGCGAAAAAGCTGTGTTGAATGAATCGAAGTTGTCATCGTCGAGCCCGATGCCGTTATCGGTGATTTCGAAACCAATAATCGGCGGGTTCTCTTCCTTCAAGAAAGTGTCCAATTCGCGGGAAACGGCGATTGTCACAATGCCTGCCCCCCTAGGCAGGTTGGCGTCTCTGATCGCTTGGAGCGAGTTCATCACCGCCTCGAACAGCGGTAGTAGCGGCTTCCACTGCGGCAGGACGGTCTGTCGCACCTGATTTGCGAGATCAATTTTGATTGACATGCAGCCGGCGGTTTCACTGAGGTTGCCTTCACCTTAATGTAACTTCGCGGGGACAGCAAACCGCTGGTTGTAAAAAAGACGGCTGCTGTCCTTAGCCCGCTGGTCGCGGAGCAGAAGGCATGCCCTTGAGCGGAGGCAATTCGGGCGGTGGCGGCCGCTTCCTCGGATCCTTGTGATTGAAGTGCCCGCGGGTTGGCAGCGGGATCAGCCAGCGTTTGCATTGCGAGCGGAGCGCGAATTCAGAGACGCCGAGGTCCTTCGCCGCACGGATCAATGTCTTGCTCCAGACGAGATCGCGGAGCTTGGCCCGACCGATCGTGACCCACCTGTGGCGCACCGGAAACCCAACGCGCCTAGTCTTGCGCGGCCGCTTAATGCCATGCTTTCGAGCGAAGGCCTTGGTGGCCACCGCCTCCAGTTTCGCCCGCCGGCGCGCTAGATCGTCGGGGCGTTGGAAGGGAAACGGCGCGTAGGCCCTCTTCAACTTGAAATATCGTCGCGTCCAGAATTGCTGATCCTCTTCATCGAAGGGATAGAAGGGAACGTCTGGCGGCGACCACTCGGCGTGGTCCGGAAGGAAGCCCGGCCTCTTCGAATCGAAGTCCCACCAGATCGCGCATCCGAGGCGCTTATGGTGGAAGTCCGTCGCTAGGGCGTCGATCGCTTCCACACAGTACAGCGGGTCGCGCCCCCTGCGCGCGACTGGAGCTATGATGCCGATGTTCAGGAGCTCCTCGAGCTCGGAGGCCCTCAGCTTCAGACACTTGAGCACCTGGTGCTCTTCGTAGAGCGGCGGCAGATCTAACATTGCGGCTCCTCGTTCGAGAGGAAGCCGGCCATGGTCCAATACTGTCTGTCAAATTGTGGGACTTGCGGGTCTTTTGGGCAGAAAGACTTCAGCCACTTTAAGGCGGCAACTGCGCTGTCGGGTTCGTGTTGCCAGACAACGTGTGCACGAATTGATTCGTAGGCAGTGTGACTGACACCACGGCGGTAATTAACAGCCAGCAATGGCGAGACCTCATGCACGCAATGACGGGATGATGTGACCAAGCATGGCGCATCCTTGTTGTGTGCGCCGGTGCCCATTCTACCATTCAAGCTACATCAGGCCGGTAAAAGGATGAGTCTCATCCGTAGGTTGGACTGGACTGTTGGCCGGTGCTGTGGTTGCATCCTCAAATTAATATGGCCATTTGGGAGGACAATGGGATGAAGCAGCTTTTTCTAGTCGCAGCCTTTTTGCTGACTGCATCCGCGGCAAACGCGCAGTATGTGACCGGGACCGGCTCCAATCCGAGTACCCACTCGTCATCGGGCTACACCCGCAGCAACGGCACTTACGTCGCGCCCTATGTCGCGACTAATCCAAACGGCACACAGCGGGACAATTTCGGTACCAGCGGAAACATCAATCCGTATACAGGCCAGACCGGCCATCGCACGCCTCGGTATTGAGTCCAGCCATGGCCAAACGACAAGTCTTTCACTCCGTTCCTTCGAAGGAAGGCTGGGCCGTCAAACACAAGGGTGAAGTGGTTTCAAACCATCAAACTCAGAAAGCGGCTGAGAGTGCCGCCATCCGCGCGGGGCACAAAGCGGAAGACCAAGGGGGCCTCGGACAAGCAGTATTGCACAAGTCCGATGGTACGATCCGGGAGGAGCGAACTTACGGCGCCGATCCCCGAAGTAGCAAAGGATAGTTGAGCTCGCCGGACCTTGGGGTCGGCGCGCCAGCCTTGATCGTATTTCGCTTCAACATTGGTTGGTGGGTGCCCGCTGGAGCGGTCGCATTGATCGGCCATTTTTGCCGCCCTAGGAGGGGATCAATGGCGATGACTGATGAAGAATGGAACGTGCGCGCCGGGGCGGCCGCGCTTGCTACTTGTCTGGTCAAGACGCTGGGAGAGTCGGATCCGACTTTTCAGGAGCGATTTCTAAAGAACTTGGAGGCAGCCTACCGCCACTTCCGTGATGACTCTGCGGCCATCGGAACCGATGGCAAGCCGCGACCGGTGACCGGAGCACTCGAAATCCTCAATTGGACGCGCGAGATGCTGACCGGATGGAATCCGATCACCGGACAAGGCAATCCATTGCTAAAATAGCAAGATGGAGGAGGTGAGTTTTGCTGCAATGCGCAAACGCTGAGCTCCGCGTTGCGGGCTTGCTTTAGACGATCCATGAAATCCCCCTTTTGCCGACCGCCCCCACGAAGCCATTTTGGTCGTCGCACGAAGCGATGTTGAAACTATGCAATCCGATATTGAGGAGATGTATCGCCCTGAAGGAGGGTTGAATGCGTAGCCTGATTTTCGGCGTGTTGCTCGTAGCTCTGGCGACTATCGGATCTTCATCGTTTATTTCGGCGGCGCTTTCTGCAGCACGAGATGCGAAGGCCGCAACTTTTCAGAACGGTTCGCACCGGCAATAAAGGTCCCCCCTAGCACCTAGGCCCGCCGGCCGCGGCCGGATGAGCCAGGGCGGTTGCTTGCAATTTCTCAGGCGAAGCCGAATACCAATTTACCGCGGCCGGCGGCGTGGTTTTGACGGATAGCGAATGCGACTTGGGTTATTTGCGCAATCGTTCAAAAGCTTGGGGACATTCAGGCATTAGGTCAACGCATCTGCATTTTCCGAATCGACGTTCCGTGGTCGCTCGCTCATGCGTCGCGTTCAGGGGTGCAGGTGTGAGCCACTTTCTGTCGATGCTGCTGCTAACAGCAGCCGTCATTCTGACCGTCTGCTTCGGAGTGGCGGCCTGGCGCCTCTCTGACGGAAAGGACGTCGACATCACTGGCCAGACCTCGCGCCAGTTCGATGGATGGAAGGGGTCGCCCACCCGATAGTTCTCGCGCCTTCAGCGCCATCTCCCTGAAACCCCGGTTGCACTGCGGTGGCATGGTCCTTGCGGATCCGTCGGTCCTGGCAGGGAGACGTTTCGCGATGAAACAGAAATCGCGGGTCTTAAAGCCGCGCAAGCCCACTCTGGCACACATGGTCTCCGATCTGGTGAAATTGCTCAGAGCAATGGAGGACCTTGAGAGACTGAGAGAGAAGGTTCAGCTCGCTGAGGAAAATCCAAGGCACCATTAACCCGAAGCGGGTTATCGCTGACCGCCTCTGCGCTCGCGAGTGGCGGATGTCGTCGAACTTTGCCGACCTCCTGGCCGCTCACGCTTGCGATCCGATAACGGCCCTTAGCGGACTCCAAAACCGGAACGCCCTTCCCTGTCGGTGTCGGGGTCTGACTCAGAGCAGACTTTAAGCATGAGGCCGAAGGCCTAAAGGCCCGTCCGAGAGCCCTTAGACGCGAGCGTCGGGTGAGCACCTCAGCGCCGAATGCGTTCAGCTGGGCAGAGCAGCTTTCATGGCTACGTGGCGAATTCCTTGGCGCCGAGTTGTACCTGGGCACGGCGAACAGCCGCGCATACGCTGTTGACCGACTTGAGTAACCCCTCCACGTCGGCGCTGGGGTCATTTTGCACTGTTACCATCTGTATTCTCAGCGCGGCCAATTCCGACTCGGCTTTCAACATGAGTTCAACAGTTTCCACGAGACCAGAGGTTCCTCCAAATAGTGGGCTTTCCAAGTGTTGCGCAACCAAGCCGCACAAACTCGACGCTAGGGTCAACAAACTACCCACTATTGTGGCAATCTTTGCCTCGACAATCGCTGCAGAAGCAACTCCAGTACTTGTTACGGCTGTTGCTACCGAAGCAAAGAGTCTCCAGGTTCTCGCCCGAGAAAGCCGCGCGGGCGCGACTCTCAACAGGTTTGCAACTTGCGGCCCGGCCGCATCGATTCCTGATTGAGCTATCGCAATCAGGAAATCACGGCCAATCTGAGCTGTACCACCCAGCACTAAACCACGTTGCAAAAAAGCTCTTGCCTCCGGAAAACGGGACGTGAGCTCTCGCATAGCGTTTGGTGAACAAGCGCCTATTAGCTCAAGGATAGAGTTATATTTGATAGAACTAGTGTCTACCGGCTCATTCATGCTGGATTGCTCAGGACAAAAGGCGAATTTTCATAGCTCCTGCTAGTGCGATACTCGCCAAGAGGCACCACCCAAAGAGAAGCAGGGATAAGAATAATTGCAACATCACCAACATATGCCAGGTGATAGAAACGTTGCTGTAGTCGAAATCGTTGATCAAGTACACGAATGGCGTGGCTACCATCGGATCCCAGACGCCGTACACGAACAGCGAAACAACCAGAATGATAGAGACAACGAGCACCGAAGCAAGCGTGATTGAGTGTCGGTCCGGTGAATTGAAACCACGCGTGTAAAAGCCCTTAAAGGTCGAGCTAACCAGTGAACCCATTACGACAGGACTTCCCCAAAGTCCTTCCAAACAGCTGTCAAGATCTTTCCAGTACCCTGACAGAACCACGAACGCGACGTAAAGAAAAACGAATGGTGCGAATATAGCAAAGAACAGCGCTCTGCCCGTCCAAGCACTTATATACCTGATAAAAGAGCCCCTTGGGTTAGGCAGTATCGGAAGCTGGCGCTTTAGGCCCGACCAGAGCCACGGTCCAAACATTGCAGCAATCACATACCAAAAAACCATGGCCTCCGCGAATTTTATCATTTCCGGCGCGGACGTCACCATAACTGCGAGTCTTCCGCCGAAAGCAACCGGTTTGGTACCCTGCTCCAGCTCGCTCAGCGTTTGTAGCCGGATTCGAAGCTGATTCACCTCTCCTTTAATAAGCTCTCGCGTAACTACTAGTGGATTGGCCGAGCTACCGAGCGCGAGGAGCATGTCCCCGTATGTGGAGGCCCTAAAGAAATCCGATAGCTGACTAGCAATCGTCGTGTCGCGAATTGGAGAAAGCAAGCCGCTTGGCAACTGACAAGCTTTGAACGATGTGCAGCCAAGCATCAATGGCATTCCACTTTCTCGAAGGCCAATCTCCGCAATGCCTTCAAGTTGGATTTGCCCCACTATCTGAGAGGCTGCATCTCGGGCGACGTAGGATTCCCCTTCTATGTGACCTATGAAGACGGCAACCTTTCCCTCTACAAACTTGGTTATTTTCTCAGTGCTTTGACCCGGTATAGCTTCCAGCAATTGATCCCCAGCGGCTGACCGCAAACGTTGAATTACATCGACCTCGTCGGTTGAAAAGAAGCTAACAATCCGCAAATCCTCGCGTCGCACCGGCTGCTTCATTAGCCAAATGAAATCATCCACCGTTCCAACGTCACGCACCGGAAGTAACATGCTAGGGGTGAGTTCTATCATTGCCTCCTTCTTGCCGGCGACGGTAACAACACGAACCGGTCGAACTCCGTACGATCCAACATTTACTAAGACAGAGGTTCTGTCGGAAATCTCTGCGAATACGTCGGGACTCTTCGTGATTATCTCAGAGTCCGCCCTCAAGGAGGGGCGCATCGAATTTGCCAAATTTTCCTTCTCAAGAGCGTTGCTTAGTTCAGCACGCCAAGTTTCCCGACCTAGAACTTGCGAGTTGCCCCCTATGTATCCGAAGAATGAGCCACCTTTCGTAAGCACAATTTTATTTTCGGATAAGCTCAGAACGAACTTAGGCCCAGTGTTCAGCGTCGCGTACTCTACGACAGCAAAAGTTGCAGAAGCGACGACACCTGCATTATTAATTGATCTTCGTAGTAACGGGTTCTTTAGCAGCGGAACGGTTCTCGCAACTCCATGGCCAGCTGCCCGGGTAGCCCCACTAACGGCTTTGCCGGCCCCTCGTTCAACACTACTCTCGACCCCGTGTTCGACTCCGCGAACGATAAAGTCCAATACGCCGCCTTGGCAGGTGCCGCCTAAAGTTGCGCTAAAAAAAACTACCGCACTCCGGAGAAATCTGCGCATAGATTTCGCATCCAATCCCAAAAAGAAGTGGGCCATTCGGCGCTAATAGCTTGCATGCTAATCTAGAAGACTAGGACTGATCAGTTCGGGATTAGTGTGAGACATTTCACATAACATAGGGAAATCACGAGTTTTGCAATGCCCGCTTGTGGCCCCTTGCTGGCGTCCCTGGCCCACTCCGTCGAGCTTGGCTGCGTTTGCTGCTGAGCAACTTTGAATGAGGCGGTAGCAAAGGCTGCGTCCCGCGGCCCGACCGAAGGCGTTGCACCCCCTTTCTGATGAAGGTCGCCTGATGAAGTTTGCTATGCGCCGAACATCGCGGCTCGTTCTCATTGGCCTGTTTGCACTCGTCGCGCCGGCGACGGCGGCAATCGAGCCTATGGCCGACTCCATGCACGTGGGTCGCGCCTCCGGCGACCTTTTTCAGTGGCAAAGGATCGACTTCCCGTATTCACAACCGTCCCGCCGGAATGCGCCTCAGATCAAGATCGCCATCCGCACAAAGGGCCCAAGCATGCAAGGCCTCATCCGTATTCCGGGCGCACCAGCGTCCAACTTCGACACCGGCAAAGGACTGATCTCGAGCGTCCGATCAATGTAGTGCTCGTGCTTCCCCGGCAGCTGCTAAAATCCAACCGGTAGCTGTCCACAGACCGCCCTGGAACAGGTGGACAAGACCGACCCTGCACATTTGCGAATCCCTGCCCTGTGCTAACCGCTCGGAACGAACAGAAGGGCGGAAGGATTCGTCCCGGCAGGAGCAATCTCGATGCTGATGACGAAGGAAAGACGGCCAGCGGTCCGCACGCTGCGCGGATGGGCATTGAGCGTGCTGCGGGAAGCCGGCGCCATCCACGAATGTGAGGAGCATGGCTGGGCAAAGGACCGGGCGGACCCTCACGCCCGTGACCGAGCGTTCGTCATAGCTCGCCAACATCCTCCGGCGGGAGTTTCGCCGGAGGCAGCAACTGTGGCTGTAGCCGAAATTCTTGATGAGACCGGCGATACTTGTCCTGAGTGCCTGCCTGACGAGGAGCGTTAGGAAAAGCGGGGCCTAGAGGCAACCAGCCTCGTCCGCTTGTGACTTAATTGCCGAAGTAAAGGCCGCAAAGACACATCTCTGCTTTGGGCCAAGAACGGACTCATGCACCGCCGCAATCATTTATTCGATCACCTCGTCGGCGCGGGCGAGCAGCGTGATTGGGATGTCGAGACCGAGCGCCTTAGCGGTCTTGAGGTTGATATTCAGGGTCACCTCCGTCGTCTGCTCGACGGGAAGCTCCGCCGGACGCGCCCCTTTGAGAATGCGATCAACATAGGCTGCGGCGCGTTGCCATAGTTTGAAAAGATTGGCCGAGTACGATATCAGTCCTCCTCTCTGAGCCGAATCGCGGAATGGATAGATCGCCGGTAAGCGCCGCTCTGCCGTGAGCGCGATCAGCTGGGGAACGAGAGGTATCAGCGAGGGATCGTCGGTGACGACGACGCCATCGAGACCGCTCTCTCCCAGCGCGGTGAAGCTGTTCTCGATTTCCGCGAGCCGCACCGAGAGGGCTTTCAACTCGAGACCGAGCCCGGGTGCCGCGTTTTGCATGAGTTCGACTTGGTTGGCGGTCGTCGGATTGTCAGGATTCCACAACACGGCGACACGACGCATTTTCGGTGCCGCCTCCTTCAGCAGCTCCAGCCACTTGACGCCGTAATCGCCGGAGAACTGCGACAGCCCAGTGATGTTGCCGCCTGGCCGGGCAAGGCTTGCCACAAGACCGGCTCTGACGGGATCTCCGCTCATGCAGACGATCGGCACGGTGGATGTTGCACGTTGCGCAGTTTGCGAAGTGGGTGTGCCTGGAGTCACGAGAACATCGACGTTGAGCTTGAGGAGTTCAGCGATCAGCGCAGGAACGCGCTCCGGCTTTCCGTCGGCGTAACGTTCTTCGAGCAGTAGGTTGCGCCCCACTACATATCCAAGGTCTGCTAGTCCTTGACGGAATCCGGTTTGGTAGTACACGTCCGTCCCGCGAACGCCGCTCCAGACGTAACCGACCCGCGGCACCGCTGGTTGCTGCGCGTGGGCTGCGAGGGGCAAGGCGACTACCGCAGCGCTGAGAAGAGTGACAAAATCGCGGCGTTTCATTAAGTCACCTCGCGGCGCGCTACCGCTACAATATGCGCCCGCAACTCGGAATTTTGAATGGGTGAGCCGGTGAAATAACCGTCAGCCCGAGATGAGTCCAAAGGCGTATCCGGGGGCATATTTCGTTTATCGTGGGCCCCCTCGGTAGAGGCTGCGCAGCCCCCGATGTCCGGGTTGGGTCACGAGCGGCTGTGGAGGCCAGCAGCCCGCTCGTCCGGTCTCCTCTCAACAGCAGACGCCGGCTATCACGCAAGAGGGCAGCTAGGGACCACAAGGCGACATTCGAAAGGATGAGGGTCTCTAGCTGATGCGGCGTTACTCGTCGAAAGCTACGCCGATCTGACCGTCCTTTCGCCAAAAAATATGGCAGCGCCTAGCTGCCGCGCCGAGCGGACCTTCGACAGACGCGACGCAACTTCGCAGATGCGCCCGCAGCTATCGTCAGCTACCTGACTTTACTTCTGCAATCGCTTCAAGCAATCGCTCCGCGATGCTCTCCAGCTGCGCCGCCGCCCGGAGATAAGTGCGAGCGATGATGGTCAGTGTTTGGCGACGGGCCGCCGTCACCGCGAGTTCAGCCAGTTGTTCTGCCTCGGCAGCGTGGTCGCGGTATCGCTTTGCTTCAGCAATGCATTGATCCGATCGTCCTGCCGAAGCAAGTTCGCCGGTTATTAGGCATACACGACCCCAGCCTTCGGTGGTGGTAATTGCGCTGCTAGTAAGTGAGGTCGAAAGCAAGGCTGTGATCTTCGGAGGTGTTACGGAGGCGAACCTGCCGCAGGATCTTAAAAACTCGCGCCGATCGTCTTCTTCTGGAGAGGACATTGCGGCTTCCTGTGATTTGTTTGAAATATTTACTAGTCGATTAGAGAGTTAAGCAGCTCAATTATGAAATGTAACTATATCCCATGTCGTATCGGAGACCCGCCGCCGCGGGCATTGAAATTTTGACGAGGTCCGGTGCGGGTCAAAATGCGAAGACCTCGAACTGAGCAAATCTGGTCCGCTCTGCCTCAACGAGCGGACTTCCGACCGCCGAGGCGCAACTTCGCAGATGGGCCAAGAGCAGAAATCGCCGACGCAAGCCGCTCTGAGAACATCTTCTCATCGAGCATGTCGGGCTAGGCTATAGATCGTCATCCCGCTCTATTTCGGGCTTTTCGTGCAAAACGGCATCCAGCAGCGAATTGTGAACTTCTATCTTCCCATTATAGCTGATGAGCCCAAGTTTGCGGAATTTGTTCATGAAGAAGCTCACCCGGGATCGCGTCGTGCCGATCATCTCTGCCAACGTTTCCTGGCTGATATCGATCAAAATAGGCTGAGTTGTGCCTTCCGTTCCGAAATGCGCGAGCAGAAGAAGAAGGCGTGCAAGTCGCTTCTCGCTTGAATTGAAAAGCTGGTCGATCAAATCCTCTTCGATGCGGCTGTTTCGCGTCAGGAGATAGGCCATGAACAGCTCGGAAAATTTCGGCTCGGACTGAACGGTGTGGATCATCGCTTCTTTGCTTATTGAAGTGATCATGCATTCCTCCACCGCGGTTGCGGTCGCGATCCGCAGTGGATGACCATTGAGGCACCCTTCGCCGAAGAACTGGCCCGGTTCCAAAATCCCGACGACCGCTTCCTTTCCTTGCTCGGACACGACGGTGAGCTTGACGCGGCCTTCTTGAATGTAAAAAACTGCATCTGCCACGTCTCCTTGCGTGAAGACGTGCTGACTTCTCTCAAATTTCAGGATTGCCTTGCCTGCCCCTACCTTTGCGAGAAAGGCTTGGGGATCGAACGCCTTCTTGGTCGATTTCCCCACAGGAGTCTCCTTTACTCCGATGAGCGCGTTCTCATCGTTATAGCGGTTGAGCGCCGACATGTCACTTACGTCTTCGCTGCCTAGGGGGTGCCGAAAATCACGCCCCGATCTGCGGGCTCGATCACAACGCCGCGTTTGCTCGTCGAAATGGCACGAAGCCTTACGTCGGCGCTCGCAATTCACCCCGGAGCCATCCTGCAAGTTCGCCGGACTTCATCGGATCGAAAAGCTCGACCACGCGCTGATGAACGTGATCGCAAGCGGGGCACTTGAATGTTCGGATGTCAAAGCCGGAGGCACCGGAGGTAATCCGTGCCAGCATTGTAATTGCTCTCTTGCACTTTGGACATCGTGGCTCGTGAACCGTGATCATGTGCTTTGCCTTCATCAGGCGGGAGCGCTACAGAACTCTCAGTCACCGGTAGTTGCCGATAAGTGAATGGTGATAAGATCACCATGCAACTGTCGCAAGTTCCGCGTTTGCTCAGACGTGTGACAAGGGGTCCGACGACGGACAGAAGCCATCGTTCAAGCACCGGGAACGTCCGGTGAGGGTCAAAATGCAAACAACTCAACCTGAGTTACTGAGCGGACCTCAACGAAACGCCCACTTCGCTGATGGGCCAAGACGGCATGCGGTTCGTCTTTAAGTGAAAGAGGCCGCCAGGCGGCCTTAATTCATTTTGCGACGCAGCTTCCAGATGATCTCGCGGAGGTCGCTCATGTACTCGGAAATCACTCGCTGCGCTTCCTCCACGCGGGAGGCGTAAGTTGCTTTACGTCGCTCTGCTGTTCGGACTTAGTCATGTTTCTAACGCTCCCAGAGTGGCTGCCGGGAGACGCAACGCAGGAGGCTGGCTTTTTCAACGTTCACCTCGGCGGCTGCAATCCGGGCGAATTTAGCCATTCGCTGATGTGAGCGCCGGTCTCGGCTTGCCGGGCTTTGCGGATCGCGCGTTCCCGCTCGATACCAGGTGGAAGCGATTTGGCTTCCTGACGGAGGCGTTGGGCTTGTTCGGCAAGGCGCTCTTCAAGGGACGTGGTTTGCTTGAAACGGCGTCGCTGCATGGCGCTGCTCCTTTCTAGAGGAGGCGGGAGCGCTAGTGGCGTTCTCATCACCGATGAAAGCCAAGGGCCGTGCGGTGATCATGGAAGTCTGGCATGTCCGGTAACCGACATCTGGTCAATATTGACCACCAACTGGAATACAGATTCGGGAACGTGGCCCACGGCAGGTCCGGTAAGGGTCAGAAGCGCTCAGCGGCAGGCACTTGCGAGGTCGGCTATGGGCCAGAAGGCGACATTGGCGGTCCGGACTCGATCTCTATTTGGTGCGCAAGCGCGTTTGGCGCTGCGCTCTGATCCGTTTAGAGTATGGTGGGTTGGTGGGGCCTGGTGCGGCCATGGTGCAAGAGCGGGTCCGGGTCGAGCGAAGATTATCAGCGATCTTGGCCGCCGACGTGGCCGGCTATTCTCGGCTCATGCACAATGACGAAGAGGCGACACACGCCAAGCTGACGGCCCTTCTCGCCGGGGGTGTCGAGCCCGCAATTGCGCAGCACGGCGGCCGCATCGTAAAGAACACCGGCGACGGGTTTTTGGCTGAGTTTCCAAGTGCGGTCGAAGCGGTGCGGGCTGCCATGCAGTTTCAGTCCCGCATCAACGAACTTACCTGCGACGACGCGGAAGACAGGCGCATTCTCTTCCGTGTGGGGCTCAATATCGGTGATATCATCGTCGAAGCCCATGACATCTTTGGAGACGGCGTCAACATTGCGGCCCGGCTCGAGAGCATCGCCGAACCCGGCGGCATCTGTATCTCTCAGACTGTCTTCAATCACGCGCGCGACAAGGTGCCGTTCGACGTTGAGGAAGCGGGTGAGCAAACTCTGAAGAACATCGCCCGGCCCGTCCACGTTTACCGCATCATCATCGACCCGGACCTGCGGACTGCGACTCCCAAACGCGAGATTCCGGCGTTCGCGTTGCCTGACAAGCCATCTGTCGCCGTTTTGCCGCTGACCAATATGAGCGGCGACTCCGAGCAGGAATTCGTCTCCGACGGTATCGCCGAAGATGCGATCACGGCGTTATCGCGTTATCCCTCATTGTTCGTCATCGCACGGAACTCGTCGTTCACTTACAAAGGGCGAGCGGTTGATGTGAGACAGGTCGGGCGTGAGCTCGGCGTCCGCTACGTGCTTGAAGGTAGCGTGCGCAAGGCCGGCAGCCGGATCCGCGTGACCGCGCAGCTCATAGAGGCGGCGACCAGCAATCATGTATGGGCCGAGCGCTACGACCGCGATCTCGCAGATATTTTCGCCGTGCAGGATGAGCTCACCGAGGCGTTGACGACTGCGCTCGCCCCCGCCATTGCAGACGCCGAGCTCCGACGCGCCATGCGCAGGCCGCCGGGCAGCCTTGATGCCTGGGCCGCCTATCAGCGCGGCCTGTGGCATCTGAGCAAAGCGACCGCAGAGGACGATGAGAGCGCCGAGAAATTCTTCAGACAGGCGATCGATCTCGACCCGACCTTCAGCGGCAGCTACAGCGCGCTCGCTCTGTACCAGCTGCAAGCGGCCGCGCTCTACCAGAAGATAGGCCTGCGAGACGCGCAACATTCGGCGGAGGCCCTAGCCCGCCGGGCGGTCGCGCTCGATGGTGCCGATGCCGAAGCCCGTTCGTGCCTTGGCTGGGCCTTGCAAGCACGCGGCGAGGCTGACGATGCGTTGGCGGAGATCGAGCGAGCTCTCTCTATGAGTCCAAATCTGGCGATCGCGCACGGCCATCGAGGCGCGACGCTGATCTTTGCCGGACGGCACAAGGAGGGGGTCACGTCTCTCAACGTGTGTATCAGGCTCGATCCCCGCGATCCCTATCTGGCAGTCCGCTTGTTGCACATTGCGTGCGGTTTATATTTCTGCGGCGAATACGAAGCTTCGATCCAGGCCGCAAAACGCCTGATCCGGTCGTATCCGAATTTTCCGATGATCTACCGCTGGTCCGCGGCGGCGCTGGGCCAGCTTGGGCGCATAGCGGAAGCGAAGGAAGAACTGGAAAAGGCCGTCTCGCGCGCACCGGGGGCATTAGATATGTATGTCCGCAACAGAGCTCCGTGGTTTCGTCCAGAAGACCACGCGCATCTCGTCGACGGTCTAGGTAAGGCCGGATGGAGGGGGTGAGGCTGCATTGAACTGCGGGCCGACGAAGTACCGGCTATCGGGCGTCACTGGATGCTTCACGCTTAAGCCAACTTCCGCCGCGCCCCCGCTGCAGGCTTCTTCGCCGCAGCTTCCTTCGCGGGCTTCTTGCCGGCGATGGGCATCAGCATTTCCTTCTGGCCAGCTGATGCCTTCTTTGGCTTCTTGGCGGGCTTTGTCTCCTTCGCCGGCGCAGCTTCCCGACCGACACTCTGCCGCAGCGCTTCCATCAGGTCGACCACGTTCTCGCCCCTCGGCCGCTCCTTCGGCCGGATGACCTTCCCGGCCCGTTTCTGGTTGATGAGGTCGATCAGCGCGGTTTCGTAATGGTCCTCAAACTTCTCCGGATCGAAACGCCCCGCCTTCTGATTCACGATGTGCTTGGCGAGGTCCAGCATGTCCTTGGTAACCTTCACGTTCTGGATCTCGTCGAAGTATTCCTGCTCGCTGCGGATCTCGTAGGGGTAGCGCAGCAGGGTGCCGACAAGACCCTTGTCCATCGGCTCCAACGCGATGATATGCTCGCGGTTGGTCAGCACCACCCGGCCGATCGCAACCTTGTTCATCTCCCGGATTGTCTCCCGGATGACCGCAAAGGCATCGTGGCCGACCTTGCCGTCGGGGCGGATGTAATAGGGGCGGATCAGGTAGCGCGGGTCGATATCGGCCTTGTCGACAAACTCGTCTATCTCGATGGTCCGGGTTGACTCCAGTGCGATCTCTTCGAGCTCCTCTTTCGAGACTTCGATGTACTGTCCCTTTTCGAGCTCATAGCCCTTGACGATGTCTTCGTTGGACACCTCGTCGCCGGTGTCCGCGTCGACTTTCAGGTACTTTATGCGATGGCCCGTGGCCCGGTTCAGCTGATTAAAGGCGATCTTCTCGCTCTCCGACGTCGCCGGGTAGAGCGCTACGGGACAGGTGACCAGGGATAGGCGCAGAAAGCCTTTCCAGTTGGCGCGGGGGGCCATTGACGCGGAACTCCGTTTGGTCGGCTCCGATTCAAGACGAACAGGCCGACCGAGTTCCGACAGATTCAGACTGAAAATGTATCGCGCTCTACTATTTCTTAGTTGCAGGAAGGCCGAAATATGCCCCGCCCGGCCCGTTAGTCTGGCACAAATCTGAACTGATGTGTTCCGTGCTCGCGGGGATCCGGGCTGCGTTCCGCCATCCGGTAACCCTCATGGGCCCTGATGAAAGGTTGCTCGGGGATCCACGTCCGCTCATATCTCACCAGCTTTTCCGAGGGTGAGGAGAGCCGCCCAGGTCCATTATCGCTTAGGTACGAAGTCTGGATCTCTCGTCGCGCCTCTCCGTCGCTGATCGGAACGCGATGCCAGACCAACTTGGCCGCCCGAACTGCGCAGAGCGCCTGAATGGTCCCGAAAGCGTCAGGCACGTACTGTATGGCTCCGTTCGAGTGGACAAGATCGACATTGCGGAGCCATTCGGCCGCTTCATCAATGCGTTCGAAAAACCTGAGCCTGTCCGTCGCGAGTTCTTTGGCGCGCCGCACCATGGCCGGCGTCTCGACAACCGCCCATCGGATTTCTGGCGATTGCCGGCGGGCGGTCTTGTAGTGAACGCCGGCGCCTCCGCCGAAATCGACGACCGTTCTGACACCATCAACCAATGGCCAAGGCTCACTGTTAGTTTCGTAGTTCATTGTCTTGAGGAAAATCGTTTCAACCAATTCCGGGTTCTCATACCCTTCAATGACTTCCCGGGGCTGAAACAACCTGCGTCTTATTCTCTGGACGATGTTCATAAGGGTAAAGCCCCGGCACACCTTCTAATAGGTTATCCAGCCGTATCACAATCAGACATATTTGGAAACAATTCGGACTATCGGCTTCCTCGCACATAGACCATGATGGTCTGCTACCTGCCGACCGAGGCATCCATGGGCAACGAACTCGTCGTTCGAAAATCGACGTTTCCGACGGCACAAAAGATGCGTCGAGCTGCTCAGTACGTTCGGATGTCGACAGAGCGGCAGCAATACTCAATTCAGAACCAGGCGGCGGTCATTGCCGCCTATGCCCACGCGCACAACTTGACGATCGTCCGCACCTATCGCGACGAAGGGGAAAGTGGCCTCCTCATCAAGAATCGAGCTGGTCTCATCCAGCTCCTAGAAGACGTCCAGGCGGGTGAGACCGATTTTGGCTTCGTCCTGGTTTACGATGTGAGCCGCTGGGGCCGCTTTCAGGACGTGGACGAAAGCGCACATTACGAATTTGTCTGTAAGCGTAGCGGCATCAAGATCGCTTACTGTGCCGAACAATTCGATAACGACGGCAGCATGCTGGCGAGCATCGTCAAAAACATCAAAAGAGTAATGGCTGCCGAGTACAGCCGAGAACTTTCCGCCAAGGTCTACGCCGGACAGTGTCGGTACGCACGTCTCGGCTTCAAGCCTTGCGGCAAGGTTGGTTATGGGCTGGTCCGAGAGCTTGTTGATGAGAAGGACCAATCAAAGGGAATCATGAAGAACGGTGACCGCAAGTATCT
This sequence comes from Bradyrhizobium sp. CCBAU 11430, assembly GCF_028128855.1. Taxonomy (NCBI): domain Bacteria; kingdom Pseudomonadati; phylum Pseudomonadota; class Alphaproteobacteria; order Hyphomicrobiales; family Nitrobacteraceae; genus Bradyrhizobium; species Bradyrhizobium sp. CCBAU 11430. The sequence goes on from NZ_LBJV01000072.1 coordinate 140,617, forward strand.
AACGACCGACCACATTCGAGTGCGCCCAGGCGACCCGCGAGAGGCGGCAATCGTAAGATGGATATTCGCTCGCTTCCTGGAAGTGAAAAGCGAAACCGTGGTGGCCTGGGAGCTCAACAAGAATGCGGTGCCGACCAGAACAGGGAAACCGTGGACCCGGGTCATGGTCGGATCCATTCTCAGGGACGAAACTTACATAGGTAACCTGGTCTTCAACCGGCGCTCGTGGAAGCTGCGTCAAACCCGCACGTATAATCCTCCTGAGCAATGGATCCGGGCGGAGGGTTGCCTCGAGCCGATAGTTGATCGCGACCTCTTTTTGCGAGCCAACAAATTCATCGACGAACGGCGTGTTGATTTATCTGAAGAAGAAATGATCCTTCGTTTGCGCCGGACTTTGCTTGAAAAGGGTCGCCTAAGCATAAGCATCATAGACCGCACGCCGGGCTTACCCTGTGTCGCAACGTGTCAGACCCATTTCGGCAGCATTCGCAACCTTTACCGGTTGCTCGGCTACACTCCGAAACGGAACTACGAATTTCTGGAATCGCGTTCGCTCTGGTCTGAGCAAAAGACGATGCTCGCGTCTCGTATTAGAAGTGCCGCTAGGCGCGCAGGCTGCCGGACGAGCACCGGAGGATGGACAGACTCAATGCGCGTAAACGGCACCACGTGCGTTTCTGTCAGAGCGGCGCGCTGGACACCACGAAAGGAGGAAACGCATTCTCCACACTGGACCATTCAGTGCGACTCGCATGTGCCCGCAGGATGGATTGCCGCGATACGACTATCGGAACAAAATAAGGACATCCTCGATTACGTGTTGTTGCCTACCGATGGCAAGGTCAAGAGAACCATAAGGTTCTCAGAGGCGGCGCGCGAACGTCACGAGATCACTTGCTTCAAAACGGCTGACGCCCTCGTTCGCGCGATCACCAGGAGGCTAACCAGGAAAACGCTTTCCCGAGCCACGCCAACGCCGATGAGCAAGCAACCGAGAGTAACCCCGCCCAAATCCAAGAGCGGCCACGCACAGCGCTGATAGACCGCAAATAAAGGAACGCACCGAGAGCTGTGCCGTAGTTCCTCTTAAAGTCACCGTTGAGCTTTGCAATCTTTGACAGCTCGGAAGATGTGTCGATCTCATCGGCCATTGACGCTGGTCCTCACTATTAAAGCCAGCGCCTTATGAACCACTGTTTTGCCCGACGGAGCAAGCAGAATTTCGGTATTTCAAAAAATTTCGCCACTGCCCTTTTGTCGGTATTGACCAAGCAATTGCGATCCACCCGCGTGTACACGCAAGCCCCAGCGGCTGGTCACCTCTCCAACTCGCTCCTATTCTTGCGTCATGACCAAAGCAGAGAACAGGGCGGCAGCGAAGGCGTGGCACAGGGAGCGCATGCGCTTGCGCGTGGAAGACGCCCGGGCCGAGGCAGTTGCAGCAGACCTCGCCGAGCTGGGTCGGCTGCGCCACTATCTTGTGTTCGGCAGGAAAGACGGCCGCGCCGACCGCGATAAGTTGATGAAGGCTATTGACGACTACGTTGAAGAAATGACCGGCGACCGTACCAAGCTGCACGCACAGGGATCGAGTATCGGCGCCTAACGCGCCAATCTGAATATCAGCCGTCTATCCGTAGCATCACTTGAGTGGCCTTTTGAAGAATGTGCAATCTTTACAGCATCACGACCAACCAGGCCGCGATCTCGGCAGTATTCCGCGTCGTCAATCGATACGCCGGCAACCTCGCGCCGATGCCAGGTGTTTTTCCTGACTATGAGGCCCCGATCGTCCGGAACGGCGCCGATGGCCGCGAGCTCGCACTTGCACGTTGGGGCATGCCGTCATCGTCGAAGGCGCTTATGGACGCGACGAAGAAGCGGGCCGACAAGCTGCACGCCAAGGGCAAGACAGTCGATTTCAAGGAATTGCTCCGGATGGAGCCGGACAGCGGCACGACCAACATTCGCAACGTGAAGTCCAAGCATTGGACGCGTTGGTTAGGTCCGGAGAACCGCTGCGTGGTGCCCTTCAATAGCTTCAGCGAGTTCAACAAGGCCGAAGGCGGCGACATCTGGTTCGCGCTAGACGAGGCCCGGCCACTCCTATGCTTTGCCGGCATCTGGACTAACTGGACGTCGGTCCGGAAGGTCAAGGAGGGTGAGACCACCAACGACCTCTACGCATTCCTGACGACAGAGCCGAACGCCGAAGTCGGCGCCGTCCACCCGAAGGCGATGCCGGTGATCCTGACGACGCCCGACGAGGTAGAGACTTGGATGACCGCGCCTGCAGACGACGCCCTGAAGCTGCAGCGGCCGCTTCCGGACGGGGCGCTGCGGATCGTCGCCCGCGGCGTGAAGGAGGATCCTGCACCAGCGAGGTAGCCTTTTGCACGCTGCGGAATCGCGGACAAATCCTATATCCGCGGATTGCAAATCCCTGACGGAGCAAAGACGGCCGGCGATCCGGAGGGTAAGGGGCTGGGCGATTGCTGTACTGTATGAGGCCGGGCCATTCAGGAAGCGCCTCGGTGGGCATATCCCAGACACTCCAAGTGTTCGTTCATCCCCAGCCGCAGGTCTATGCCCGCTATGTCTTTCGTCGCCTGCGTCGCCGGGCACCCCAAGTGAAAGCTTGTCGTCTGCTTCTGGAATTTGATTGCCGGAATGGAGCAGGCGGAAGATCTCAAGAGGCAGATGGCGGCCGACGCCGCATTCGCATCTCTGCAAGCCTGCACCGAGCAGGTAGAAGCATGGATCGGTCGGGCGGCAGCTCGCGGCGATGCGCCCCTGGTTACGGCTGATGCCGAGCGGGCGCAGCTCAGCGCGCTACGCAGCCTTGGCTTGGATGCCTCGAAACTTCAGGCCCTGGATGAGGCGTCCAGAAAGGTTGCGCAAGCCTTCAACGTTCCGATCGCGCTGGTGTCCTTGGTCGATGATACTCATCCAACTGCGCCTGACAGCCTTCCTCAGGAAGTCCAAGCTGGTCTCCAGGGCAACCACGAGGGGTCCCTCGATGCGCATGTGATCGCTGCAGGAGATATTCTGATTTGTGAGAATGTGACGGAGGATCCGCGCTTCGCCGATGATCCACGTGTGCTCGAGAGAGGGATTCGCTTCTACGCAGGAGTTCCGCTGCGGACACGTTGTAGGCTGCCTTTGTGTAATCGATCCTCAGCCGCGGGAGTTCACCGAGCGAGATCGTGACCGCTTACAGGAAATGGCGAACCAATTGATGGTCGACATCTAGAGCCGCCAAAGCGACCACTGACGCCCATTCCGAAAGAACTCACGAGAGCGGGACATATGTGCGATTGAAACCGACAGCGAGAAGCTGATTCCGAGATAATCAAGGCACTGCGGACAATCCCCTGCCGCCGTTATCAGCTGAACTCTCACGCACCAGGCGGGCAACTCTGCGAGGCCCGTCCCACACCTCAACGGACGGATGGGCGTCTAAGAATTTCTCGGCTCGAGCTTGCGCGTCTTTGTCGGTCGGGCAATCGATCTCGTAGACTGCACGAGCAACACCGGATAGATCTACCGCGAATGCAACGTAACGCATTGCAGTCCCCATTTGAGGGAAGCTGCACACTCGATTCATTCGCGCGCTTATAGTTCCTGCACAAAAAAACGGCCCCAGCAGTTTGGCGGCGGCTGGGGCCGTTGGACTACTCCGGCCCACGGGGGCATGGAGCCGGAGCACAGCACCAAGCCTGATGCTTGTTGCTAGTTCCTAGGAAGCCAGGCTGCCAACTGTGGCCCCTTACTTATCGTCCATTGGCAAATTGACGGTTGATCGCCTCTTGAGGCGCCAGTAGCCGACTAGCGCGCCATTCGAATATGAGGACTATGCTACTGAGCAGCATGGTCCCCAACCCAGACATTATCAAAATCATTTGGAGCATCGAATCACTGCGTGCCGTGTCGATGTTCCTAAGTATCAAACTAAACAGTTGTTCCGAAGACTATTCCGGCGGCTGTAAGCCAGGCGAACGAAGCCACTCGCTCATGTGAGACCCGGTCTCGCATTGGCGTGCCCGGCGCAACATCTCCTCTCTTACGGGTCCTGGTGGAAGCAGTCTGGCATCCTCGCGAAGTTTCTTGGCCTCTTCGGCTAGGCGGTCTTCAAGAGAGTGGGTCTGTTTGACCCGGCGCCTCTCGGTCATGACATCCTCCGACCGGTAAAATTGGTTCTCATTTAACGCACGCGCGCGGTTGGGAGTTCTGTCCACAAGTGCACTCAACCGACCGCTAGCGACGCCCTCAGTCACACTTCGTGATTGAACTACTATCTTGTTTAATTATTAAATATGGGATTAAATAATTAAATCCGCGTGGAGGGTGCGATGCCAGACCAAGAAGATGACGATCGGCGGGAATTTCTGAAGACCTGCGGAAAATTCGCGGTGGTGACGCCACCTGTGATAACAGCCTTGCTTTCGACTTCTCTGACCAGCACAGCCATCGCCCATTCCGGCGGCGGCTTGAAGCATGGCCCTCGTGGCAACAATGGCTGGGGCAATGGCGGCGGGGACGGCAGCCCCAACGGCAAACCCGACAAGGACCGGTGACCTGAGGCAGGGCCGGGAACGCTTGGCAGACTGCCTAGTTTTCCCGACGCCCTTTCCCTTAGGGCACCCCGGCAGGCCCCAGCTCCGGCACCCTGCCCCCCGGAGCTGGGGCCATTTTTGTGGGCCTCGAAGCCACTAGTTCGCACTCAATCGTGACCGGGGATCTTGGTTGCGTTGCAATATTTTCCCGACACGCGCGAATGAAGTTGATACGCTCCCTAGGTGCAGAGCACATCGGGAGCAACTTCAATTGCCTGACGAAATACCGTCGCCCAGCCGATTTTTCATTCGAATGGGAGGTAGGGGTTGGATGGTCTACGATCGAGAACGCAGAGGCCCCGCACTGATGGGGAGCGCCTGGGCGGCCGGTTTGACCAAGGAGCAAGCCGAACAAGTGCTACGTTCGCTTGCTTCTTCGCCCTCGGATAAGCCGCCCTCTAAATCCGACTAAGGCCCGCCAGCGTGAACCGGCAGCAATAATGTACAGTTGGTCCAAGTATTCCTTGCGAATCCGGCCACGATTGGGAAAATATGCAACGCGCGCTTGGTTGCGGGCTGCGCCGAACGGCCTCAGCATCCGAGCCAGCCCCGGACTGCTCGAGGCCGTTTGCTATTTCCTGTCACAAACCTATGGCACGGTCATTGCTAGGCTAGGTGCACTGGGATTTCAGCGCTCAGTTGGAGAATAAATGCTGCCGGGACATTCATTTCGAGCCCGGCAGCGTTCTACTTCGAGACGCGCGGGACAGTTGCCAGCGTAAATTATAATGAACGGCCTCAGCTCGGCGGGAGCTGAGGCCGTTGGGGTTTGCTCCGGTTTCAGGGGGCTCTTGGGACACCGGAGCAGAGAATTGCCGCTTGTTCCCGACTCGTAAACGCTACGCGAAATCTTATCTTCGGCCGATGCGTATGGCGTACGAGCTCTGCCTGGCTACCGCCAGCAAGCAGGTCCCGAACGGGCCGGACTGGATTCATGAAGTGAAGCACGACGGCTACCGGATGCTGGTTATCCGGGAGGACGAACGCGTGCGCCTTCTCTCCCGAAACGGCACCGACTGGACGAAGCGTTATCGTTGGATTGCTGAGGCGGCGCTGAAGAACCGGCAGAAGCGCTTCGTGATCGATGGCGAGGCCGTGATTCTCGGCGTTGACGGCGTTTCGGACTTCAACGCGCTGCACTCTCGCAAGCACGATCACGAAGTCCAACTCTACGCCTTCGATATTCTTGCGATGGGCGGCGACGACCTGCGCGGCCTGCCTCTGCACCTCCGCAAGGCAAGCCTCGAGCGCCTATTGGCGCGGCGCCCAGACGAGATCACGCTGGCGCCGTTCGAACGCGGCGAGATCGGGCCTGATTTATTCCGCGCGGCATGCCGCATGGGTCTCGAAGGGCTCGTGTCCAAACATCGCGATCGGCCATACCGCGGAGGTCGGCAGAAGCACTGGATCAAAGTGAAGAACAGGTGCCATCCCGCGACGGGGCGCGAGCTTTAGCGGTCTCGACCGCAGCAGATCAAAAGAATGCTTCCAGCCCACCCGTCGCCGCAATACCCGCCTGACATTTGTCTCCTGCAAGGGGCGCCCTTGGAGACAGCCGTCCTACTGCACGGTCGGGCGCCCTCAACTATTCAGGGCGTCCGAGCGCAATTCTCCCCTCTGAGGGGCGAGTACCGGGTCGGCGCCATCTGATCGGCCCGGGGAAGCGATTGGCGATGCTCAAGGCGCGTTCCTCGTCCGTCTCAAGAGCTACTTTCTGAGCTAACATGACATCGCCCTCGACCAAGCTACCCAACGGGACGAAGCACCAGCCTGTGCCGAGCCGCCCATATTCGTCGATCTCGTTGACGTTGCCGGACGTGCCCCGCCGGATGCGGTACCGCTTTCCGGTATCGCACCCCACGACGTCGAAGTACCCCTTCCTCTCGAACTCGAGCCTTTGCTGGGGCGAAAGCCAAGAACGCAGCAGTCGCAGCGCGCGAGCCTGAACCGTTTTCTCCTCCTTTGCTGCTTGATAAAGCGTACCAACAGCCATGCTCCGAAAAGTCCGCGGGCCGATGCGACCAAACCCTCTCTTCACTGGTCCTCACCCGCCCACGAGCCGCGGGAAAAACAATGTCTCTTCGGCGGCCGGATCGAACGCGGTGATCCTGGTTACCTCACCGGGCCCCTTCCGCACCGCCGCGGTATAGCCTTTGTTGGTAAATTGCACAAAAAGCCTCTCCGCCTCTACCAACGCTTCTGCATTGGAGTTGTCGAAGAAGTGCCGGCTGTCGCCGCTATGATCCATCACGATTTGCACTGCCATGCTCAGACTCCCGATTGCACATCACAAGCAATGTGGAATGCGAGCGCTCGTTCCTAACTGACCCAATCGCCAGTGAGACACCTTCTATTGCTCTGCATCATGCGCACGGGACGGTGTAATGGCTTGTCCAACGTCCCTGACGATCGCCACAGCTTGGTCGAGGCTCGACCAATTATCTGCGTTGGGATCTGGGGGACACCCGGCGGAGCAGTGCTGGGCTCTAAACCTTGCTCAGGTCTCAAAGCCATTGTGGTTCGGCAACCCGCGGTGCTTTCGGCTTACGACTAAGGTCAGCGAGTCTTCTTTTGCGCGGAAGTCATCACCGCACAGAGCGGCGCGCGACCAGCATCAGCAACCCTCCGACTTGCGGGAGTAGCGCCAGGAGCACGAGCCGAAGCATGGCAAAGTCCTCCGAGGCGGGCCGGAGCGAACCGAAGGTTGCCCACGCGACGAGTTTTACTGCGGCATCCGTTTGTGGATCTGCTGCCCGACCAATGGCTGCGACCGCGGTCTCCAGGGCTTGCCGTCGCTCCAAGACGGTCGCTTCGCGCTCGCGGCAAAACTTCCCCACCCCACCTTTGCATTCGCGGTCTCGGGCGGCCATCGCATCAGAAAGCGCGGCCTGCGCGCCAGTAACGACCGGCGTGACGCGCGACGCGCGCGCAAGCGTCACGTCACTGATGTTCGTCGACGCGAAGCCGAGGCCCGCCGTTACGACAAAGACGAACGTCAGGAGCCAAAGAGCCCAGCCGAGCAGTGCGCTCCCGCGGCGCCCGATCTGCCATAGGTTGGCGGCACAAGACGGCATCCCGAGCGCTATGAGATCGGCGGCCATGCCAAGGGCCAGGAAGAGCCAACCCGCGGCATCGCTCGAGCCAAGAGACCGAGCAAACCATCCGTTGACCGCCACTCCCACGCCAGCCAGAGCCACAGCTGCTACCATGAGGATTGCGGATGCAAGGTTAAGCCGTGACGGCGTGACGGGCGGGGAAATGAGCGGTGTCGCGGCCGCCGGCGTCACGGGCGTTGCGCGATCGGTCGTTACGGTCGGCGGCGTCAGGGCCTCAGCGGGCGCCGGAAGCGCGTCCGGCGGCGAGACCTTGGATTGGACGTTCGCGGCAGCCCGTGCGGGCATTCGGGGCGCGACGGCGCCGGCGGGGGCCTTCGTTCTTTTTCGATCCCGGTAAGCCTTTGCCCGCTCGGCGCCGGTCATCGCCTTTGACTTCGGTGGATCTTGATGGAGCGAGATGACAGCAGCTGAATTGTCAGAGGTCATTCGAGATGATCCGTTTATCGATTTGCGCGATTTTGTTGGGTTTACTGCGACGCTTCAGGCTGCATTCGCGGAACTGAGTTTGGCGATGCGGGCTACTTCGGATTGGCGCCGCTGTGGCTGTAACTTTTCACTGAGCTCCCGCACAACGCACCAACGTTTCCTTGAACTGCGGTTGCACTGCCCAGGCGTCGAGCCCTTCCCTAGCGAAGGTGCCGCGGGCAACCTCGATCTCGGCCGCGCAACTGCAAACGACCGTCGCAGTCATCCCGGACCGGACGAGCTTTTCAAGGCCGCCATTGGCGATGATCGTGCCAACGCAGGCATCTGTGAGCCGGCGAACCACAGCGCCGGCCTTCTCGTTCGACATCGCCGGCGTCGTGCACAGCGTCCATGCTGCTGTAACCGCGGCAACTACCCTTGCAATATTGCGCTGCATCGTCTGCCTCCCCACTCTGATCGCTCCAGCATGGCGTCCACCGGGTAGCGCGCAACGAGAGGAGTGCTCCTGCCTTCCCGTCCGCGGTGCTCACCCTCGTTCGCCTTCGCGCATTTGCTCGGCCAGCTTCCTTACGGCGGTGATGAACTGCTCGCGACCTACCTTGAGGGTCATCCATTGAATAGCCGCGCGCTCGCGGTCGGGACCGATTAGCCGCCGAAAGCGCGATTTACCCATGTGGTTCCGCAACGCGAATCGTGAGATGCCGAGGTGATCGCAGATGCTCTCGACAGTAAGGACAGGCTCAGCCCGGGGCGCCGGTCGGGGCAGGGGAAGCGTGCGCGCCAGGAGGGGGCGGCCATCGTCCGCAGCCGGCCAGAAGCGGACGTCTCCGGCTGCCGTTCTCACATGCAGGGGAGCCGCAGGGAACGGCGCCGCGGCAGGGTCACGGCGATCGGTGCCGAAGATGTCGGACACGATCGACGGAGCCCGGGGCAAGCGCAGGAGGAGCGCAGGGCAGGTTTCGGCGGCGGGAGGTTCGATCTCGGTGCCCGCCGGCTCGAATAGCTCCAGGACCTTGCCGAGCTTAGCCGACCACGCCAGCGCAGCGTCGGGATGCAAAGCTGGATCGACCGCGATCAGATGCGACCGCCTTGAGCCTTTGATTTTGTACCTGTACAGGGGCCAGAACTCGACCAGCCGTAACGTGCCCTCCGCCCTTATAAGAATCTCTCTATAAGGAAGAAGGGCACCTTTCGCCGCCAGCATGGCATCGACCGCCTCGCGCGGGGCCATTTCGGTCGGATTCTTCTCAAACCAGCGGCGGACGGCTGTGGGGGTCGGAAAAAGATCCGCCAAAGCCGCCTGTTTTCCTTCCCAGCTGACCGGCCAGAACCCACGCGCTGCCAAAAGCCGGGTCGGAGCGATCTCCAGCCACTCGTCAAACGTCCTGGTGCTGTCGACCGTGATGTCGACCGGAACCCCTGCCACAATCTCGATGGTTAGGGGGCGGTCTTTGCAGCGCCGCACCGGCCGCGCGCGGTGTACGGCCTGGGTCACCTCAGCGTCGCGGACTTGCTCGAGGATGGCGTCGGCCCGCCGGTCTGGATGATACGGTTGCTCGATTGAGGCGACGGCGTTGCCAGTGCTTCGCAACGCGATGACGCGGGTGGGATAGAAACCGGTGCCTATTGACGTGGCGGGATTTCGCCCGAATTCCACGCGCGCCGCGCGCTCAACCTCTCGCGGCTGCGGCTCAGTGCGCGAAATCAAGATCGCGCGCAAGCAGTCCTCAAGGTTGTTCATCCCTCGAATGTTTCCGTAGTGATTCAGGATCAAATTAGAAGGGCGCGTTTTCCACTCGCTCCAGGTCTGTTCCAGGTACTCCTCTAGGCTCTTTGGAGCGATTACACCCGTCTTCCCGCCCGACACACGGTCTTCCGCGGCCTTCACTTCGAGCGCGCGCATGATCTTTTGCGCGTAAGTCTCTTGGGAAGATCGCTTTTGCGGGCTTTGATCGCCGCCGGCGCCAGGAACTACTTTGCCGTAGCTCACCGCTTGGTCGACGACCTGATGGACAGAAACGCCTTCTCCCCTCTCGACCCGGATGTCCGCAATCAATTCGAACCGGGGAAGCCAATTCGAGGCGACCGTTTCGTTGAGCGTTGCGTCCAAATGGAGAACTGGCCGCTCGAGCCAATCGGGATGCGGCCGCGGCGGGGTCACGATACGGATTGCCTGCGTGTCGCCCGCCAACAGCTTCATGCGTGCTGAAGAGATTTCTTCGCCCACCAGCAATTCGCCAAGGTTTTGCCAGAAGGCCTGTCGGACGCGTACCAATCCGTTTGAAGCGGTGACTGGCTCAATAATCGCCTGGATCGTGTCGTCGTCCGCGCGAGGGTCGAAAGCCTTGGCTACGGGGGTGTAACCGTAGGCTTCCCCAGCTCTCACGGCCGCGCAAGTGGCGTCACCAAACCCTTCGGCCTCGAACGAGGCCCGCGGCAGGTAGCTGCCGGGCGCTACCCGCTCCACGGCGGCCACGGCCCGCTGTAACCAGCCCTCAAGGCGCGCATGTTTCGCACGAGACGTGGAGAAGTCGGAGAGCGGCAAGTCATCTTCGCGAGCGCTACCCAAGGTCAGAGCCTCGTCGACGATCAAGGCAACGGCTTCTTTCATCGAACCTTGAGGTTTCGTCGCCAGGGCCGCATGCGTCGTGACCCACACGCGCGGCGTCATGTCGGCTTGCTGTCGGTAGCCACAATCGCCACGGAAGGGGCAGAAGCCCCGGCTCGGAGAACCGCAGACGTCGTTTATTGAGCCGGACGACTTGACCACCGCCTTGACCAATTCGCCGCGCCGACAGAGCTTCACGCCGGGCCGCGCTGGATCTTCTCGATCGATGCCGCGCCATGTGGCCGCCAACGTTTCTCCTGCGAGCCGGTTGATGTCGGCTTCGATCTCTTCGGCTTTGGAGTGCGTCGGCACGGCAAAAACAACGCCGCTGCCGGTTTCCTTCACATAGCGGACAATCCGCCCGATCGTGGTGTGAGTCTTTCCAGCGCCGGGCGTTATCTTGATGCCCCACTGAGCGTATTCTGGCGGTGTGGGTTCGGCATCGGATGCAAAGATACTCTCCGGGTCTAATTCACCAAAATCGACCTCGGCCGAAAGCTCCCCCGCAGCCGCGCGGTGCGCCTCAAGGGCGTCTTCGTATGCCCCGCCGTCGGCGAGCCCCTTTGGCACGGCCTCGTCGAAAAAGCGCGCGACGGCCGCTTGCAGAGACGGCTGCGCCTCCGCCAGGGGCATTCCCTTGTCCGGCCAAGGACACGACGCTCGCGAGCGGCGCTCCTCCTCGGCTTCTTCCGACACGCGCTGTTGGCCTCGCACCGAATCGATAAGCGTGTCGATGCGATCGAGCTCCATTCGGAGATAGGCCGGCGGATGAGTTGCAGCGTCCCACTCCGCGGCGGCAACCCTATCAGAAAGCAGCCGCTTCAGCTTCTCGGCGCTCGCGTTGGACCCGTGCCGGCGCCAATACACCGCCACGCAGTGTTTCAGAGCGCCATGGCAGCCGGCGCCGCCTTCGTGGTCGCCGATTGCCGCCAAACACTCCGAAAACGTCGCACCGACGGCCCCGCCCGGCGCGCCCAAGGCAACGTTCCGTTCAACCGGGCGCGCGTCGTCGAAGCGCGGGACGGCTACAGTGTCCGAAGTGCCCTCGATCAGACCGGATCGCGCACATCGACCGGCCAATGGATCTTGAGCGCCTTCCTCAACTATCGGCGCCGCTACATAGATCGGCTGAACGGTGGTGAATACCGCCGGATCGACGGGAAATTCACGAAACCATGCTTTTGCGGCCTTCCCGGGCTCTGGCACTTTTTGACCGAGCCAGCGCTTCAATTCTGTTTCACCGAGCCGGCGATCGAGCCAAAAACCTAGCCGAATGTGAAGGCCAGGCTTGATGCCCGCGCTGCCAGTGAATTGGTACCAACAACCAACATCGTGAAAACAGCGCGGCAGCTTGGCGCGCACCAATTTCACGGTATCCGCAGGGCTTGCCAACGGATCGAAATCGTCAGGCAATGCAACGCCATCGATATCGAACAGGATCCACCGGCGGGGCTCCTCGACCAATGTTGCTGGCCCATCATCCTTTGGAAACTTGCGGCGCAGCATCCGCTCGCGGTCGATGCCGGGGCCGATTGCCCCACGGACAACGCACTTGTGCGGATCCGCCGAGACGCTTTCGAGAAGATCGGCCAAAGCGCGCAAGCCCGAAACGCTGAACTCCTCGCCCCTATAAAACTTGACGTTCTGCTGAGTGCGCGTCTCGATCGCGCCGGCGCTGCCTCTGACGATCGTCTTTGTCAGCGGCCGGCTAAGCGAGGTTAGAACCGTCACGTTGTCAGCCGTCATGCGCGGCCCGCGGCGAGATGGATGACGGTAAGCCGATGCCTTCCCTTAAGGCGTGGTTTCAGATAGCCGACCCAGACGTCGACTTCCCGCTCCCGACAACGAAACACGACTTGCTTTAGTGCCAGAACGCGGTGCGCCTCGCCCGTTGCCAGCCCGCGCTCATGATCGACAGCAATCAAGACTTCGTCGCATTCGCCAAGAGCCCACTCTACGGCCGACGATTTGAAAGCGCTTGGGGTGGATAGCCCGCAGGCTGGGCTCGAGAATTCGATTTCGACGCGGTCGGGAAGCGCCTTGGCGACGTACTGATGGAAAAGGCGCTTCGTCGCAGTGGTGACGCGCACCCCAGGTCCCAGGTAAAGAATGACGCTGCTTGCGTGCTCGTCCAAATCCGACGAACATGCGTCCGGCGGCGGCTCGTAAACTTTCAGCATTGATCGGCCGGGCCAGGGCGCCTGGTCGCGCCAAGGCGCGTGGTAGTTGCCTTCATCCGTCGACATCAGATGCGCTGGAAAACCCACGCGTCGCGTGGTAGACTGTACGCTCATTCAAAGCATTCCTTCGGCCCTCGTTCAGCGCTGGACACGCTGTGCGGGGGCCGAAGTGCTTCGACCGAACCGCGAGGGACTTGGTTGGGGAGGACTGCCGAATGAAATGTGAGACTGGAATGAGCGCGACCGAGGCCGCGGGCAGATTACGTTGCAGATCGCGGCGACCACTCAGGCCGCGACGCCCGCGAAATCAAGCAGGGCGCCGACGGTGTAGGCAACGCGACGCGGCCCAATCTTGGTAGGCTTGGGGCCGCTTCCCAGCGAGTCATATCGCTCAAGCGTTCGATAACTTATCCGGAGAACTTCGGCGGCCTCTACTCTGGTCAGAAGCGCGTCGCGTCCTAGCCGACGCGCGGCCTCGAGTGTCAGCTTTCCAGTGACGGGATCAGAAGCGGGGGTCATTTGTCGCATCCATGGGGCCAGTTTCTCCTAAAGAGGTGATATGGCGGGAATATCCCCTGCGATGTTGAAAACGTCACCTCGCTAAAATCGACAATATCGACAAAACACGATCGACAAGGGGACTTTTGAACTCGGAATTCAGCGCCCGAGCGTGGAATTCAACGTCACGCACTCGCGGCGAGATCTGTGACCATCGCGTCGTCAACAACTCGCGCGACGTATTTGGCCCAGCGGTCTGCCGCATCGACGCGCTCTTTCCATCGCGGTTCGCGATCGTATGTTTCTAAGAGCTCTTCGCGCGTGTGGTTGAGCATCATTTCAGCGACCTCCTCCTCTACGCCGGCGGCGGAAAGTCCCGATCGGAAAGTGCGCCGGCAATCGTGCAGATGAAACGGCACCCCGCACTTTTTGACTAGGTCGGGCTGCCTTTTTGACCAGCCCGTCATGCGCTTGCCGCCGGCGCCCGCAAAAACGTAGTCGCTCTTCGCCCACTTCTTTTGACGCTGCAGAATCGCCATGGCGAACGGCGGTAGCGGGACGCGATGCTCTCGACCGTTTTTAGTTTGGGGGCCTGGAATGGTCCACACGCCTTTGACGAAGTCGACGTCGGATCTCCTCATCAAGGCGGTTTCTTTCCGCCTCTGGCCCAACAGCAACAGGATCCGCACATAGTCACCGTACGGCGCCGAAACCGCGCTACAGCCTCGCCAGATATGTTTGAGCTCGGCCTCGGGAATCGCCCGACCGGTCCGCGACGTGAACTGAGCTCGCGTCTTGCGATCGCGGCGCCACCCGGCCAGCGGGTTTGCGTGCAGCAGGCCCCGATTGACGCACCAGTTCAGGAACGTCGCGGCTTTGGAACGAAGATCTTGCGCGGCCCCGGGCTTCTTTCGCTCCTCGAGCTTGGCAACCTGGTTCGCAACGGATTGTCTATCTATCGTCTGGACGTCAACCTTCCCCAGCGGTCCTAGGAGCTCGCGCCGGAGAAGCGAGATTATGTGCACGGTGTTGACGACATGCCGGCCTTTAAGATGCTCTTCGTATGCATCGATGGCCCGGTCCAGGCGCGCCGCATCGCGGCGCAAGGCCTCTTTACGTTGACTTTGGGGGTCGAGGCCGCCAGCAATCTGGCCGGCAAACTTGCGCGCGGCCGTCCTGGCATCGGCCAATCGCACGGAGCCGACCTCACCCAGCGTCATGCGCCGTTGCGGCGCCTTCCGACCTCCGCCGCCGGCCCGGTACAGCAGGATGAAAAGCTTGCGGCCCGATGGCCAGCAGCGAACTCCAAAGCCACGCACCTCAGAGTCCCAAAGAACGACTTCCCGGCCCTCTTCTGGCTTGAGCGCCTTGATGCGCTCTTCCGTGAGATTGACGCGGTTCTGCATTTTCTTTGCCCCTATCCACCGGAAGCACCCCGGAATCACGCAATTGCGGGCTCAAGCGGGCTACGTCGGGCTAGTGTCTCACGGAAGTCACTGATTGCCCAGCGCTTTCGGAGATGCGCGGGCTTGCGCGGAATCACTAGTAGATCAAGCACACTTTTGGTAATGGAGAGGTCGACAGTTCAATCCTGTCTGGCAGCACCATTTTTCCCCATTGAAGCGAGCCCTCCACTTGGCAGCCCCATTTGGCAGCGAGCCCGCAACACCCACGGATGCGATCGTGATCACACGTTCCCTGCCCTATGAAGGACTGCTCCACGAAATCGTCGAGCATAATGGCGTGCTCTATCTCGGCGGCATCGTCCCTGAAAATGCGGGGCTCGATATGGCGGGCCAGGCCGACGATGTGCTGCGCCAGTTGAAGACTCTGCTCGATGGGGCCGGCTCCGATCTCTCCTGCGTTCTGCAGGTGACGATCTTTATGGCTGATCTCGCCGACAAGGCGGCGTTCAATCAGGTGTGGAAGCGCAATTTCACCGCGGACCACCTGCCGGCACGTGCGGCCGTTGGCGTTGCGGATCTCGGCCCGGGCGTCAAGCTGGAGCTGACGGCGATCGCCGCCCGCCGCTGATCTACACGGGCGAGGCGAGAGCGCTCGGTCATTCCAGTGTTCGCACATCAAGCAACGTTCTCGCGGCGCGAAGCGTCCGAGTTTTGCTGTATTCCTTGACCCTCTTCCTTGAAGAGGGCGCAGGGAAGACCGGGTGCCGGCTGGCACCCATGACCCGCTGCGCGAAGAATTTGCACACGCAAATGCGCAGGCGGAAAACAGGTGGGCCGGAAAACACCCGGCCTTCCCTGCGCGATGGGTTGACGGCCTATGCCTGCTCTCCCCGGAGCCGAGTTCCCTCTGGCCTCCGTCACCTCGCGAAAACCGACGCACCGCGTCCGGTTGGCCGATGCATCTTCGCGAAAGCTTGGCTGTAGCAACGACAGCCAGGACCACATGGTTTAGCCGTACGCAGCAGCGCCGTTCGTCACACGGAGAAGGACCTCACGAGGTTCACCCGCCCTGGTCCCGCCTTCCCGTGCCCGACGCAGCCGCGTCCACCGCACCCCAGCCCACGTTCGTTGCGACGTACGATCGCCCCTCTCCATCGGGTCGGGATGGCGGGAATATGCCGCGAATCCGAATTTCGGTAAAGTGGAATATTTTTGCGAGGAGGGGTTGACGGGGTCTGGGGTGTTTTGCCCGACGGGTCGCGATTGGGCGCGCTGGTAAGGTTAATCCTTCCTTTCGATTGTCGGTAAAGTTTTATCTATTATCGTGTTTGCCGTGGATGACGAACCAGAGGCTTGGATAGTGTTTGCGTGTTGCCTGATCGTGACTGGGATTGCGTTGCTTCTCTCCGGCATCGTTGCCTTCGGCTTTCATAGAAACTCGCTGCACGCGATGGCGTTGCTGTAGCCGGCGCCGTGGCTCAATCAGCGAAGGCGGAAGCCAAACCCATCAAGTCCTTTCGAGGCGGTGACGAAACATGATGGGTTTCGCAAGGGCTCTACCCATCCTACGCACGATCAATTGTCGTTACCCGCAGCACGCCTCGCAAACCGATCATCTGCCCGACGCAGCCGTCGACACAGTTCGCGGTTGATGTTCTGCAGCACGATCACATAGGCGTGGATGTCGGCCTTGTAGCAGGCGTAGAGATTTTGGGCGGTCAGTTCGTACAGCACCGTCGGTGCCTCCGCGACAACCGTTGCCGAGCGATTTTGCATTTCGATCAGCGTCATCTCGCCGAAGAAGTCGCCGCGCTCCAGCACGGAAATCGGGATGACGCTGCCTGCATTCGTCCGTTTGTTCACCGCGAGCCGACCGGATTTGACGATGAACAGCGAGCGGCCCGGCTCGCCCTCCGCCACGACGGTTGCGCCCGCGTCGAATCGGCGCTCGACCAGCATCGACATCAGCAGGTCGAGACCTGGCTCCGGAAGACCGCCGAAGAACGGCGTCGCGAGCAGGAACGCTTCCAGATCGGGGGCCGTGACAACCATTGCGCTAGGATACGCCCCGCCGCTATCTGCGGCAAGCAGTGCGGCGTGTTCCGTCATTGCGAGTGTAGCGAAGCAATCCAGAATCGGTCCGCAGCGACAGTCTGGATTGCTTGGTCGCATCGGCGCAAAATTGCTTCGCAATTTTGTCGCGAGCTCCTCGCAATGCCTCGCAAATCCGCCGCTCACTGCCGCGCAGCGCTCTCCCCGCGCAGTTCCCTTCGCTTTCGCCACACCTGCAGGTCGATCATGGCTTTGATCGTCGCCGCGAGGACGGCCGCGCACAGCACGGCCTTCGAGATCGTCTCCATCGTTCCCTCGATCAGGAGGCAGTGGACCACGCTGCCCGCGACGATGACGATCGCGAGGGGAATATGAATGATGCGCCAGGTGCGCGGTCGCAGCTCCAACCGCCGGCGCAGGGACGCCAGCAGCGCAACGATGAAGATGGCCCACATCGCGGTCACGCCGAAGGGCGAGAATGGCGTCGGCGATGAGAAGGTCAGCGCGTCGATCATGTCGGGCGGACTGGTGATCCAGAGGCCGGCGACGTGGATCAGCACCGCGAAGGCCAGCGCGCCGCCGATCCAGTGATGGGCACGCCGTCCGCGATAGGCCGACAGTGGAGGCAGATATCCGCCGATCAGCAGAGGCTGAACCAGCACGAGACCGAGCGCGATGATCCCGGCGAAGCCGGCGAGAATGTAGACCGGACCGCGCCATGCGAGCTGCTCGCTTGTCGCAGCGGCAGCGATCGGCACGCCGATGGCCAAGGCGAGGGCAACCCAGATCAGGATCGCCCGGGCCGATCTCCACCCCGTCATTCGCTGGCCCGATCAGGCCGGCTGCAGGACGAAGTGCGCCTCGAGGCTGGTTTCCTTGGCGCTGCGCATCACCGGCCGCAGAAAGACGGTTTTGAATTCGCCGCTGTCATAGGCGAGGTGACCATGCGGCTGGCCGAAGATCGGAATGATCTGCGGCATCTCGAGCCGGAACTTGCCGTCCTTGTCGGTGAGCGTGGCGCCGTGGCTCTGCGGCTCGTGCTCCTGGCCTTCGGTCGTGTGCGCCCAGATCTGGATACGCTGCCCCGCGAGCGGAGCGCCGTCGCCGGCGCGGCGCACGGTGCCGCTCATCCAGAAACCACCCTTGCCGATCCGATCCACGATCGCCGCGCCCTTGCGGTAGTTGTTGGCGCCGCCCGACATCGTTTCGGTCGGCGCGAGGCCTGCCGCACGGGCCGGCAGCAGGAGGCCGGAAGCGCCGGCCGCCAGAACGGAGCCACCGGCGACGAGGAGATTGCGGCGATTGAATACGACCGTGGTCATGTCAGTTCCTCCGGGCGGTCGGCGCGATCGCGCGCCGTGCGATGATTTCTCGTGCCCCGGACGCGGTGCAGCACGCAGTGATGAGCTGCAGAGCCGGGCCTGGCCAGATCGGTTCCGGCTCTGCGGAGCAGCGTTTCACGCTGCACCGCGTCCGGGACACGCGACTACCGGGCAATGGCTGCGCAAACCATATAACACCAGGCCTGAAACGCCCAGTTGCGGCGAAGGGCGCAACGGGTCGCAATAACAGTGTTGTGAACGAGCGCGCGGCCGCTCGAACAGCTTCGCAGAATGGGTCAAGCGGAGCGAAACCCATCTGGCTCGTTCGACGGCGAAGGATGATGGGTTTCGCAAGTGCTCTACCCTTCCTGCCCACGGACACTACATGTGGTGGCACAGCTTCTTCCCACCGGTACCCTCCCCATGATCCCCTTCTCCGTGCTCGACCTCGCGCCGATCTGCCAGGGCAGCGACGCCGCGCAGGCGTTCCGCAATTCGCTCGATCTCGCCCGGCATGCGGAGGGCTGGGGCTTCAAGCGGTTCTGGCTCGCCGAGCATCACAACATGACGGGCATCGCGAGCGCGGCGACGTCGGTGGTGATCGGGCATATCGCGGGCGGAACGAAGACGATCCGCGTCGGCTCCGGCGGGGTCATGCTGCCGAACCATTCGCCGCTGGTCATCGCCGAGCAGTTCGGCACGCTGGAATCGCTCTATCCCGGGCGGATCGATCTCGGGCTCGGGCGGGCGCCGGGCACCGACCAGTTCACCGCGCGGGCGATGCGGCGCGACCTTGCGACGGCATCGGAGAATTTTCCGCATGACGTGCTGGAATTGCAGGCGCTGCTTGGCGATGTGCAGCCGAACCAGGCGATCCGCGCCGTGCCCGGCATGGGAACGAAGGTGCCGCTCTGGATTTTGGGATCGAGCACGTTTGGCGCGCAGCTTGCCGCAATGCTCGGGCTGCCGTTCGCCTTCGCCTCGCATTTCGCGCCGCAGATGATGATGCCGGCGCTGCGCGAATATCGCGCGCGCTTCGAGCCGTCAGCGCAGCTCGACAAGCCCTATGCGATGGTCGGCGTCAACGTGTTCGCGGCCGATAGCGACGCGGAGGCGCAGCGGATGTTCTCCTCGCTGCAGCAGCAGTTCATCAATTTGCGCCGCGGCACGCCCGGCCCGCTGCCGCCGCCTGTGGACGACATGGATGCGCTGTGGTCGCCGGCGGAAAAGGCCATGGTCGGCCAATCGCTGTCCTGCTCCGCGGTCGGCTCGCCTGATGTGGTCGAAGCGAAGCTGAAGGCGCTGATCACTGATACCGGCGCGGACGAGCTGATCACCACCGGGCAGATCTACGACCACACCGCGCGGCTGCGCTCGTTCGAGATCGCGGCGCAGGTGCGCGATCGGCTGGCGCAACAGCCGGCGGCGTGAGCGCGATCGAGCGCCCCCGCCAGAAGTGCGCCCTCTCCCGCCGGCGGGGGAGGGAGTGCACCGCGTTTGTGGCGACAACTCGAATTCTAATCCGAAAAGCCGAACAGCATTGCCGGATTGTGGACGAGAATCTTCTCCAGCTCCGTCTGGTCGGGCGCGTAGCGGTACATCAGCTCGAGCAGATCGGCGTCGTTGGGCGGCTGCTTCACGGAGACCGGGTGCGGCCAGTCGCTGGCCCAGACGCAGCGGTCGACGGCGGCCTCGATATAGGCGCGCGCGATCGGGATCACGTCGTCGTAGGGCGGGCCGGCCTTCGAGGTCTTCTCGCCGAGTGACAGCATGACCCAGAAGTTGCCCTTCTCGAGCAGCTCCAGCATCTTGCGCAGGTTCGGATCGTTCTTGCCGGCCTCGGGGTCAGGGCGCGCCATGTGATCGATCAGCACGGGCACGTCGAGATTCTCGTATTTGGCGACGCTGGAGACGATGCCGTCCTTCTCCGGCTGGATCTTGACGTACCAGCCGAGCTCGCGGATGCGGGCGATCGCACGGGCGAAATCGGCTTCCGACAGCACGGCGCCGAGCTCCTGGCGGAAGCTGAAGCGCGCGCCGCGCACGCCGGCATCATGCAGCTTGGAAAGATAGGAGTCGCTCGCTTCCGCGAACACCAGCGCATTGGCACAGCCGCGATAGTTCGGACCCATCGCTTTGAGCCCGTCGAGCACGACGGCGTGGTCGGCACCGTAGGTCGTGGTCTGCACGATGATGCCGCGCTCGATGCCGAGCGTCTTGTGCACGCGCAGCGCAGCCTCCCAGGTCGCAGTCGGCATCCGATAGGCCGCACCGGGGCGCTCCGGATATTTGTCGATGGGCCCCAGCACATGAAACTGGCTGTCGACGGTCTTTGGCGGCGGGGCCTTGACCGGGCGGCACGGATTGGGATCGAACGGCAAATAGGTCGGCATGCGATGCTCCTTCAGTCGATCACGGCGGTGAAGTCGCACTGCACCAGCGCGCCGCCGTCCATATTGTCCATCGGCAGCGCGTGACGTGCCGGGCGCGAATGCTCGTCCGGAAACATCTTCAGCCACTCGACATTGATGGGCCCGCGGTTGCCGCGGTCCTTCAGCCAGACCGTCATCTTGATGATGTCGTCGGTGCTGCCGCCGGCGGCTTCCACGATCGCCTTCATATGCGCGAACATGTTGGCGCATTGGGCATCCAGGCTCTCGGGCATCGCGTTGGTCGCGGGATCGCGGCCGAGGATGACGCCGGACATCACGAGATTGCCGATGCGGCAGGCGTTCGGAATCGGATTGACGTGCTTGAAGCCGCCGATGTGGATGCTCTTGCGCCGTGTCATGCTGCGCTCCCTTTTGCTTACTGCTTCAGACGAACTGGCACGACACCGAGCCGAACGGACCGTAGTCGGCATGGAAGGTGTCGCCGCGGCGGATGTCGACGGGGCGCGTGAACGAGCCCGCCAACACGACTTCGCCGGCCTTGAGATGCTCGTCATGCGGCGCGAGGCGGTTGGCGAGCCAGGCGATGCCGTTGGCGGGGTGATTGAGCACGCCGGCAGCAAGCCCGGTTTCCTCGACCTCGCCGTTGCGGAACAGAAGCGCGCCGATCCAGCGCAGATCCGCATCGAGCGGGCGGAACGGCCGGCCGCCGAGCACCAGCGCCGCATTCGCCGCGTTGTCCGAGATCGTGTCCATGACCTTTCGCGTCTTGCCGGTCTCGGGATCGACGCGGTGCATGCGCGTTTCAAGAATCTCCAGCGCCGGCGTGACGTAGTCGGTGGCGTTGAGCACGTCGAAGATGGTGCAGTCGGGACCGCGCAGCGGCGCCTTCAGCACGAAGGCGAGCTCGACCTCGATCCGCGGCGCGTGGAAGCGATCGAACGGAATCGGCGTGGCGTCGGCATAGAACATGTCGGCGAACAGCACGCCGTAATCCGGCTCGCTGATGCCGACCGCATTCTGCATCGCCTTCGAGGTCAGGCCGATCTTGTGGCCCTTGATGATGCGGCCGCGGCCGAGCTGCAGCTTGGTCCAGGCGCGCTGGACGGCGTAGGCATCCTCGATGGCGAAATCGGGATAGTCCTTCGTGAACATCGGGATCAGCGTCTTGGTGCGCTCGGCTTCATCCAGGCGCGCGGCGAGCCGTTCGATCGTGGCGGCATCGAGCATGGTCTACTGCTCCGCCGCGACGGTGTTGCGCAGCATGCCGATGCGGCTGGACTCGACCTCGACGACGTCGCCAACCTTCAGCCAGCGCGGCGGATCGAAGCGAACACCCGCCCCCGTCGGCGTGCCGGTCACGATCATGTCGCCGGGCTTCAGCGTCGCGAAGGTCGAGAGATAGGAGATCAGATAATCGAACGGGAACATCAGCCGCTCGGTGGTGTCCTGCTGCCGCACCTCGCCATTGACGCGCGTGGTGATGTCATGCGGGCCGCGCGGGTCGAGTTCGTCCGACGTGACGATCCACGGGCCGATGCTGCCGGAGCGGTCGAAATTCTTGCCTTGCGTGACATTGAACTTGCCGTGCCGCAGCCAGTCGCGAATCGTGCCCTCGTTGCACAGCGTCATGCCGAAGATGTGCCCCCACGCCTTCTCGCGCGGGATATGACGACCGCCCTGCCCGATCACGATGACGAGCTCGCCTTCATAGTCGAGCTGATCCGAAACCTTGGGCTTCTCGAGCGGCTGGCCGGAGCCCGTCATCGACGACATACTGCGCACGAACAGGCTCGGATATTTGGGCAGGTCCGAATTGTCTTTATATTCCGCATTGCGCTCGGCGTAGTTGACGCCGATGCACCAGAGCTTTTCCGGCGCCAGCACCGGCGGCAGCAGGACGAGATCGTCGAGCGCATAGTCCGGCGTCGCGCCCGCGATCGCTTCCTGCGCATCGGACAGCGCGTTGGCCGCGATCAGCGCCTTCACGTCGGAGAAGTCGCGGCCGATCCGCCTGGTCAGATCGATCACGCCGTCAGCGACGGCCGCGCCGTAGCGCGGCTCTCCGTCCACGAGATAGCTCAGGAGTCGCATGGTCGTTCTCCAATTTGTATCGGGCAGCGCGGCTGGCGGCGCGCTCAGTCTTTCGATTTGGGCGTCTGAAATACGGTGTTCAGCGTCACGATCTCGCCGAGGCGGGCGTAACGGGGACCGCCGATGCGCGCGATCGGGTCGAGCGCCTTGGTCTCGACCTTGCCGTCGTTCACGAGGCCGTCGCGCAAATGGAACATCACGACCTCACCGACGATCAGCCGGCTCTTGGCCTCGCCGAACTCGAGGCACTGGCGGAAGCGGCATTCCATCGCCGCCGGCGCGGCGGCAAGCCGCGGCACCTTGATGCGCTCGCTCGGAATCGTCTCCAGGCCGAGATGCTCGACCTCACTGATTTCAGGCGGATGCTCGACCGATGAGTCGTGCACCGCCGACATCAGCGGCGTATCGGCGATGTGGATGACGTATTCCTCGGTGTCGAGGATGTTGTGCGCGGTGTCCTTGTAGTCGGCGCCCTTGCGGCCGACGCTGATGGCGAGCATCGGCGGCTTCTGCGAGACGAAGGTGAAGGCGCTGAACGGCGCGAGGTTGAGCACGCCCGTGGCTGACAGACTGGTCACCCAGGCGATCGGACGCGGCACCACGATGCCGGTCATCAGGCGGTAGATGCGCTCGGCGCCGAGCTCGGTGGGATCGATCCGCATCGATCAATCCGCCCTGATGTTGGCCTTGCGCACCACCGGAATCCACTTGGCGTCCTCGCGCTCTAGGTAGGCCTTGAACTCGTCCGGCGTCATCGGCGTGGCTTCGCCGCCGAGCTTTTCGAATTTGTCGACCACGGCAGGATCCTTCAGGATCGCGACCAGCGTCTCGTGCAGCTTGTCGATGACGGGCGCCGGCGTGCCCGCGGGCGCGAACAGGCCCGTAAACGTCTGGCCATCGAAATCCTTGTAGCCGAGCTCGGCGAAGGTCGGCACGTCGGGCAGCGATTTCAGCCGGTGCGGGCTGGTGACGGCGAGCGCGCGAAACAGGCCGGCCTTGATGTGCTGGAGGCTGACCGTGAGCTGGTCGAACGCGAACTGCACCTGGCCGCCGAGCAGATCGTTGATCGCCGGCGCATTGCCGCGATAATGCGCGGTGACCCATTGCAGCTCGAGGTTCGACTGCATCAGCTCGCTGAGCAGATGGTTGGTGGTGCCGGGGCCGGGCGAGGCCATGGTCAACTTGCCGGGCTCGCGTTTGGCGAGATCGAGGAATTCCTTCAGCGTCGTCGCCTGAACCGACGGATGCACCTCGAGCACCAGCGGGGTCATCGAGATGGTCGAGATCGGCATGAAGTCCTTTTTCCAATTATAGGCTTCGCGCTTGTTGATCTCGGTTGCGAACAGCACCGGGCCGTTGGCGCCGACGAACAGCGTGTAGCCGTCGGGCGCGGATTTCGCGAACGCCTCGCCCGCGATCATGCCGCCGGCGCCGGCCTTGTTCTCGATGATGAAGGGCTGGCCGAGCTTTTCCTGAAGCTTGTCGGCGACGATGCGCGCGGCGCTGTCGACATTGCCGCCGGCCGGATAAGGCACGATCAGCTTGACGCTGCGGGCCGGCCATTGCTGGCCCGACGCGGGCCCTGCCAGCATCGCGGTGGCGGCAGCTATGGCAATCCAGATTAATCTCATGTTAACCTCCCGGCAGCGCTTCCAATTCCATGTCGCGTGCGGCGATGCGCGCGGCAGCTCGATCGGGGCGCAATCTCCAGATGCGCGCTTGTCCTGTCGAGTGAATTGTGGCGTTCTTGTCCATATTATGGACAAGACGCGAATCGCCCGCAACGCGATATCACCGCGGCAGGGCGCGCAGGCGATCCGGCGCGCCCTCGCCGTGCTACGCATTCTTGCCGCGGGTCGCGAGGACGGTGTGCCATTGGCCGAGGTGATCCGGGCGACCGGTCTCACCCGTCCGACCGTGCATCGCATCATCCATGTGCTGATCGAGGAAGGCATCGTCGAGCGACACGAGCGGACCGGCCGCTACGCGATCGGCAACCAGGTGCCGGAGCTGGCGCTGGCACGGCCGCGGCCGTCGCGGCTGCTGATCGCCGCCAATCCATCGCTGCAACGTGCTTCCACCGAAATCGGCGACACGATGTTCCTGACGGTGCGCACCGGCAACGACACGCTGTGCGTCGATCGCAGGATCGGAATCTATCCGATCCAGGTGCTGTCGATCGAGGTCGGCGCGCGCCGGCCGCTCGGCGTCTCCAGTGCCGGCGTCGCCATCCTCGCCGCGATGCCGGCGCCGGAGGCGCGAAAGATCGTCGCAGCGAACGAGAAGCGGTTCGAGGCTTACAAGACCGATGTGGCGACGGTCCTCGGCGAGGTCACCGCCGCGCGGCGGCTCGGATACGGCCTGAGGGAAATCGGCCTCGTGCAGGGCACGAAATCGATCTCGACCTGGATCAAGACCCCGGATGGGCGACCGGCCGCGGCCATCACCGTCTCCGCCGTTCGAACGAGGCTCGGCCCCCGCCGCGAGCAGGAGGTCGCGGAGATCTTGTTACGGGAGGCGCGGAGTATCGAGCAGGCGATCGGGGGTTGAAGCGCGGACGGCGCCGTTTCACCTCGCCCCGCTCGCGGCAGGGCTATCGCATATGGATTTCACGAGGACCGCGGGCTTGCTCCGCCTCTCCCGCTTGCGGGAGAGGCCGACGCGCTCGCAGAGCGCGGCGGGTGAGGGTTCTCACCACTTGGGGACATCCTCCGCAATTCTCAACAATCCCAATGCGGAGGCAGCCCCCACCCCAGCCCTCCCCCGCAAGCGGGAGAGGGAGCCGACTGCCAATGCCGCCGCATCGTGCACACCATATACGATAGCCCAGCCGCAAGCGGGGCGAGGGGGCGCACCTTCTCTGCGAATGGGCTGACTTCGTGCGCATTTTTATGGCACAACGCCCCCTCCGCCGACCGACCAACGAGGCCCCCGCATGCCCGCGCCAAAACCGCCTGCCTTCGAGACCCTGAGCCTGCATGCGGGCCAGCATCCGGATCCCGTGACCGGAGCCCGCGCGGTCCCGATCTACCAGACCACGTCCTACGTGTTCCAGGATTCCGACCACGCCGCCGCACTGTTCAATCTGGAGCGCGCCGGCCACATCTATACGCGCATCTCCAATCCGACCACGGGCGTGCTGGAGGAGCGGCTGGCGGCGCTGGAGGGCGGCGTCGGCGCGATCTGCACCGCGAGCGGCATGGCCGCGCTGCATCTGGCGATCGCGACGCTGCTGAGCGCCGGCGATCACATCGTGGCGTCGAGCTCGCTCTATGGCGGCACCATCAACCTGCTGGCACACACGCTGCCGCGCTTCGACATCACCACCACTTTCGTGAAACCGCGCGATCTCGATGCGTTCCGCGCGGCAATCAGGCCCAACACCAAGCTCGTGATCGGCGAGACCATCGGCAATCCCGGGCTGGAAGTACTCGACATTCCCAAGGTCGCTCAGATCGCCCATGACGCAAAAATTCCGCTGCTGATCGACAACACCTTTGCCACGCCCTATCTCAGCCGGCCCATCGAGCTCGGGGCCGACATCGTCATGCATTCGGCGACCAAATGGATCGGCGGCCACGGCATCGCGATCGGCGGCGCCATCGTCGACGGCGGCCGCTTCGACTGGCGCGCATCGGGCAAGTTCGGCGTGCTGACCGAGCCCTATGGCGGCTATCACGGCATCGTCTTCGACGAGCAGTTCGGCACCGCCGCCTTCATCATGCGTGCGCGCACCGAAGGCTTGCGCGATTTCGGAGCCTGCCTGTCGCCGACCAACGCGTTCCAGCTTCTGCAGGGCGTCGAGACGCTGGGCGTGCGCATGGACCGTCACATGCAGAACACGCACCTCGTGCTGGAGGCCCTGAAGTCCAACAAGGCCGTCGACTGGGTGCTGCATCCCTCGCTGGAGACGCACACGGACTATCAGCTCGCCAAGCAACTACTGCCGCGCGGTGCCGGCTCGATCATCTCCTTCGGCATCAAGGGCGGGCGGCCCGCGGGCCGCAAGTTCATCGAAAGCCTGCGCATGATCAGCCATCTCGCCAATGTCGGCGACGCCAAGACGCTGGTGATCCACCCGGCCTCGACCACCCATCAGCAGATGGACGCCGAACAGCTCAAGGCGGCCGGCATCGGGGAAGAGCTGGTGCGGCTCTCGGTCGGCATCGAGACCGCTGCCGACATCATCGACGATCTCGCGCAGGCGCTGCGCATCTCGCAGAAGGTCTGACACCATGAAGCTCTCCGTCAACGACCTTGATGTGTTTGCCGCAACCGGCGGCCGCGACTTCGACAAGTCCCTGCCCGCGGTCGTCTTCATCCACGGCGCCGGCTTCGACCATTCGACCTGGGCGCTGCATACGCGCTGGTTCGCCCATCACGATTTTTCCGTGCTGGCGCCTGATATGCCCGGCCACGGCCGCTCTAGCGGGCCTTCGCTCGGCAGCATCGCCGAGATGGCCGACTGGACCGCGGCGCTGCTCGATGCGGCGGGAGCTGCGAAGGCGCATCTGATCGGCCATTCCATGGGATCGCTGATCTCGCTGGAGACGGCGGCCCGTCACCCCGACAAGGTTTCCGCGCTGAGCCTGATCGGCACCGCCGCGACCATGACGGTCGGCCCGGATTTGTTGAAGGCCGCCGAGGCCAACTCGCAGGACGCCAACGACATGGTCTCGATCTGGGGCCTCGGATTCAACGCCGAGCTCGGCGGCAGTCTCGCGCCGGGCCTGTGGATGCATGGCGGCGCGCAGGCGGTGCTGAAGTCTTGCGAGCCGGGCGTGCTGTTCAGGGATCTGTCGGCCTGCAATGCCTACGCGAATGCGCTGACCGCTGCCGCGAGTGTGAAGGTGCCGACGACATTGATTCTCGGCGAACGCGACATGATGACGCCGGCGAAGGCGGGCAAGACGCTTGCGGCCGCCATCCCGCATGCGAAGACCGTCGTTGTGCCGGGCGCCGGCCACATGATCATGGCCGAGCGCCCGGATGAATTGCTGGCGGCGCTGAGGGGCTGAGAGTTCAGCCGCAAGAACTTCCACGGCGTCATGGCCGGGCTTGTCCCGGCCATCAACGATCTTTCTTGCAACACAAAGAACGTGGATGCCCGGGACAAGCCCGGGCATGACGCCGTCGCGTTATCTCAAGACCCCGGCGTCCACTTCCAGACGATGTCGGAGACGTTGACCGGCTTCGGGATCAGGCCGAGCTTCGCAAAACGGTCGGCGACGGCCTGCTGGGTCTTGATCACCTCGGCGTCGAGCGGCACCACGCTGTAAGTCGATCGATTGACGAAGCGGCGGACGGCCTCGATGTCGACACCGGTCGCCTCGGACTGCGCCTTCGCGACCTCCTCGTGATGTGAGTTCGCCCAGGCGCCTTCCGAGGCGAAGGTGGTGTTGAGCCGGGCGACCAGCGACGGATATTTCTCGACGAAATCCGTGTTGGCGATGTAGTAGGCGTTCGGCCTGTGCACGTCCTTGTCGAACGCGATCACCCGCGCGCCCTCCTTCAGTTCGGCGAGCGCCAGATACGGATCCCAGATCGACCAGGCGTCGACCGAGCCCTTGACGAAAGCCGCGGTCGCATCAGCCGGCGCGAGCGGCGCCGGCGTGATATCAGACCAGGACAGCCCGGCCTTGTCGAGCGATGCGACCAGCAGATTGTGCGCGCTCGATCCCTTGCCGAAGGCGACGCGCTTGCCCTTGAGGTCGGCGAGCGTCTTGATCGGTGAATCCTTCGGCACGATGATCGCCTGATTGTCGCCTTCGGACTTCACAGCCGCGACGTAGCGGATCCTGGCGCCGCCCGCTTGCGCGAAAATCGGCGGCGTATCGCCGACGAAGCCGAAATCGACGCTACCGACATTGATGGCCTCCAGCAGCGGCGGACCGAACTGGAAGTCGACCCATTTGACCTCGATGCCGAGCGGCCTGAAGGCGTTTTCGAGTGTCTGACGCTGGCGCACGGCCGGGAAGAAGCCACCCTTCTGCGTGCCGATCCGGATCTCCGCGGGCTTGTCCTCGGCGTGCGCGGACACATTGAATGCGGTCGCGACGAGCAGCGCTGCGGTCAGAAAATGGCGTCGTGCAATCATGTTGCGTTCCTTTGCGTTGGATTCAGTTGGCGAAGAACGGAGAATTCGCGCGCCGGCTCCGCTCGGAGAGCACCGCGCGGGCCGCGCGCTCGGCCTCTCGCGCCGAGCGGAACTGACGGCCTTCGAGGCTGTCGAACAGGCGCTCGGAGGAGAAGAAGCGGAAGCCGCGGGCATCCCTCGTGACGATGCCGGCGGCACGGTCGTGGATCTCGATGATGTAGGCGTTGGACTGGGCCTGAGACATGACTGCTCGTTCGCCGGAATTCCGGCGCTCCTGACTTGCAAATTTGCGGTGTGGATGTTGCTAGGACGAGGTCAGCAACAACAACAGGCGCCCGTCGCAGCCGAGAAACAGCGCCGCGTCATGCACGCATGCATGTCATTGGAAGTGCGCGGGCGATCGGTTCTCATGGTGCGGCGTGGACTCGAGGAGCAGTTTCGATGCCGCAAATATCCGGCGATTGCCGCGATTGGTCAATGAAATGGCTATCCATATTTGCGGGCCGCGCGCGGGGGTGCTTCTCCCGGCGCAAGTGCCGGCAGGCAGATTCGTCTCGTGCGCCCAGCGATCGTCGATAGGCCGCGCTCCTGTAGGGTGGGCAAAGCGAAGCGTGCCCACGATTTGCTTGTAATTGGAGAGAATTCGTGGGCACGGCGCAAGTGCGCCTTTGCCCACCCTACGATTCGTGCTTGCGGAGAGAGGCCCCTCTCCCCGCAAGAGCGGGGCGAGGGAGCACTGACGTTCACCACATCGTCGCGGCGGCGCGCTCCGGCCAGATGCGATCGTACTCCGCGCCGCCGACCTGGTTGTCGCTCATCTCGGCGAGGATCTGGCCCGGCGTCGGCAGCGTCTTCGGATCGATACGCTTGTCGGGATTCCAGAGGTCGGAGCGGACGATGGCGCGGGCGCACTGGAAGTAGATCTCGTCGACCTTCATCACCATGACGCTGCGCGGCGCCTTGCCTTCCACCTTGAACGAGGCCAGCAGCTCGGGATCGATGGATAGATGTGCGCGACCGTTGGCACGAACCGCATTGCCGGAGCCGGGGATCAGGAACATCAACGACACCCTGGGATCGCGCACGATGTTGCGCAAGGAGTCGACACGATTGTTGCCGCGGCGGTCCGGCAGCATCAGCGTGTTGGGATCATGAATCCGGACAAAGCCGGGCAAGTCACCACGCGGCGAGCAGTCGATGCCTTCCGGTCCGATGGTGGCAAGCGCGGCGAACGGCGCCTTCTCGATGAAGATGCGGTAGAGCGGCGTGACGTGGTCGGCGACTTTCACGGTCGAGGCGTCGTTGGTGGCGCCGTAGATGGCCTCCAGCTGTTCGATCGTTTCAATCACCGACATTCCGTTCTCCCTGCTGTAGTGGCTAATCGTGCCAGCCTTCGTTCCTGATCACGCGCACGAGCTGGCGGGCGTGATACTCGGCGCTGCCGGCATTGAGGATGGTGACATCCGCCTGCGCCGACCTGTCGTCGACGCTGCGAGTGAGGCGCTCGGCGATATTGCCGTCGCTCTGTCGCGCGCGCGCGGCCAGCCGCGCGGCCAGCACATCCGGCGGCGCCGTGATCGCGACCACCACGACGTCGGCGTAGGCCTGGCGCAGCGCACCGATCACCGTGCGCGAGACATTGGCGACGACCGTGCGGCCGGCGCGGATATCCTCGTTGATGTCGAGCGGCAACGCATAGGAATGCCCGTGCGCGTCCCAATGCACGGCGAAGTCGCCATGCTCGCACGCGCCGCGGAATTGGTCGAAGCCGAGCGCGACATTGTCTTCGTCGGCGGAGGATTCACGCGTCACGATTCGGCGCGGGAAGACAATGTCGTGATCGTCAACGCAGGCCGCCTGCGCCAGCCGCAGCAGCGTGTCCTTGCCGGCGCCGCTGGGACCGACCACGAGCACGAGCCGGCCGGGACCGATCGCGCCCGCGTCGTCCTGCGCCATGGCCGGGATCTCGCTCATGCGACGCGGCTTCCTTCACGCCAGACGCTGCGGACGACGGGAACACTGCCGGCAACATGCACGCGAATGAGGTCGGCGCGCTTGCCGATCGCGACCTCGCCGCGGTCGGTGAGGCCCACCGCTTCCGCGGGCGCCTTCGTCACGGTGCGGATCGCCGCGGGAAGGCCGATCGCGGGCACATGCTCGGGCAATTGCAGCGCTCCCATCAGGAGGCTCGACGGGATGTAGTCCGACGACAGGATGTCGAGCAGGCCTTCGCGGGCGAGATCGACCGCGGCGATGTTGCCGGAATGCGAGCCGCCGCGCACGACATTCGGCGCGCCCATCAGGATGTCGATGCCAGCCTCGTGCAAGCCGCGCGCGGCCTCGAGCGTGGTCGGGAATTCCGCCACCGACACGCGGTCGCGCACGGCGTCCGCGACGTTCTCCTCGGTGGTGTCGTCGTGGCTCGCGAGCGGGATCTTGTACTGATGCGCCAGCGACACGATCTCGCGCATGTTGGTGGCGGCATAGAGCTTCTGATATTCGAAGCGCTTTGCGAACAGTTCGTCGAGCTCGGCATCGGTCTTGCCGCCGCCCTTGCCGCGGTAATAGTCACGCAGCTTGACCTCGTCGCGGAACTGACGCTGACCGGGGGTGTGGTCCATCAGCGACATCAGCTTGACGTCGGGACGGTCGATCAGCTCCCTGGCCTCCTCGACCACGCTCGGCATCGGGATTTCGCAGCGCAGATGCAGGAAGTGGTCGGCGCGCAGCAGGCTGGCGTCGCGCGCGGTCGTGATCGCGGCGGCGAGCACGCCGGCCCGGCCGTCCACTTCCTCGGCGCCGTCCTCGCGCCAGACCCGAAGCGAATCGAACACGGTGGTGATGCCCGAAGTCGCGAGTTGGCCGTCGTAGGAGATGACGGCGGCAACCGGATTCCAGAACACCTTTGGCCGCGGCACGTAATGGGCTTCGAGATGGTCGGTGTGCAGCTCGATCAGCCCCGGCATGATCAAATCGCCGCCGGCATCCTCGGCGCCCGCAGGCGCAGTCCCATCGCCGATCTCGGCAATGCGCCCGTCGGCAAGAGCGAGCCAGCCCTGCTCGATCACCCGGTCGGCCAGCACGATCCTGGCGTTGGCGATCACAATGTCCTTCGGCTTGGCGTTCATTTCCATGTCCCTCAGGCCGCGGCGGCGAAGCTGGTGACGTCGACGATGCGGTCGGCAATCAGATGACGGATTTCGTCGTCATGGACAATGGCGACCATGGCGACGCCCTGGCGTTTCTTCTCGGCGACCAGCTCGACCACGACGGCGCGGTTGGCGGCATCGAGCGAGGCGGTCGGCTCGTCCAGCAGCAGGATCGGCAGGTCCGAGATGAAGCCGCGCGCGATGTTGACGCGCTGCTGCTCGCCGCCGGAGAAGGTCGCGGGCGGAAGCTGCCAGAGGCGCTCGGGGATGTTGAGGCGGTGCAGCAGCTCGCCGGCGCGGGCCTGCGCCTCAGTGCGGGCCATGCCGTTGACGATCAGCGGCTCGGCGACGACGTCGATGGTGGCCACGCGCGGCACCGCGCGCAGGAACTGGCTGACATAGCCGATGGTGGAGCGGCGGACGTTGAGGATCTGCCGCGGCTCGGCGCTGGCCAGATCAATCACCGCGCCTCGATGGCGGATGCCGATGCGGCCGCTATCGCAGCGGTAGTTGCCGAAGATCATTTTCAGGATCGAGGACTTGCCGGCGCCTGATGGCCCGGAGAGCACGACGCACTCGCCGGGATTGACCTGGAAGGTCACGCCGCTGACGACCGGCAATTCGATGCCGCCCTGCAGGTGCATGGTGAAGGTCTTGTTGGCGTCGGCAACGTCGATCATGGCGGTCATTGGGCGGCTCATCTGAGAAATCTCATGGCGGCAGAATCGAGGAGACGAGGAGTTGCGTATAGGGCTCGCGCGGATCGTCGAGCACCTGATCGGTGAGACCGGTTTCGATGACCCGGCCGCCCTTCATCACCATCACGCGGTGCGACAAGAGCCGGGCGACCGCGAGGTCGTGGGTGACGATGATGACGGCGAGATGCAGCTCGGCGACGAGGCTGCGCAGGAGGTCGAGCAGGCGCGCCTGCACGGACACGTCGAGGCCGCCGGTCGGCTCGTCCATGAACACCAGCCGCGGCTCGGTGACGAGGTTGCGCGCGATCTGGAGGCGCTGGCGCATGCCGCCGGAATAGGTGCGCGGCGCATCGTCGATGCGCGCGGTGTCGATCTCGACGCGGGTGAGCCAGTCGGAGGCAGTCTCGCGGATGCGGCCATAGTGATTCCACCCCACCGCCATCAGCCGCTCGCCGACATTGGCGCCGGCCGAGACCGCCATGCGCAAGCCCTGGGCGGGATCCTGATGCACAAAACCCCAGTCGGTGCGGTACAGGAAGCGCCGCTCGGCTTCGCCGAGCGAGGCGAGATCGCGGGCGACACCGTCGCGCATCCGATAGGACACATGGCCGCCGCTGGCCGCAAGCTGGCCCGACAGCAGTTGCAGCAGCGTCGACTTGCCCGAACCTGATTCGCCGACGATCGCCAGCACCTCGCCGGGATAGAGCGAGAAGGAGACGTCGCGGCAGGCGGCGATGCGGCCGAAGGATTTGCTGAGGGAGGTCGCGACCAGCAGCGGCTGGTCGTTTTCGAGCGCGGCCTGATCAACCATTGGTGCCTCCTTGCGCCTTCTCCTTGTACGGCGCGGCACTGAGGCTGCCGTGATGGCCGGCGGCCTGACGGCCCTCGCAATAATCGGTGTCCGAGCACACGAACATCCGCCCGCCCTTGTCGTCGGTGACGATCTCGTCGAGATAGGAATTCTCCGCGCCGCACAGCGCGCAGGGCGCGTTGAAGCGGTAGGGTTCGAACGGGTGATCCTCGAAATCGAGCGACACCACCTGCGTATAAGGCGGGATCGCATAGATGCGCTTCTCGCGGCCGGCGCCGAACAATTGCAACGCCGGGCAATTGTCCATCTTGGGATTGTCGAATTTCGGCGTCGGCGACGGATCCATCACGTAGCGCGCGTTGACCTTGACCGGATAGGCGTAGGCGGTGGCGATGTGGCCGAAGCGGGCGATGTCCTCATAGAGCTTCACATGCATCAGGCCGTATTCGGCGAGCGCATGCATGCGCCGCGTCTCGGTCTCGCGCGGCTCGAGGAAGCGCAACGGCTCCGGGATCGGCACCTGATAGACCAGCACCTGGTGCTCGCTCAGCGTCGCCTCGGGGATGCGGTGGCGGGTCTGGATCACGGTCGCCTCATCCGTCGCCGTGGTCGTGGCAACGCCCGCGGTCTTGGCGAAGAATTTTCGGATCGAGATCGCGTTGGTGGTGTCGTCGGAGCCTTGATCGATCACCTTCAGCACGTCGGCGGGACCGAGGATCGCAGCGGTGACCTGCACGCCGCCGGTGCCCCAGCCGTAGGGCATCGGCATCTCGCGGCTGGCGAACGGCACCTGATAGCCGGGAATGGCGATCGCCTTCAGGATCGCGCGGCGGATCATCCGCTTGGTCTGCTCGTCGAGATAGGCGAAATTGTAGGCGGGCGCGTTCATTCCGCGGCTTCCTTCATGGCGTCAGGCGCCTGGGCATCGGAAAATTCTTGGCGCAGCTTGCGGAGCAGGCCGAGCTCGGACTGGAAGTCGACATAATGCGGCAGCTTCAGATGCTCGACAAAGCCGGTGGCCTGGACGTTGTCCGAATGCGACATCACGAATTCTTCATCTTGCGCGGGGGCGAGTGCCTCCTCGCCGAGCTCGCGGGCGCGTAGCGCGCGATCGACCAGCGCCATCGACATCGTCTTGCGCTCGCTCTGGCCGAAGGCGAGGCCATAGCCGCGGGTGAAGCACGGCGCTTCGGTCGCGGAGCCCTTGAACTGGTTGACCATCTGGCACTCCGTGAGCTCGATCGAGCCGAGCGGCACGGCGAAGCCGACGTCCTCCGCCAGGAATTCCACCTCGACCTCGCCGAAGCGGATCTCGCCGGCGAAAGGATGGTTGCGGCCATAGCCGCGCTGGGTGGAATAGCCCATCGCCAGCAAAAATCCTTCGTCGCCGCGCGCGAGGTTTTGCAGGCGCAGATCGCGATCCGCCGGGAAATTCAGCGGCTCGCGGGTGAGATCGCCGACGCTGGCGCCCTCTTCGGCCTGCGGCGAAGATTCGATCAGCCCGTCGCGGCCGAGAATGTCGGTCACGCGCGGCGTTGGCGCCGTCGACGCATCAGCCGTTGCCGGCGCTTCCGGCACAAAGCCTTGCGCGAGCGCGGGATCGAGCAGGCGGTGGGTGTAGTCGAAGGTCGGCCCGAGGATCTGGCCGCCCGGAATGTCCTTGAAGGTCGAGGACACCCGCCGCTGCACCCGCATCGCGCCGGTATCGACCGGCTCGCTGGCGCCGAAACGCGGCATCGTGGCGCGGAAGGCGCGAACCAGGAAGATCGCCTCGATCAGGTCGCCGCGCGCCTGCTTGATCGCGAGCGCCGCGAGCTCGCGATCATAGAGCGAGCCTTCGCTCATGACACGGTCGACGGCGAGCCCAAGCTGCTCCGAGATCTGGTCGAGCGTGAGCTCCGGAACGCCTCGGTCGCCGCGCCGCTTATCTGCGAGCAGGCGATGGGCGTTCTCGATGGCGCGTTCGCCGCCTTTGACTGCGACATACATGCTTCTAGCTTCCCTTGCTCACGATGCGCGTGGTGCGGGGGATCGCGGCCACGGCGTCATCGGCGACCAGCACCACATCGATGCCGCGCGGAAACAGTGCTTCGTTGACGCGCAGGCGCTCGAACAGATCGAACGGCTTGACCGACGCCTGGAGCATCGCGGCGCCGTCGATGCCGGGACCGCGCAGCTCGAAGCTGCGTCCTGCGTCGAGGCTGTCGACCTGGAGGATCAATGTGGTGGACCGATCCGGATATTCGCTGGTGCCGAGCGCGAAGCGTTCGAGCGGCGGCAGCGCACCGCCGTCACTGATCAGCGCAAAGCTCGCGATGGAGGAATCCTGCACCACCGGCGCGCCGGTGTGGAACTTCAGCCATTTCACCACGTCCGGGCTCTCCGCCATCCGCGCGTCGAGCCAGAGCGGCGTGTCGTGGTCGAACAGCGTCAGCGCGATCGCGGCGGTGCCGCGCATCATCGTTTCCGGCTTGCCAGCCATCGGCACGATGCGCTGGACCGAGCCCGGCCGCGCCATCGCGTCCATCACCGAGCGAAAGGTCGATTGCGCCGACAGCACCTTGTCGGCGAAGCCCGGGGGCAGTTCCGCAATCGTGGTCATGATCTCACCCCTCACCGCGCACCATGGTGTAGAAATCAACCTTCGTCGCGGCGGTCTCGGCCGCCGCCTGCTTCCGGCGAATCATAAGCTGCTCACGCAACGGCGCGATTACGTCCCGCTCCACCGCTCCGCCGAAATCCCGGGACTGAACCAGCGCGTCGCACAGCGCGATCAGCCGCGCTTTCTCGCCGTCGCGCCCGAGCGTGTAGCCGAACCCGACCTCGCCGCTCGCCAGCCGGACCGCAACGCGCGACACCGTGGCTTCGCCGAGATTGAACGGCGCGCCGTCGCCGCCGACCCGGCCACGCAGCATGACGAGGCCGTTTTCGGGCGCACGCAAATCCTGATGGGCCGGGACAGCCAAGTTGCGGAGGCGGGCGGCGATCTCGCCCGCCTCCGCATGCGCCAGCACGGCCATGGCGGCCTGGCGCTGGGCTTGCTGGTTGTTGTGCTGGGTCACCTGATCCACCGAACCTTTGACAGAACTTGCCGCATCGAAGTTGTCTATGATAATAGACAACTTCATACGGGAGCGCCATGACTGTTTCGTGACAAAGCTGTGATTTCTGGAGTAGGTTGCCGCAACATGAGCATGCAGGACACCGCCTCCTCCGGCGTCGCGCTATGGCGCCTCGTTGCCGACGGCATCGAGCGCGGCATCGCCGATGGCCGCTTCGCGGCCGGCGACAAATTGCCGGGCGAGATGGAAATCGCCGAAACCTATCGGGTGAACCGCCACACCGTGCGGCGCGCGCTGGCAGCCCTTGCCGAGCGCGGCCTCGTGCGCGCCGAGCGCGGCAGCGGAACCTATGTCGAGGCACAGAAGCTCGCTTATCCCCTGCGCTCACGCACCCGCTTCTCCGAGATCGTCGGCGCCGGCGGCCGCGAGCCGCGCGGGCAGCTGATCGAGGCGACCGACGATGTCGCGACCCGTGAGCTGGCGCGCGAGCTCGGCTTGAAGGCCGGCGCGCCGCTGGTGCGGATCGAGGCGATTCGCCTCGCCGACCGCACGCCGATCTGCGTCTCCACCACCTGGCTGTCGGCGGAATTATTTCCGGGTGCCGGCGCCGTGTTCGCAGCGACGCGCTCGATGACGAAGCTGCTGGAACATTACGGCGTCCGCGACTATCGCCGCGGCGCGACCCGGATCACCGCCGGCATCGTCGACGCAACCGACGCGGCCCGGCTCGATCTGGCGCTGGGACGGCCGATCCTGGTGGTCGATGCGACCGACCACGATCTCGACGGCAAGCCGCTGATGACCAAGCATTCGCGCTTTGCGGCGGAGCGGGTGGAGTTTCTGGTGGAGTCGTAGGGGCTTCTCTCTCCACGAGAGCCGGAATCCTAGGGTGGGCAAAGGCGCACTTGCGCCGTGCCCACGATCATTCTCGATCGTCAGAGGACGTGGGCACGCTGCGCTTTGCCCACCCTACGGCACCTTTGATCAGGCGACAGCCCGCCGCCCGATAATCGCAAAGCGCAGCTTGCCCGAGATGAAATCGATCGCGGCGACCGCGACCAGGATCATCAGGATCAGGAACGACACCTTCTGCCATTCCAGCACGCGGATCTGCTCGGCGAGCTGGAGGCCGATGCCGCCGGCGCCGACGATGCCGATGATGGTGGCCGAGCGGGTGTTGGATTCGATGAAATAGAGCACCTGCCCGGCGATCACGGGCAGGACCTGCGGCAACAGGCCGAAGCGGATCTCGTGCAGCGGGCTGCCGCCGGAGGCGCGGATGCCCTCGACCTGCTTCTGGTCGGCGGCCTCGATCGCCTCCGAGAACAGCTTTCCGAAGGCGCCGAAATCCGATACCGCAATGGCAAGCACGCCGGCGAACGGGCCAAGCCCGACGACGTTGATCCACACCAGCGCCCAGATCAGCGTGTCGACGCCGCGGATCGAATCCAGCACGCGGCGCACGGGAAAGCGCAGGAGCTTCGACGGCACCACGTTGCGCGCCGCGAGCAGGCTGACCGGAAGCGCGAATATCGCGGCCAGCGTGGTGCCGAGCAGCGCGATCGACAGCGTCTCGCCGAGCGCCTTCAGATAGATCGGGAGCGACGATCCGGGGTCAGGCGGGATCATCATCAGGCTGATCCAGCCGAGCTGGCTG
The DNA here is from genome assembly GCF_028128855.1 of Bradyrhizobium sp. CCBAU 11430. Lineage (NCBI taxonomy): Bacteria > Pseudomonadati > Pseudomonadota > Alphaproteobacteria > Hyphomicrobiales > Nitrobacteraceae > Bradyrhizobium > Bradyrhizobium sp. CCBAU 11430. The sequence goes on from NZ_LBJV01000072.1 coordinate 178,802, forward strand.
AGACCTGCGAAGAATCGCGACGGCGAGAAATCGAGATCGACCAGGCCGTAAATGAGGATCGCGAACGCCGCGACGATCATCGCCGGCGTGGCAAGCCGCGCCGAGGCCGGACGGTCGAACACATCGGGATAGCGCGCGCGAAGCTCTCGCGTGTCGACCGCCTGCTGCCTCGTCACGTCCGCGCCCCCTTGCCGAACAGGCGGCCGCGCAGCCAACCGGTGCTGATGTCGATGATGAACACGGTGACGATGATGGTGAGCAGGATCGCGCTGACGTCAGAGTAGTAGAACTTGCGGATGGCGACGACGAGCTCCTGGCCGATGCCGCCGGCGCCGACGAAGCCCATCACGGAGGCTTCACGGACGTTGATCTCGAAGCGCAGCAGCGCGTAGCTCGCATAGCCCGCGGTCACCTGCGGCACGACGGCGAACCGCATGCAGGACAGCCAGCTCGCGCCGGTCGAGCGGATGCCTTCGACCGGCTTCATATCGGCGTTCTCGACGATTTCCGAGAACAGCTTTCCGAGCGCGCCGGTGGAGTGGATCGCGATCGCGAGCACACCCGCCATCGGTCCGAGCCCGAAGGCGATCACGAAGATCAGCGCGAACACGATGCCCGGAACGGTGCGGGCGAATTCGAGCAGGCGCCGGACGACGAAGCGCAGCCAGGGTGCGGGCGAGGTGTTTTCAGCCGCGAAGAAGTTCAGACAAAATGCCAAGGTCGCGCCGATCAGCGTGCCGACATAGGAGATCAGCAGCGTCTCGCCGAGCATCTTCAGCCATTTGCGCCAGCCCCAGAGCCACTCGCCGACATCGGTCCAGACGCGCTGGCCGTTGTCGAGCGTGAGGATGCGGTCGAAATAGCTGATGAAATTGCCGAAATAGGTGAACAGCGTGCGCAGATTCACTTCCGCGCCGACCGCGGCGAGAAGCAGCGCGGCGGCGAAGACCGCGATCCCCAACAGCAGGCGGAGCCGCCTGCGCCCGACCGCCTGGCGATAAGCGGCGTTGAGCACGGCAAGCTGCTGCTCGGGGAGGATCGAAACCGCTGTTGTCATCGGCCTGAGCCAAGTTCCGTCAAAGAAAGAGCCGGGTCCAAGGACCCGGCTCCAGTTACATCGCCCTGAGATCAGGACGCCTTCTTCTTACGCAGCGCATCGACGAACTTGATCAGCTCGATCGTGCCATCCCAATCCTTGGTGGTGGCGGGATGAAAGCCCTTCTTCTGGCCGTCGGAGAGGCGGTCGAACGCGGCCTTGTCCTTGGCCGGCGCGTCGAAGAACGCCTTGGCGATAGCGGCCTTGGCGTCTTCCGGCAGGTCGGAATTGTAGGCATAGGGGCCGTTGATGATCGGCGCCGACTTATGGATGATTCGGAAGTCGTCCTTCTTCATCGCCGAGCCGTCGGCATTCTTCAGCATGCCCTTGGTCAGCATCTGCGCCAGCGTGGAATCGTCGTCGCTGGTCCACTGGTTGGCGGCAACGTCGACGGTGCCCTGCGACAGCGCCAGCATCGCGTTCTCGTGACTGCCGGTGAAGACGACCTTGCCGAAATAGCCGTCGGCATCGGGGATGCCCATCTTGTCCAGCTCGAAGCGCGGCACATTGTTGCCGGAGGTCGAGTTCGGATCGACGAGGCCGAGGTTCTTGCCCTTGAGCTGGTCGACGCTCTTGTAGGCGCTGCTCGCCTTGACGAAGAACACCGAATAATAGCCGGTCGAGCCGTCGGCGTTGATGTCGTTGGCGAAGGCGTCGGACTTGACGCCGGTCAGGCGGGCGCGGGCGAACGAGGCCGAGCCATAGCTGGCGATATGGATGTTGCCGGCGCGCTGGCCCTCGATGACGGCGGCGTAGTCGTTGGCGATGCGCAGCGTGACCTTCACGCCCAGTTCCTTGGAGAGATAGCTCACGAAAGGCGCCCAGCGCTCGGTGACGCCGGAGGCGTTCTCGGCCGGGACGACCGCAAAGGTCAGCTCGGGATATTTGGCTTTCCAGTCTTCGGCGGAAGCCGACGAGGCGAAGGCGAGCGCCGCGGCGCCGGCAAGAACGAGTCTACGAGTGATCATGATACCCTCTTCATCGGTTGGGGTCGGTTGACGCAAAACTTGCAACTCAAACAGGCGCGACGCGGCTCAGGCGGCGGCCGCCGTTCCAAGTGCCGGGACGCCCGCGGGCGCCGGGTCAGGCATGGTGCCCATGACGTCGGCGGCTTCGAGATCGTATAGCTCGCGCGCGACGTGGTCGGTCAGTGCGGCCGGCGCGCCGTCGAACACCACCCGGCCCTGCGCCATGCCGATCAGGCGGTCGCAATAGCTGCGCGCCAGATCGAGCGAATGCAGATTGCAGATCACGGTGATGCCGAAATGCTTGTTGATGCGCAGCAGCGCATCCATCACGATCTTGGTGTTGCGCGGATCGAGCGATGCGATCGGCTCGTCGGCGAGGATGATGTCGGGCTGCTGCACCAGCGCACGCGCGATCGCGACGCGCTGCTGCTGGCCGCCGGAAAGCTGGTCGGCGCGCTGGGCCGCGAGCGACGCGATGTCGAACTGTTCGAGCGCGGACATCGCCAGCGCCTTGTCCTGCTCGGGCCACACTTGCGACAGCGAGCGCCAGGCCGGCATCGTCGCAAGCCGTCCCATCAGGACGTTGGTGAGGACGTCGAGCCGGCCGACCAGGTTGAATTGCTGGAAGATCATGGCTGAGCGCGCCCGCCACTGCCGCAGCTCCTTGCCGCGCAGCGCGGTGACGTCGATGCCGTCGAACAGGATGCGGCCCTGCGTCGGCGTCGCGAGACGATTGATGGTTCGCAGCAGCGTCGACTTGCCGGCGCCGGACCGTCCGATCACACCGACGAAGCCGCCGGGGGAGACTTGAAACGAAGCGTCGTCCACCGCGGCTTTCGCGCCGAAGCGACACGTCAGACCTTCCACCACCAGCATGCAGGACTCCAGATTAGCTGGAGCCAACCGCTAACGCCCGCGCTTGACACTTGTGTGACACGGGCGTTGCAGTGCGGCGATGCTACACACCTCATCCCCTGTCATCACCGCGTCATGACATCGTCATCAAGCCGCTCGAAGAGGAACGCCCGCCCTCGCACTTCCGGATGCAACATGGCCGCCAAAACTCTTTCGGTCCAGCCGACCATCGATCCCTCGGCCAAGCTGCATGAGACCAGGCTCGGCGCCTATACCGAGGTCGGCGCGCGCACCATCCTGCATGAAGTGGCGATGGGCGATTACTCCTATGTCGTGAACGATTCCCAGATCACCTACACCACCATCGGAAAGTTCTGCTCGATCGCGGCCATGACGCGCATCAATCCCGGCAATCATCCGATGCACCGCGCGACCCAGGCGCATTTCACCTATCGCTCGAGCGCCTACTTCGAAGGCGAGAGCGACGACGCCGAATTCTTCGACTGGCGGCGCCAGCATCACGTCCATATCGGCCACGATGTCTGGATCGGCCACGGCGCGATCGTGCTGCCGGGCCGCAACATCGGCACCGGCGCGGTGATCGCGGCCGGCGCCATCGTCACCAAGGACGTGCCGGCCTACGCCATCGTCGCCGGCAATCCGGCCCGCATCGTGCGGCGGCGTTTCTCCGAGGAGATCGCCGGAAGGCTCGCGCGGCTCGCCTGGTGGGACTGGGATCACGACAAGTTGCGTGAAGCGCTGCCCGATTTCCGCAAGCTCGGGATTGAAGATTTTCTTGCGACATACGAAGCAGGGGCGGCTCCCCTGACCAGATCCCTTACCAGCAAACGAAACGCGGTCGCGTGACAGACATTTTCCTTGAAGGCGGCCGGGCCCTGATCGGCGCCGAACTCGTCGAAACGTCATTGGCGGTGTCGGGACAGGACATCGCGCAGGTCGATGCCTCACGGGGCCGGGCGCGGCTGATAATCGATTCACGCAACCTGCTGGTGCTGCCCGGCATCGTCGATCTGCATGGCGATGCCTTCGAGCGGCAGATGATGCCGCGCGCCGGTGTCGACTTCCCGATCGACGTCGCGCTCGCCGACAGCGATCGCCAGGCGATCAGCAACGGCATCACCACCGTCTTTCACGCCACCACCTGCTCGTGGGAGCCGGGCCTGCGCAGCGCCGATAACGCGCGCGGCCTGATGGAGGCCATCGAGCGGCAGCGTCCGCAATTCGCCGCGGACACCCGCTTCCATCTGCGGCACGAGACCTACAATCTCGGCGCCGAGGCCGAGATCAGCGAGTGGCTCGACGAAGGCCGGGTCGACCTGTTCGCTTTCAACGACCACATGGACGGCACGGTCGCCGACATGGCCAAGCCGCGCAAGCGCAACCGCATGGTGGAGCGCACCGGGCTGTCAGCTGAGGAATTCGACCGGCTGGTCGAACGCGTGGTCTCGCGCGCCGACGAAGTGCCGGCTTCGGTTGCGCGGCTGGCCGCTGTGGCGCGCGCAGCCGAGGTGCGGATGCTCTCGCACGACGATGCGACGCCGGCGATGCGCCAGGAGTTTCGCGAGCTCGGCGCTGACATCGCGGAGTTTCCGATCAACGAGGAGACGGCACGGGCGGCAGCAAGCCACGGCGATGCCATCGTCTACGGCGCGCCGAACGTCGTGCGCGGCGGCAGCCACACAGGCTGGACGAAGGCCTCCGACATGATCGCCAAGGGGCTCTGCTCGGTGCTGGCGTCGGACTATTATTATCCCGCGCAGCTGCTCGCCGCGTTCCGCCTCGCCGCCGATGGCGTGCTGCCGCTGACGGAAGCCTGGAATCTGGTCTCCGCCGGCCCGGCGCGCGCCACCGGCCTTGCCGATCGCGGCGTGCTCGCCGAAGGCCGCCGCGCCGACATTCTGTTGGTCGACGACAGCGTGAAGCTGCGGCCGCGGCTGATCGCGGTGATCGCAGGCGGAAAGCTCGTCCATCTCACCGATGCGACGCGGCTGCTCACTGCTGTGGCGACGCCCCGCGAGGCTGTCGTCGCGGCCTAAATTGGTTATGCTGAGGCGATGACAGGTTTTCCCCGCTACGCGATCTATTTTGCCGCCGGCAGTGACAGCGCGCTGTCCCGCTTCGGCGCCGAGTTGCTCGGCTACGATGCCTACACCGGCAACGAATTGCCGTTCCCGCGTGATGCGCTGCATGTCGCGCCGGACTGGCGCGACGTCAGCGCCGATCCACGCAAATACGGCTTTCACGCCACGCTGAAGGCGCCGATGGCGCTCGTATCAGACAGGACCGAAGCGGAACTGATGGCCGCCTGCGCCGCATTCGCCGGCAAATCGCGGCCGCTTGCCGTGATCCGGCCCGTGGTCGATGCCATCAGCGGCTTCATCGCCGTCATTCCGGCCGAGCCGGTCGAGGCGCTCCAGCAGCTCGCCGCCGATTGCGTCCGCGAATTCGACTCGTTTCGCGCCGCGCTGTCGGCGGGCGATCGGGCGCGGCGCAAACCCGAGAAACTCAGCGAGCGGCAGCGCGACTATCTCGACCGTTGGGGCTACCCTTACGTGATGGAAGAATTCCGCTTCCACATGACGCTGACGGGGCGGCTGGATGCCGAGCGCCGCGGACCGATCCTGGAGATGCTGAGGCCGCGGTTTGCGACGCTCGGTCTCGATACGCTGGCGATCGACCGCATCGCGCTATTTCGGCAGGATGATGCGGCGGCAAGATTCCACATCGTCGACGAGTGGCCTCTGGCGCGATAGACCTCAGCGCCAGCTCGCAAGATTCAAGGCGAGCGCCACCGCGCCAACCAGAACGAGGCTGGCCGCCCAGACTGCATCCAGATTGAACCAGCTTCGCGAGACGAACCTCAATCCAAGATGGCGGTAGACCAGCCACGCCAGACATCCGCCGGCGCCGACCATGGCGGCAACATGCACCAGGGACACCAGCACCGCCATCCCCAGACTTGTCTTCATCAGCGCGCCCGCCGCTTCATGGCCGGCATCGAATTCGAAGGCCTGGCAGAGCCCGAGATAGATCGGCACGAGCATCAAGGCGGCGCCGTGAGCGATGGCGACGGCAAATGACCAGAGCGCCAATTGCGTCGGCGGAATTCGTGCCAGCGCGCGGGGATGACGCCGCGCGATCAGCCGATAAACGCCGAAGCCGATGACGAGAAGGCTCGCGCCAATCTGGATCGAACGCTGCCACTCGGCCAGCACGAGCAGGAACGCGAATGGCAGCAGCACGAGAAATGTTGCCAGGAGATGCCCGGCCGACAGGGCCCACAACGCACGAAAGAGCGCGCGCGGGCTCTTGTCCATGAGCCCGGCCGAAACGGCAAGCGGCCATCCCATCCCCGGATTGACTCCGTGATAGAGGCCGCTCGCGACAAGGGCGAGCCACAGCCAGCCAAGCGCCGGGCTCGCGTGCCCACCATCTAGACCGACGGGTAGCAAAAGGAGTCCGTCGAACAATCGCCGCCCTCCAGCCTGATCTGGTGCGCACGATAGCCGTCCGGGAAGCTCACGAAATAGTCCTTGTCGAGCTCGAGGCCGCCGTTGCGACCGACATTGGCCATCACCTCCACGCCCGGAACCCCATCGGGATAGAACTGGTCGTCCCAGGTGGAATAGAGCGAATTGGTCCAGTACACGCGCCTGCCGTCGCGGCTGATCTCGACCATTTGCGGGCCGGCCGCAAAGGACTTGCCATTCGGATGCGCTGTACGGCGTGCGATGCCGCCGATGTGGACGGAGCCCGCAAGCTTCGGCTTTCTGGGATCGGTGACGTCGTACTGGCGCATTTCACCGGTGCCCCAGCACGACACATAGAGAAACCGGTCATCCATCGACAGGTCGATGTCGGTCACGAGCGGCGGCACGGCGCCAAATCCCTGCAGCAGCGGCGGGAGATTCTCCTTTGGCGCGGGTTCGGGCGGGATCGTTGCCGTCTTCTCGGCGTGGAATTTCCCGCCTTCGCGCCACCAGGTCCAGATCGATGCTTCGAGATTGGTGGTGTCGACCACGACGCCCACGAAGCCGTATTCGCGAACCGGATCGTGCGCAGGCCGCACCTCGAGCGCCATCTGATGATTGGCGCCAAGGTCGATGGTCTGCACGTTGCGCCGGGCGCGAAGATCCCAGAAGTGGAGACGATGGCCATATTTATTCGCCAGCAGATCCTCCGGGACGATCCCGTTCTCGAACTGCGGCGGCAAGGCCCATTCGCTCGTCACCATGTAATCGCGCGGCAGATTCCACCAGAAGTCATAATGCAGCGCCTGCGGACCGCGGTCGATCTCCCATCGTCCGAGGACCTCGAACGTCTCGCAATCCATGATGAAGACGCCTGGTGGCCCGTTGGTGCCGTCCTTACCGCCACCACCCAGCGTGCTCACGTAAATGCCGTCCGGCCCGCAATGGATGGTGTGCGGCCGCGAATAGCCGGTCTTCTTGAAGATTTCCTCGGGCTCGATGATCTTGTGGATCTTGGCTTTGGTCGGATCTGGCTTGGTATCGATGATGTAGATCCGCGACGAACGGATTCCGGGGATGATGAGATAGCGCCGCTCGATGAAGGCATGTCCGGCGAGCGGCGACAGAGCGGAGGAGCAGGCATTCCAGCCGAAGTGGTGAAACTCATCACCCTTGTTGGGCATCGTCACGGTGTGGACGATCTGGCTGTAGGTCGGCGATCCCGGCTTGACGTCGATGACCGCGAGAGCATCCGGCTTCGAGAAATCCGGACTGAGCAGCAACGTGTAGGCGAAGTTCTCCGCAGGTGCTTCCATCGCAAGCCTGGGCGATGCGTGAAATGTGGGATCCGGCCTCATCGTCATGGCACTGCCTCCCTGTTCTGTCGGTTCGCGCCAACCTGGCTCGGGATAACGGCATTATGAAGAGGTGTTACACGATGTCTCGAGATGCTCCGCGGGGCCTGGTTGGCGAACGTACCCTACTTCATCGCCGGGCTGCGGGAAACGGCCGAACCGCGCTAATTCGACGCCTTCAGCCAACTGGGGAAGCTGGCGAGTGAGGCTGGAGGGCGGGCCTCACACTCGATGTCGTCCCCGCGAACGCGGGGACCCATAATCCCAGGGAGTGGTTATCAAGCGAGCTGCCAACTCCGAGTCTTCGCCACACTTCTCTCTGTGGCTATGGGTCCCGGATCTACGCGCGCTTGAGGCGCGCTTGTCCGGGACGACACTGAGTGTTTGGTACCGCTACTTCCCCCACCGCAGCGCCAGCGCGTCGCGCTCCTTGGCGAGTTCCAGCAGGCCCGCGCGCGTGGCCGGATGCAGCGGCTGCAAGGGGTGGCGCACCGCGTCCGACTTGATCACGCCGCCGGCCTGCATCATCGCCTTGCAGGCGATCAGGCCGCATTGGCGGTTCTCGTAGTTGATCAGCGGCAGCCAGCGCTCGTAGGCGGCCTTCGCTTCCTCGCGCTTCCCGGCGAAATAGGGATCGACGATCTGGCGGATGCCGTCGGGATAGCCGCCGCCGGTCATCGCGCCGGTGGCGCCGGCGTCGAGATCGGCGAGCAGCGTGATCGCCTCCTCGCCGTCCCAGGGGCCCTCGATGTCCTTGCCGCCCGCCTCGATCAGGCTGCGGAGCTTTGAGGCCGCGCCCGGCACCTCGATCTTGAAATAGCGGATGTTGGCGAAGTCGCGCGCCAGCCGCGCCAGCAGCTCGACCGACAGCGGCGTGCCCGCGACCGGCGCATCCTGGATCATGATCGGAATGGTGATGGCGCCGGAGAGCACCTTGAAGAATTCGACAATGCCCTTCTCAGGGACGCGGAAGGTCGCGCCATGATAGGGCGGCATCACCATCACCATCGCGGCGCCGGCGGCTTCGGCCTGCTGGCTGCGCGCGGCGCAGACGGCCGAGCTGAAATGCGTGGTGGTGACGATCACGGGAACCCGGCCCGCGACATGCTCCAGCACCGCATGCATCACGGTTTCCCGCTCGGCATCAGTGAGCACGAACTGCTCGGAGAAATTGGCGAGGATGCAGAGGCCGTTCGAGCCGGCATCGATCATGAAATCGATGCAGCGGCGCTGGCCCTCGAGGTCGAGCTCGCCGCGCTCATCGAAGATGGTGGGCGCGACCGGGAACACGCCGCGATAGGGGCGCTGGGCCTTGTGTGGGGTGACCGGCATCGAACTCTCCATCCCTGATCTGTCTTACGTCTGGCGCCGCATAGGTGACGCGGCGGCACAGATGTAGCCGCCGGAGGGACCTGCGGCAATGCCGAACGCGCGACGTCAGATGGAGAAACTGAAGCGAAACTACGCGGTCTTGACCGCGCCCAAAAAGCCCTCGACCGCGACGCGGAGGCGGTCGGCGTCGGCCGACATCTTCTTGACGGATTCCGACAAGACCGTGCCGGCGTTGCCGGTCTCCTGATTGAGCCTGGCGACGCTGCCGATGGTGTCGGTGACTTCCCGCGTGCCCTGAGCGGCCTGCTGGAAGTTGCGCGAGATCTCGGTGGTGGCCGCGCGCTGCTGCTCGACGGCGGCGGCGATCGCCGTCATCTTCTCGTCAATGCCGCTGATGGCGCCGCCGATGGCGCGGATCGCGGTCACGGCCTGGCCGGTGGCGCCCTGGATCTCCTCGACCTGACGCGAGATCTCTTCCGTCGCCGTCGCCGTCTGTGCGGCGAGGTTCTTGACCTCGCCCGCGACCACGGCAAAGCCCCGGCCCGCTTCGCCGGCGCGCGCGGCTTCGATGGTGGCGTTCAAGGCCAGAAGGTTGGTCTGGCCGGCGATGGCGTTGATCATCTTCACGACCTCGCCGATGCGGCTTGCGGTCTGGTCGAGGATCTCGACCGTCGCATTGGTCTGCTCGGCCTGCGACACGGCTTCGCGAGCCTCTCGCGCACTCGACTGCACCTGCGCGGAGATCTCGCCGACCGATGCGGAGAGTTCCTCGGTCGCCGCCGCGATGGTCTCCAGATTATTGGTGGCCTGCTCGGCGGCGGAGGAGACCGCGGCGGTCTGGCTGCTCGATTCCGACACCAGCGAGCGCACGCCGGTTGCGGTGGCATCGAGCTCCCGCGTCGAGGCCACAACGCTATGAATCACCGCCTGCACGGTGTCGTCGAAACTGCGGCAGGCCTCGTCGACGGTGCCGGAGCGGGCCAGTTGCAAGGCCTGCTGCGATTCGCGCTCCCGGCCCAGGCGCTCTGCGGTCGCCGCGCTCTCGCGCAGGCTTTCGAGCGCCGCGGCCATGGTGCCGAATTCGTCGGGATGCCGGGATTGCGGCACCGGCGTCGCGTAGTCGCGCGCGCTGATGCGGGCGATGGCGTCGAGAATGGCGCGCACCGGGCGCATCAGGCGATTGCGCACCACGAACACACCGGTCAGCGTCACGGCAAGCGCGAGCAGAAACGCGAGCGATTGGACGATGAGGTTGGTGAGGGCTTTCGCCTGAACCATCTCGGCACGAGCGATCGACTGGTCGAGGGCCTTGTTGGCGACTGCGACGATGGGCGCGAAGGGCGACTGGCACAGCGCGTTCCATTCCGCGGCGGGCATCGCCGGCTTGCCGCTGCCGTCGAAATTCCGGGTGAGATCGCCGATCTGCTTGAGCACGCCGTCGGTCTTGGCCCGCGCCTCCTTCGCCGCATTGACGAGGTCGGCCGTCACGTCGGGCGCAGCCAGCAGCTCCTCCATCCCGGTCCAGCCGGCGGTAACGATGCCGTTCCAGCTCGCCACGGTCTGCTTCTGGGTCTCGTCGAGCGGCTTGCTGGCATTGACGTTCGGGCGCAGCGTCGAGCACTGGATGCCGTAACGGTCGCGCACCTGCCAGGCAAGGCGGCGGGCCTGGATCATGCGTGCGATGAAGGGGTCGTTCATCCAGGCGCGGTTCGACACCGCGGTGGACGCCAGGTTGGCGGTATCGATCACCTTGGTGACGGCATCGTACCAGGGTGCGGTGCGTTCCATCTTGCGTTCGGCACGCGGCAGCTTGGCCTCGTCGTAGAACAGCTGGAATTTCGGGGCGGCCTCGCTCCAGCGCTGCTTCAGCGTGCTTGCGAGTTCGTCGCGGCGGGCAAAGTCGACGGTCGAGAGCGCCGCGACGATGGAATCATGGCCGGCCTGCTCGGCCTTCTCGGCAGCACCGAGCTTGGCGCGCGGATCGTCCTCGCCAAGCAGCGCGCTCTGAGCATCGCCGCGATTGTTACGCAGCGCGAGCACGCCGTGGAAGATCGCCTTGTCGGCATTCGCGAGACGTTCCGTCTCGAGACTCTCGCTGTAGCGGCCCAAGGCCCCCGCCATCTGGAACGCCGTCGAGGCCAGCGCGCCGACGGCCAGCAGGGCCATCAGCGTCAGGAGAAGCGAGCTTACCGATTTCTTAAACATTGCCATGGGTCGGGGGCCTACTCTTCACGAGCGGCCACCTTGCATCGCGACATGCCAAGGTTTGGTTAAGACTTTAATCAAATACCTGCGGTTGTGCGCGGCCGCGCCTCCTGGGCTGGCCGCATCCCCTCACGCGACCTTGGTGAAATCCGGCGGACGGCGCTCGGCAAAGGCCGTAAACGCCTCGCGCGCCTCGGCGGTGCGCAGGCGCTGCGCGAACTGCTCGCCTTCGGCCTGCATCTGCGCGACCAGCGCCTCGCCGTTGCGCATCAGCTTCTTTGTGGCGGTCAGCGCGCCGGCCGGCTGGCGGGCAAGACGCTGCGCCAGCGCAAGCGCCTCGGCATCGAGCTTGTCGAGCGGCACCACCCGGTTGGCGAGGCCCCATTCCAGCGCGGCCTTCGCCGGCACGGTCTCGCCCAGCGCGAACATCTCGTAGGCACGGGCATGGCCGATACGCGCCGGCATCAGCAGGCTCGATGCGGCCTCCGGCACCAATGCGAGGCTGACGAAGGGCGTCGACAATTGCGCGTTGTCGGCGAGCACGACGAGATCGCAATGCAGCAGCATCGTGGTGCCGACGCCGACGGCGCGGCCCTGCACGGCGGCGACCAGCGGCCGGGTGCAGCGGGCCAGCGACTGGATGAAGCGCACGACGTTACGGCTGCCTTCGGACTTGCCGGCTGCGACCGCGGCGAATTCGCCGACGTCGTTGCCGGCGGTGAACATGTCGCCCTCGCCGCGGATCAGGATCACGCGGGCCGACGGATCGAACTCGGCGGATTCGATGGCATCGGCGAGCATGCCGTACATCGCATCGGTCAGCGCGTTCTTCTTGTCGGGGCGCGCCAGCGTGAGGGTGAGAATTCCGCCATTGTTCTCGATCCGGACGTGCTCGGTCATTGCTCTACTCCCTGGATTCGTCTGAAGGTCTTGTTTCGGAAGGTCTTGTTTCTGAAGGTCTTGGAAACTTGTCCTGAATGCTGGTCAGCCAGCGCGCGACGATGTCGATCTCCGCAGCCGTGAATCCGTCCGTCAGCGCGGCGTTGACCTCTGCCGCGCCTGCCTTTGCTTGCGCCAACGCGGTCCGCCCCTTCAGCGTCAGCCAGATGCGCCAGGCGCGGCCGTCCTCGCGATCGGCCCGCCGCTCGATCAATTTCGCCGCCTCCGTGCGGTCGACGAGGCCGGAAATGCCGGCCGGCCCCATGTCGAGCGCTGCGCCCGCCTCGCCCATCAGGACGCCGTCCTGCTTGCCGAGGATGAACAACAGCCCCGCCTGCGCCGGCGTCACCTCGTTCTCCGGCCGCGCCGCCATCCAGCGCTGCAAGCGGCGTTGCGCGACGCTCAGCAGGTAGATCAGTCGATGATGCCGCCCGTCGGTCGGTTTATTTCGCATGCGAAATAGATAGCCGGACGCAAGCTTGTTGTCAAACGGGCCACCTCGTTACGGCGCGCAGGTGAAGCTCGCCGCCTCCGTCACCGCACCCGTCTTGTAGTGCGGCCAGGCCGGCCAGCGGCACAGCGGCAGCGCGCGCAATGTTGCGAATGAGGGCGCCTCGACCTTCTGCTCGGCAACTTCGAGATCGGCGGGCGCCTTGCCCTTCTCGACCCAGTCGACCAGCACGCTCAACATGTCGACGTTCGCCGGTGCGCCGGAGCCGACATGGTCGACGCCGGGTGCGGTGTAGAGCCGCGCGAACTCCGCGGTTTCGCCCTTGCCGAGCTTGCGCTCGACGCTCTCGAAATAGCGGATGCCGGCATAGGGGCTCTGCGCGTAGTCGGCCATGTGCTCGAGCATGATCAGACGGCCGCCGCGGGCGCGGAAGCGGCTGAGATCGGGATCGGTCGAGTCCATCAGGCTCGAGACCTCGAGCAGCCGCGCCTTGTGCTCCTCCACCTTATAGGTGGTGACATCGAGCTTGGGGTCGCGCGCAAAGACATATTGAATGCCGCCGGCGCCGTAGATCCAGGCGATGCCGTTGTTGGGCGCGGGCGGTTGCGCCGGCGGCGCGGTGCCGAGCCACCACGCCACCCAACCGCCGGTCGGACCTATCGCCGGCGTGTCCTCGCCCGACACGCCCCAGCCGGGATAGTCGTCGAGACCGTTGGCGAGCGCGAACGGGAATTTGTAGGTCCCGTACAAGGTATCGATCGCCTTGATCTGCGCATCGGTCAGGCACTGATCGCCGCTCTTTCCGGCCTCACAGCGCAGCGTCTCGACCTTGAATGCCGCCTTGCAGGCGACGGGGTCCTGCACCAGCGCATCGTCGGAGCCGTCGGCCTTGTCACAGGCCGCCCGCACGGCCTCGCCGACGAGCTTGACCTGCGCCGGATTGATCCAGCCCGCCCCCATGGTGACGAGACCCGAGCGCGTGCCGGCGTGCTGCAGGCCGACCCAGTTGATCACGGGCACGCGTGCGAAGATGCCGTCGAAATCGTCGGGGTAGCGCTGCGCCATGGTCAGGCCTTCGCGGCCGCCCTCGGACGAACCCATGAAATACATCTTGTCCGGCTTCTTGCCGTAGGCGCGCTCCATCAGCCCAACGGCCGCATCGCGCACCTTCTTGTAGGCGCGGTGAGCAAAATTCACGAAGGCTTCGTCATTCAGTGCAAAGACCTGCGGCGGCTCGCCTTGCCTGGTCTCGTGGCCCGAATCGGTGCCGTAGGTAACAAAACCGCGCGCCAGCGGCGACGGCTTGTCGAACGGATAGGCCGGCGGCAGCGCAAGGCCGGTGATCAGCACACCGTTGAAACCACCGCCGCCATACTGCAGCGAGCGGCCGTTCCATTCGACGGGAAGGTTGACCTGGAATTTGATCGGCGGGGCCTTGGGATCGGCAGGGTCGATATGGCCGAGCACCTTGCAGAAGCCGGGATTGGCCGGCGTGATGCGCCCGGACGGCGTCGGTCCGCGGTCGGCGACGGCGATCGGCGAGGGCGCCTGCAAGGTCGCGGAATCGATCTTCACGGCATCGGCAGCGCCGACGAGACCCTTGCAGACCGCATCGGCGTCCTCTGCCAGCGTTGCCGCCGACGCCGTGCACGCACCCAGTGTCGCCATCGAGCTTACAAGCAACGCACACAGCTTCGCTTTCTTTCGCGTCATCGTTTCCACCCGGCTTTCTCGATTTGTTGCGTCGACGGCTGGCCGCATTCAATGCAACCTTCGTCCTCCCGTCAATCGCTCACGCCGAGCCGCTCATCAGAATGATCCGAGCGCGCTCCCCAAGGCGATCACGGCCACCAGCGCCAATAGCGACGTCACGATGCCCACCATCACAATGTCGAGATAGCTGTCGCGATGGGTCAGGCCGCAGATCGCGAGCAGGCTGACCACCGCACCGTTGTGCGGCAGGATGTCCAGCGTCCCCGAACCGATCACCGCGACGCGATGCATCAGCGCAAGGTCGATGCCGCTGCGCGCGGCGATCTCGACATAGGTCTGGCCGAGCGCGTCGAGCGCGATCGTCAAGCCGCCGGATGCCGAGCCGGTCAGCGCGGCCAGAATATTGGTCGCAACCGCGAGCGAAACCAACGGGCCACCTTCGATCGCAAGCACCCAGTCTCGCACCGTTTCGAAAGCCGGCAGCGCCGCGATGACCGCGCCGAATCCGACGAGGCTGGCGACGCTGAGCGCCGGCAGAACCGATGCATTGGCACCGGCGTCCATGGTCTGCCGCAGAGAGGGAAGCCGGGCCCAATTGAGAAGGATGGTCGTGACGATGGCAGCGCCCAGGGCGGTGCTGACCGACCACACACCAGCGACCGCCGCCAACGATGTACCGCCGAAGCGCTGCTCGCTCAGATACGAGACATCGAGCCGCGGCAACACCAGCAGCGACATCACGAGATTGACGGCCACGACGACGGCCAGCGGCAGGATGGCACTCACCACCGGAGCCGAAGGTTCACCGCGCCGTCCATGCCGGATCTCGGCCGGATCGAACTCTCGCGCGGTGGTCGCGTATTCGCGGACCAGTTCGTCGTCGACGGCACGTTCGGCCGCACCCTCCATGTCCTCGCCATAGCCTTCCCCCGCACGGCGGGCCGCGGCTTCAGCGCGGCGCAGCCACCACAATCCCGCGCCAGCCATGATCAGGGAGGCGATGATGCCGAGTCCGGGTGCGGCAAACGGCGTCGTTCCGAAGAACGGCATCGGGATCGCGTTCTGGATCGATGGCGTGCCCGGCAAGGCCGACATCGTGAAGGTCGATGTGCCCAGCACGATCGCGGCCGGAATCAATCGCCGCGGAATCGCGGCGGCACGAAACAGCGAGCGGGCCATGGGGACGATCACGAAGAACGCGACGAACAGGCTGACGCCGCCATAGGTGACCATCGCACCGGCGAGCACGACCGCCAGGATCACGCGGCGCTCGCCAAGACGTCTCGCCATGAAGGTGGCAACCGACGCGACCGCCCCGCTGTCGTCCATCAGTTTCCCGAATACGGCGCCAAGCAGGAAGATCGGGAAGAACTGCGCCAGGAATGCAGCAGCATTCACCATGAAGATCTGCGTCAGGTTCGCAAGCAGCGGCTCGCCGCCGAACAGCGCCGCGACGAGCGCGGCGAACGGCGCCAGCAGAAGAACGCTCCAGCCGCGAAAGGCGAATAGGACGAGAAGGCCAAGCCCGACGAGAATGCCGAGAAGCCCCACCTCTCAGCACTCCGACAGCAGGATGTCGAGATCGGCGGTCGAGCGCCGACCGATATCCGGGCCGTGCTCGTCGAGGAAGGTTTCGGCCGCCTGACGTCCTTCGCCGTGCAGCATCGAGACGAACTCCCATTCGGCGTTGAGCTTGGACGAGGCGCCGAACTTCGCCAGCATGTCGCTCTTGACGCGGTGGGTCCGCATCTTCGCCCAGCGCGCGCCCTCGCCGCTTCCCGGGTCGGCCGCCTGACGCAGCAACGCGATCATACGCAACTCCTTCATCAGCGGCGAGTTGAACGAAATCTCGTTCAGCCGATTGAGTATCTCCGCAGCCGTCCGCGGCTCTTCCGGCTTTTCAGTCGGATTGATCTGCACCAGGATGGTGTCGTGCGCGTCGCTTTCGCGAATGAGCGGTGTGATGGTCGGGTTGCCGGCATAGCCGCCATCCCAATACGGTTCGCCGTCGATCTCGATCGCGCGGAACATGGTTGGCAGGCAGGCCGACGCGAGCAACACGTCAACCGTGATCTCCGCGTTGCGGAAGATGCGTCCTCGCCCAGTGCGCACCCGCGTCGCAGTGATGAACAGCTTGATCGGCGAGCGCGCGAGGCGCTCGAAATCGATGCTCTCAGCCAGCACCGCATGCAGCGGATTGTAGCCGGTCGGATTGAGGTCGTAGGGGGAGAGCACCCGCGACATCAGGTCGGTCAGGATGTAGGCCGGCGACGTATCGAGCGTCCAGCGCCCCATCAGCCGGTCGAGCGGCGAGCGCTGGAGCGGGCTGAAGGCCGCCGCCTTCGAAACGCGGCGCCAGTATCGTTCGAGCGCGTCACGCGCACCCTCGGCCCCACCGGCCGTCCACCCATCCGCCAGCACCGCTGCGTTCATCGCGCCCGCAGACGTCCCGGAGATCGCGGCGATCGTAAGCCGCTTCTCTTCCAGCAGGCGATCGAGCACGCCCCAGGTGAAGGCGCCATGCGAACCGCCGCCTTGAAGCGCGAGATCAATCAGTACGCTGTCCGGTTCCATCGCGGCACTCACGCAACTGAAGCTCAATTCGACGCGACTTGTACGTGGGCGTCGAAGTCGATGGCGTAGTTTAGAGAGCCTTGGCGGAGAAATGCAACCGGAACGTGGGCCCCGCGCCGTCTAAAGCGCGATGCGATGAGGATGAATCGTCATCGCGCTTTAGGTCGTTGTTTAAGCATGATCTTTTCGGAAAACCGCTGCGCACTTTTCCGGATCATGCTTTAGTGCTCGAACACCAGCCGCGCGCCGACCGTGCCGTCGAGGGCGCGGATCTGCTGGAGCAGCGCCGCGGAATCCTGCCCCGCCAGATCGGCATCGAGCACGACGTAACCGAGATCGCCGGCGGTCTCCAGATATTGCGCGGCGATGTTGATGTCGCGCTGGAGGAAGACCTCGTTGAGCCGGCGCAGCATGCCGGGCACGTTGCGATGGACATGACTGAAGCGCGCGCCGGAGGGACGCAGATGCAGCTGCACTTCCGGAAAGTTCACCGCGCCCATGGTCGAGCCCGTGATGAAATAGTCGACCAGCTTGCGCGCGACTTCGCCGCCGATGCGCTCCTGCGCCTCTTCGGTCGAACCGCCGATATGCGGGGTGAGGATGACGTTCTCGAGGCCCTGTATGGGGCTTTTGAAGCGATCAGAATTCGACGACGGCTCGACCGGAAACACGTCGACGGCCGCGCCGGCGAGATGACCGTCGCGCAAAGAGCGAGCGAGCGCGTCGAGATCGACCACGGTGCCGCGGCTGTTGTTGATGAGGAACGAGCCGGGTTTCATCGTCCGTAGCTCCTTCTCGCCGATCATGCCCGCGGTTTCCGGCGTCTCCGGCACGTGCAGGCTGACGACGTCGCTCTGCGCCAGCAGCTCCTCCAGCCTCTCGACCGGCTCGGTGTTGCCGTGGCGGAGCTTGTCGGTGCGGTCGAAATAGATCACGCGCATGCCGATGGCTTCGGCCAGCGTCGACAGCTGCGAGCCGATGTTGCCGTAGCCGACGATGCCGAGCGTGCGGCCGCGCACCTCGCGGCTGCCGGTCGCCGATTTATCCCAGCCGCCGTCATGCGCCGACACCGAGCGCGGAAAGATCCGCCGCAGCAGCATCACGATCTCGCCGATCACGAGCTCGGCGACGCTGCGCGTGTTGGAGAACGGCGCGTTGAAGACGGGAATGCCGCGCTTGCGCGCCGCCGCAAGATCGACCTGGTTGGTGCCGACGCTGAAGCAGCCGACCGCGAGAAGCTGGTCGGCGGCCGCGAGCACGTCATCGGTGATCTGGGTGCGCGAGCGGATGCCGAGCAGCGACACGCCCTGGAGCGCGCGCCGCAGATCGTCACCGTCCAGCGCCTTGGTCAGCCGCTCGACATTGGTGAAGCCCGCGCCCTTGAAAAGGTCGACAGCGCTGTCGTTGACGCCTTCGAGCAGCAGGGCCTTGGCACTCCGCTCAGGGCTTTGGCCTGGGGCTGGCATGGTGTCTCCATAGATGATGAGCTTTGTCGCAGCTCATAGACCGCGGACGGTGCGCGGCACAATAGGGGTCGGATACGGGGAGAAAATGGCGGGGAGGTAGACGTTTACAGCGCCGGGCCGCGGCGGCCGTCCTGTCATCCTGAGGTGCGAGACGTGCGGTGCCAAGCACCGCACGGGGAGCTTCGAAGGATGGACGGCCCCGATACAGCCGCGCGGAGGGAGCCGGGCCGTCGCCCTTCGAGGCTCGCCGAAGAGGCGAGCGCCTCAGGGTGACGGATAACACCGTCAAATCACATAAAATCCGTGCGTGCCGTCACGGCGGAGTTGCTCGACCAGCCCATATTCCCAATCGAGATAGGCCTGCATCGCGGCTTGCGCGACGTCGGTGCCTTCATAGGGCCGGCGGTAACGGTGGGCCGGATCGGGCTTGGGCAGCACGCGCGGCGGGCCGATCTCGAGCGCGCCATCATAGCCTCCTTCCAGCACATAAACCTCCCAACCCATCTGGGCGAGCCATGATGCGGTCATATCGGCGCGGACACCCTTGTCGTCGGTCAGGAGAATGCGCGCGCCACGCACGGGCGCGGCCATGTCGGTCTCCTGGACCAGCTGGCCGCCGGGATAATGGCGGAAGCCCGCAAGGTGACCTGCCGCATATTCCTCGGCATCGCGCACGTCGAAACGGTAGAGGGTGCGGTCCGTTTGCGCGACGAGTGCAGCCATCTCGCTTGCGCCGATATGGCGAACACCGGCGCGATAGGCGACGTCGCGCGCATTGGCCGGACCGCCCTCGAACGAGCCGATCGCGCCGCGCCTGTCGGCGCCGTGGCCAAGCGTGTGCCGCGCCAGCGTCCAGCCGATGGTGCCGTTGCGCAGCGCCCGCACCTTGTTGGGCACGCCGGCATTGATCAGCGACTGGGTGCCGATGATCGAGCGGGTACGGCCGGCGCAATTGACGATGATGGTGGTTTCAGGATCGGGCGCGGCCTGCGCCGCCCGCAGCACCAGCTCCGCGCCGGGCACGCTGACCGAGCCCGGAATGTTCATCGTCGCATATTCGTCGAAGCGGCGGACGTCGAGGATGGCGATGTTGGCCTTGTCCGCGATGAGTTTTGCCACCTCGTCGGCGCTGAACGACGGCGTGTGCCGTCGCGCCTCGACCAGTTCGCCGAACGCCTTCGAATAGGAATTGACGTCCTCGAAAACCTCATAGCCCGCTGCACGCCAGGCCTTCAGCCCGCCGTCGAGCGCGCTGATATGGGTATATCCGAGCGCGAAGAGGCGTTCGGCGCCGGCCGCGACCAGCCCCTCGCCGTCATCGAAAAGCACGATCGCCACGTCCTTGCGCGGCAGCCGCACCTCGGCCTCGATCGCGATCCGATCCACGGCCATGTTGGCCGCGAACAGGGGATGCCCCGTCGCAAAGCCTGCCTCGTATCTGAGATCGAGCAGCGCGATTTCTTCGCGCAGCAGCAGTGCGCGGCGGATATCGGCGGGGGTGACGGTCGGAAGCTTCATGGCGCGGACCTTGAGAAGAGGGCCATGAGCTTTTGACCGATTAGAAGCGCGTTGGCTAGCCTCGTCGGCTCACTCGCCGGGAACGAGTCGCCCGAGCGGCTGCTGTGCCGGACGGCGCAGCTTGCGGCGCGACAGATAGAGCAGGATGCCGGTGACCGCGAATAACGGCATCGACATCGCGGCAATCATGAATGCGAGCTTGCCCGGCCAGCCCAGGATCTCGCCGCGATGGATGTCGTAGATGGCCGCGATGCTCTTTTCGCCGAACGTCTTGTCAGCAAAGCGCTCCGCTGAGACCAACTGCCCGGTGACGGCGTCGATGCGGAATTCGTCGCGCGTGGTTTCCAGCAACGAGGCTTTCCCCCACGACCGGATGCGCAACGTCGTACCCTGCGCAGGCAGCGTCAGCAAGACCCTGGAGAATCGGTCGCCCTCCTCACGCTGGAACGTCATCCAGGCCTGATCAAATCCGATTGGCGGCGCCGGTTCGGAGTTGGCCGCACGCGGCAGCTTTGCGGGCATTTTCACTGCCGTGACGTGCGGACGCGCGAGCAGCCAGGTCACGCCGTCCTTGTACCATTCGAATGAGAAATACAGGCCGGTGAGCGTCATCGTCAGATAGACCGGAAGGACCCAGGTGCCGATCACGGTATGCAACGACCGGTGCAGAGCGCGGCCACCGAGCCCAAGATTCGGCTTCAGCCACATCTTCACGCTGCCTGCACGACGCGGCCAGCGCAGCACGAGGCCCGAGACCAGCATGAGGATCAGGCCGAGCGCGACCGTGCCGGTGATCGGACGTCCCCAGCCCTTGCCGTCGCCGGGAATGAGCAGCCAGCGATGCAGCCGGCGCACGGTCGCGAAAAACGCTTCGCCGCGCGGCGAGCCGAGCACACGGGCGTCATAGGGATCGACATAGAGCGAAGTCGGCCGGTCGCCCCGGTGGTCACGGGCAAAGCGGACATGAACCGCCGCAGATGGATCGCTCGACAGTGTGACGGCGGCGACCTTGCCGAGGTCCTGCGAGGCCTTCAGCCGGGCAACCAGCACATCAGGCATCAGCGCCGGCGCCTGACGCGGCGCGACCTGCATGATGCCGGCGTTGAGATGATCGACGATCTCGTCCTCGAAACTCATGATCGCGCCGGTCAGCGCGATCAGGGACACCAGCAGAGCAAGGCCCAGGCCCGCGATGGAATGGACCTGGAACAGGACCGCCTTGATGGTGTGTCCGAGCCGCGCGGCCATGGCTAGAACTTCACTGTGGCCGACAGCGAGACGCGCCGCGCATCGCCGATCGCGACGTTCAGGGCGTTACCGGTGGTGGATGTATAGTAGACCTTGTCGAACAGGTTCTTGACGTTGAACTGATAGGTCACGGGCAGATTATCGACCTTCGTGTCGTAGGTCGCAAAGATGTCCGCGACGGTATAGGCCGGCATGAAGAACGTGTTGGCGGCGTCGCCCGGCCGGTCACCGACATAGCGCGCGCCGCCGCCGAGTCGCAGATGTCCGGCGAGCGCGACACCGAAATCGTAGACGAGATAGAGTGAGGCCGTGTTCATCGCGACATTCAGCAATTTTGCGTTGCCGACGACGGGATCATTGATCAGGCGCGCATCGGTATAGCCGTAACTTCCAATCATGCTCCAGTGGTCGGTCAGCTTGCCGGTCACGTCCAATTCGACGCCGCGCGACCGGGCCGCTCCGGAGGTGCGCGCCGCCGACTTGCCGTTGCCGATGTCATCGAGCACCAGCACGTTCTTCTTTTCGATGTCGTAGACCGCCAGGGTGCCCGACAGCCGCTTGTTGACATCGAACTTCAGCCCGGTCTCCCACTGCGTTCCCTCTTCGGGCGCAATGGTGGAGTCGACGACGAAGCCGGTGGTGAAAGCCGCGATGGTCGAGGTCGGCTTCAGCGACTGCGTATAGCTCACGTAATAGGAGAGCTGGTCGTTCAGCTTGACGATGACGCCGCCGAGCGGCAACACCTTGTCGCCTGCGAGATTGGTGTTCGTGACGAAAACTGGCCGGCCCTTTCCTGCGAGTTGCTCGTATTCCATCCAGCGCACGCCCCCAACCACGGACAGCCAGTTGGTCAGATGGAAGGTGTCCTGAGCAAAGAAGCCGCGGGTGCCGAGCTTGTCGGTCTGCTCGCTGTCGGTTGCCGAAACGGTCGTGCCCGGCACGACCAGCCCGTAGACCGGGTTGTAGAAATTGAAGCTTGGCGTCGCCTGGCGGATCAGATCGTGGCGATCGATCGTGCGATAGAGCGCCTCGCCTCCGAACAGGATCTCGTTGCGGAAGCCGCCGACCCAGACGTCGCCCTGCAGAAACGAGGTGCCGTAACTGGCATTGCTCAGCGAGTTACGGGTGCCATCGTTGCTGCGGGTCTCGACGCCGGTCGCGGCGTTGACGCCTGTGATGCGGAGCTGATTGGCGCTGAAGGTCTCGGTGTTGTAGCTGTAAGCCGCGGTGACCTTCCAATTGTCGTCGAGCTTCTGCTCGACCGAAGCCTGCACCAGGTCGGAGGTGCCCCACATATTGTTGAAGGGCTCGTCGAGACGGCGCGTCGCCGGGATTGCCAGCGGCGCCCCCTTGACGAAGGACGTGCCGCGGTCGAACGGAGTGATGAACTCACGGTGCTCATAGGTGAGCTGAACCGTCGTGGTGTCGCCGTACCAGGCCAGCGACGGGTTCACCAGCATTTCCCTGTGCCGGCCGAAATTACGCCAGTAATCCTCGCTGACGCCGTAGCCGACGAAGCGATAGGCGAGACCGCCGTCGCCGATCGGGCCCGTGATGTCGAGCGTGCCGTCGGCGCCTCTCTTGGACGAGCTATAGGCCGAGCCGAGCAGCGTGATCGAACCGTGCTGATAGAGTTCCGGACGCTTGCTGATGGTGTTGACGATGCCGCCGGGGTCCATGATGCCATAGAGCAGCGAGGCCGGTCCCTTCAGCACCTCGACGCTTTCGACGGCGGCATTGAGGCTGCGGCCCTGCACCAGCGGCATGCCGTTGCGCATGATCGAGCCGTCGCGATTGTCGCCGAAGCCACGGCGGATCACGGCATCCTGGGTGCCGGCAAGCGTGTTGGTCTGGGTGATGCCGCTGATATTGATCAGCGCGTCGTCGATGTTGCGCGGCAGTTGGTCCTTCAACACCTGCTCGGGCACGACGTTGACGGACTGAGAGGTGTCGAGTGGCGAGGCGCCGCTGCGCAGCGTCGTCGCGCTCGGCATCGCGCGGTAGCCGAGCTTTGCGGCCTGCTGCGCGGCGGCTTCCGCAGCCGCGCGCTCCGAGAGCGTCGGTGCGGCGGGCGCGGAGTTACGATTGCGCTGGCGCGCGGCGGCCTGCGTGCGGCGTGACGTCTGATCCGATCCCCGCACCGGCTTCGGCCGCTGCGCCGGCGCCTCCACCGTCACCGGCGGCAGTGCCGATTGCGCCTGCGCGGTCGTCGTGTTGGAGGGGCATTCGGCGAGCAGCACGGCCGCTCCGATGAGAAGACCCGCACGGCTCTTGCCGGCATGAGTTCGATGGCCGCAGATGCGCTGGCCATCCAGATGAGCACGCACGTTCGATTCACTTCCCGGTCAGACGTAGCCTTGAAGCTGGCGCGTCTAACAGCCGCAGCGATTGAAGAGAACCGCAGGCAGAGTTGAATCGCTCTAGTGTTGAATCGTTCTAAGGACGGAGCAGCATCGAACGGCAATCTTCGATTGCCGTCGTGCCGGCCGCGACACGCAGCGCGCGAATTCGCGGCGGCGTATCACGATTTTGTGCGGTCTCAGGCGATGGCAGGAGCCGTCAACTCGTCGAGCTTCCGCTTGAACGCGGGGCCGTCGGACGAGGCGCGGAGCGGCGGGCGCACGCGCTGCCAGGCCGCATCGCCGGTCTGTGCCGACAGGATCGCTTTCAGCGTCGCGGTGAACGAGGGCGTCTTCAGCACGATTTCGATCGCAGCCTGCATGCGCGCCTCGACATCCTTGCCCTCGACCATGCCCTTGACCAGCTCGGGCACGACATTGGCCATGCCGCAGATGGTGCCGGCGCCGCCGGCGGCGATCGCGCGGGTGATATCGGCTTCATTGCCGACGGTGATGGCGAGCTCGGGAGCCGCCGCACGGAATGCCTGGAACTGCTTGAAGTCACCGCTGGAGTCCTTCAGGCCGGCAATCACCTTGCCGTAACGCTTGCGCAGGCTCGCGGCGACGGCGGTGGGGATAGCAACGCCCGACATCTGCGGGATGTGATAGAGATAAGCACGCAGCCGATCGTCGGCGACGCCGTCGATGATCGCGGCAAAGGCATCCTCGATGCCTTCAGGCGCGACGCTGCGGTCGAAGTAAGGCGGCAGCACCAGCACGTGGCGCAGGCCGAGGCCGAGCGCCGCGCGCGAGAGTGCGATACTGTCGGTGATGGCGGGAAAGCCACCACCGATGCCGATGCGTTCCGGCGCAACACCGGCCTTGAGCACGGCTTCGATGGTCGCAACGCGCTCGGTGACATTGAACGAGGTGCCTTCGCCGGTGGTGCCGAACAGCACGACGCCGTCGACACCCTTGCCGAACAGCTGCTTGGCGTGAGCCGCAAGCTTGGCGGCGTCCACGCTGCCGTCGGCCGCCAGCGGCGTCGCCGATGCCACCCAGAACCCGCGAATTGCCTCTGTCATCACACCGCCCTCTCAGCTGCGATCTCGGATCAAGCCTCTGATCTCCCAATGGTCTCCAAGGGGCTTCCGAGCTTGTTTTTGCTTTACTTTCTGTCTTGTACCTTACATACAAGAAAGACGCAAATATTTTCCCCCGTCACGGCTCGCATGGGCGCAGCCAGATTTAGGGAGGTCTCGCATGAACATGGTGACCCCGGTGAAGCGGCCCGACCAATTGCTCGGCGCACTTCGCGACAAGCTTGGCGCAGCCGGCGTCCTGATCGGCACCGACGTGCCGGCGCGCAACTGCAACGACTGGAGCGCCAGCCTGCCGCAGACGCCGCTTGCGGTGATCCGTCCCGTCGATGCGCAAGGCGTGGCCGATGCGATTGCGACCTGCCGGCAGGCGCAGCTGCCGTTCGTGCCGCAGGGCGGGCTGACCGGGCTGTGCCGAGGCGCCTCGCCCGAAGCCGGCTGGGTCGCGATCTCGCTCGAGCGCATGAGCGGCATCGAGGAGATCGACCGCGCTTCCGCGACGATGACGGTGAAGGCGGGCACGCCGCTGGAGACGATCCAGAAGGCGGCGGACGAAGCCGGCTTCTTCTTTCCGCTCGACCTCGGCTCGCGCGGCTCCTGCGCCATCGGCGGCAATCTCTCGACCAATGCCGGCGGCAACCGCGTGATCCGCTACGGCATGACGCGCGAGCTTGTGCTCGGTCTCGAAGTCGTGCTGCCCGACGGCACCATCATCACTGGCCTCAACAAGCTGATGAAGAACAATGCCGGCTACGATCTCAAGCATCTGTTCATCGGCTCGGAAGGCACGCTCGGCATCATCACCCGCGTGGTGCTGCGGCTGTTCCCGAAGCCGCGCTCGACCATGGCCGCGCTCTGCGCGCTGAAGGACTATGCCGCGGTGATCGCGCTGCTCGCTGCGGCGCGCAGCGGGCTCGGGCCGCTGCTGTCGGCGTTCGAGGTGATGTGGCCGGACTATTGGGACGTGATCACGACTCGCGCCGGCGTGAAGCCGCCGGTCGCCGCAGGTCACGGCCTCTACGTGCTGGTCGAGGCGCAAGGCACCGACGAGAGCCTGGACGCGCCGCGCTTCCAGGCCTGGCTCGAAGAGCTGATGGAACGCGGGCTGCTGGCCGATGCCGCGGTGGCGCAATCGCTGGCGCAGACGCAGAGCTTCTGGCGCGTGCGCGACATCTGCGCCGAATTCGGCCAGGTGCTGGGCCCGCACATCTCCTACGACATCGGCCTTGCGGTGGCGCGAATGGACGAGTTCGTCACGCGCTGCAAGGCGGCGCTCGCTTCCGGCATCGAGGGATGCGAGAGCGTCTATTACGGCCATATCGGCGACGGCAATCTGCACCTGGTCTCATGGGTCACCGGCCTCTCCGTCGAGCAGCAGCCGAAGGAAGAGATGGACACGATCATCTACGGTCTCGTTCGCGAGATGGGCGGCAGCATCTCGGCCGAGCACGGCATCGGCACGCTGAAGAAGAAATGGCTGGGCCATGCCAGGAGCGAGGCCGAGATCGCGCTGATGCGGACGCTGAAAGCGGCGCTCGATCCCGATCATCTGCTCAATCCCGGCAAGGTGGTCTGAGAAACGCAAATGCGCTCGCTCAAGCTCGATACGCCGAAATCGCTGTCGCAGCGGGTGATGCAGCGGCTGCGGCAGGCAATTATCGACGGCGAGTTCGCGCTCGGCGCTGCCATCTCCGAGGAGATGGTGGCCAATTCCTTCGGCGTCAGCCGCACGCCGGTGCGCGAGGCGATGGGCCAGCTGCAGGCGCAGGGCCTCGTGGTGATCCGCCCGCAGGTCGGCAGCTTTGTCTTCACGCCGAGCGCGGACGACATCAACGCGCTCTGCACCTTCCGGATCGCACTCGAACCCAAGGCCGCCGAGCTCGCCTATCGTTGCGATCGCGACGGTGCAATCGCCGCAATGAGCGAGGCGATCGCGGCGATGGAGCCGGCGGTCGCGGCAAAGGACAACATCGCCTATGGCCGCGCCGATGCAGCATTTCACGAGGCGCTGTTCACTCATTGCGGCAATCGCTACCTCGCCGAATCCTATCAGCTGGTCTCCGGCCGCGTCGCGGCGCTCCGCACCAATCTGACCTCACCGATCGACGTGCGGACCCGCACGTCGTTCGACGAGCATCGCAGGCTGCTCGATTTGTTCGCGCGCAGCGAGTTCGCCGCCTTCCAAGAATTGATGACCACGCATATCACCAATTCGGGCGTGGTCTACGCCAGGGCGTTGAAGGTGGACTCGCTGAAGGTGGAATGAGCGCTTCTAGCGCCCTTCCCTCGGTCCCGGCCTGTCCAGAAAATCCAGCGCGGTATTGATCTGCTCGAGCTGGTGCTCGATCCTGTCGCGGTCCTCGACCGATGGCACCTTTTCGAGCTGCTCCACGAGCTTCTGCTTTCGCAACAGCAGGTTCTCTATGACTGTACTCACAGCTCCCCCATCGCCAGAGGCGAACATCGCGAGCGCGCGCGAGGCGGGCTCGCGGCAACCCTCCATCAGAATGTTCGCGAAGGCGGATGGTTCCTGCGGGTGAACCCGGACGCATGCGGATGGAACTAGCGGCGCAAACTGGCCCAGACGCCACCCAAAATCAGCAAACCGCCGAGAAGATGGATCAGCTGCGGCGGTTCGCCGAGGATGGCGAAAGACAGCAGCGCGCTGGCGATCGGCCCGAGATAGAGCACGAGCGAGGTCCGCACCGAGCCGAACTTGCCGCCGAGCCAGGCAAAGCCGGCATAGGCGAGCAGGCCGGGAACGATCCCGGCGAAGACATAGGCCGACAGCGCCTTGGTGCTGAAGACCACCCCCGGCGTCGCCCACATCTCCATGGCCGCG
Source organism: Bradyrhizobium sp. CCBAU 11430 (assembly GCF_028128855.1). NCBI lineage: Bacteria > Pseudomonadati > Pseudomonadota > Alphaproteobacteria > Hyphomicrobiales > Nitrobacteraceae > Bradyrhizobium > Bradyrhizobium sp. CCBAU 11430. The sequence goes on from NZ_LBJV01000072.1 coordinate 206,294, forward strand.
AGCGGCAGCGAGAACAGGGCGCCGGCGCCCGAGAACAGGCTGATGCGTGCCAGCAGCGACGCCTTTGGCGCGGCGCGCGATTGCAGCAGCGTGTAGCCGGACCAACCGAGCATCGCGATCACGACGAGGCCGTCGCCCGCTGCAGTCTGAAGTTCGATCAGTGTCTGGGGATGGCCGCCGGAGATGATGAGCAGCGCGCCGGCGAGCGCCAGCGCCGTGCCGAGCCATTGCAAGGGGCCGACATGCTCCATGCCGCGCAGGGCCGAGATCAGCAGCACCGTGATCGGCGACAGCGCCATGATCAGCGCGATGTGGATCGCCGTCGTCGAGACGCCCGCGGCGTAGACCGGACCGCCGCACAGGAACATGCCCATGAAGCCGGCGGCGAGGATCGACCAGATGTTCCCGGCCAGCGGCACGCGGCCATCGAGAATCTCCTTGAGCGCGATCGGCGCGAGCCCGATTGCGACGATGCTCCAGCGGAAGAAGGCGAGCGCGAAGGGCGGGACGGAGCCGGCCAGTCCGCGCGCCAGAATCTGATTGGAGGCCTGCGCGGTCGCCACCAGGATGAAGCCGACCAGCGCAATCACGCCGAGCCAGACATTCGTGGACGGCGATACGCCGGTCACCGCATCATGACCGCCGTCAAGAGGTTTCCTTGCCCGTTTCCTTGCCCATGGATCAATCGGATATCCGATGACGGCCGCGGTGAGAACCCCGACGACGGCTCACTGGCATGCATATGCGGCACGCGCAGCATTCCGGGAGGCGCGGCGATGCTCGCGAGCAGCACCGGCACGACAGGGGTGCGGCTGAGCGAGACCGAGAACACCGCCAGCAGCGCGCACAGCATGCAGAGCCTCATCCGCACCGTCCGGCGATCGGTGATCGGCAGAAAGAGGAAGAACAACATCGCCAGGATCAGCAGCGCATCGACCAGAAACATGGGGCTCTCCTTCAAGACTGGAGAGAGCATGACGCGACGGCACCGGTCGGTATGTGGAGGGCGTCACACCCCCATGGCTGACGCGGGTCACGCTGGGAGAGGACGAAGCGGCACGCGCTCGTGACCCGTTAACGCGCCCGGACTGCGGCCCGGGAACCTCGATCTTTCACGCGTCCGTCGGTTGTATTCAGGAGCGTGGAGTCCTATGCGTAGGCGCCATGGACACCCAGATGATCACCGCCGCAAAGCCGCTGATGGCCAAGGCGCAGCCGCGCAAGCCGGCACCGTTCCTCCCGATGAGCCGCGCCGAGATGGATGCGCTCGGCTGGGACGCCTGCGACATCGTGCTGGTGACCGGGGACGCCTATGTCGACCATCCGAGCTTCGGCATGGCCATCATCGGACGGCTACTGGAAGCGCAAGGCTTCCGGGTCGGCATCATCTCGCAGCCGGACTGGCATTCGGCCGAGCCGTTCAGGGTATTAGGCAAGCCAAAAGTGTTCTTCGGCGTCACCGGCGGCAACATGGATTCCATGGTGAACCGCTACACCGCCGACCGCCGCCTGCGCAGCGACGACGCCTACACGGCGGGCGGCGAAGGCGGCAAGCGGCCGGACCGCTGCACCGTCGTCTATGCGCAACGCTGCCGCGAGGCGTTCAAGGACGTGCCGATCGTGCTCGGCGGCATCGAGGCCTCGCTGCGCCGGATCGCGCATTACGATTACTGGTCGGACAAGGTGCGTCGCTCGGTGCTGGCCGACGCCAAAGCCGATCTCCTGCTGTACGGCAATGCCGAGCGGGCGGTGGTCGAGGTGGCGCAGCGGCTCGCGGCCGGCGAGGCGCCGCGCGCGCTCGACGACATCAGGGGCGTCGCGCTGTTCCGCAAGGTGCCCGAGGACTACACCGAGCTGCACGCCGACGATCTCGATTCCGCCGACGAGGGCGCGACGCGCCAGAAGGGTGCGACCGTGATCCGGCTGCCGGCGCTCGAGCAGGTCGAACAGGACAAGGAAGCCTATGCCCGCGCATCGCGCGTGCTGCACCGGGAGAGCAATCCCGGCAATGCGCGGCCGCTGGTGCAGCGTCACGGCGATCGCGACCTCTGGCTCAACCCGCCGCCGATCCCGCTGACCAGCGAAGAGATGGACGCGGTCTACGACCTCCCCTACGCGCGCGCGCCGCATCCGTCCTACGGCGAAGCAAAAATCCCCGCCTGGGACATGATCAAGTTCTCGGTGACGATCATGCGCGGCTGCTTTGGCGGCTGCACCTTCTGCTCCATCACCGAGCACGAAGGCCGCATCATCCAGAACCGCTCGGAAGGCTCGATCCTGCGCGAGATCGAAAAGATCCGCGACAAGACCCCGGGCTTCACCGGCGTGATCTCCGACATCGGCGGCCCCACCGCCAACATGTACCGGATGGCCTGCAAGGACCCGAAGGTCGAAGCGGCGTGCCGGCGGCCGTCCTGCGTCTTCCCCGAGATCTGCCCGAACCTCAACACCTCGCATGACGACCTGATCCGGCTCTATCGCAAGGTGCGCGAGACCAAGGGCATCAAGAAGGTGATGGTCGCATCCGGCGTGCGCTACGACCTTGCGGTCGAGAGCCCGGAATACATCAAGGAGCTCGTCACCCATCACGTCGGCGGCTACTTGAAGATCGCCCCCGAGCATACCGAGCGCGGTCCGCTCGACAAGATGATGAAGCCGGGCATCGGCGCCTACAACAAGTTCAAGCGGATGTTCGACGAAGCGGCCGAACGGGCCGGCAAGAAATATTACCTGATCCCCTATTTCATCGCGGCGCATCCGGGCACGACCGACGAGGACATGATGAACCTCGCGCTGTGGCTCAAGAAGAACCGCTATCGCGCCGATCAGGTGCAGACCTTCCTGCCCTCGCCGATGGCGACCGCGACCGCGATGTACCACACCGGCGTCAACCCGCTGCGCGGCGTCCGCCACGGCGGCAGCGACAAGGTCGAGGCGATCAAGGGCCTGCGCCAGCGCCGCCTGCACAAGGCCTTCCTGCGCTACCACGATCCCGACAATTGGCCGGTGCTGCGCGAGGCCTTGATCGAGATGGGCCGCCGCGATCTGATCGGCTCGCAGCCGCACCAGCTCGTCCCCGCGCACCAGCCGCCCGGCACCGGCAAGGCCGCCGGCACGCGGCGCCCGGTCCGGCCGGGCGAGAAGACGCAGCGCTTCACGACCAAGGGTCTGCGGGTGATGAAGTAGCGGGCGCCGCTCGCCTGCTACAGCGCGAGCACCACTGCCCCTGACACGGCATCAGTCACACCGCGTCCGTTGCCCTGGTCTTCGAGCACCGACCTGAAACTGTCGAGGGTCTTGATCATGGCCGATCGTGCCGCGACCATTGCCTCCTGGCTGGCCCAGGTGCCGATCAGGCAGAAGGTCCGCTCGCCGGTCTTGATGATGACGCCGTGCTCCAGGCCAGGCCATTTCGCCTTGCCGTTCCGGTGCGCGTCGAGGAAGGCGGCTTCCTCACCCGGCTTCACCTTGAACCTGACTACATTATAGACGTGCATGATGCGCCTCCCAAAAATGGACTGATGAAAAACGGCGCCGCGCGAGGGACAGGACGAAAATTCCATACGGTCGCCCGGGCCAGATGGTGCTCCTCGCACGCAGGGGCGTCACCGTGACAAATCGGCATGGCGACCTCGGTTGTTTGGGACTGCCAGAACAAAAATGTCGAAAACAACCCCATGCACAGTAGACGGCATGAGCGGGATCAATGGCTTAGGAGACGTGCAAACGCTCGATGTGCGGAGCAAGGACAGGTTGCTCCGTCGGGCAAAACAGGGGCATGGCGGGATCATCGGGGAGCTACGTGCGTCGGCGTCAGCAGAGTCGCTTGACCTTTTCGTCATCACGTAACATATAAAGTTACATGAAACGAGATTCCCGACTCTCCGGCGTGCTGCACGTTCTCCTCCACATGGCGCAGCAGCCCGGTCCCTTCACGTCCGAAACTCTGGCGAAGGCCATGGACACCAACCCGGTGGTGATCCGCCGCACCATGGCGGGCCTGCGGGAGATCGGTTACGTGCGCTCCGAGAAGGGGCATGGCGGCGGCTGGACGATCGTCTGCGACCTGTCGAAGGTGACGCTGCGCGACGTCTATGCCGCGCTCGGCAATCCCCCGCTTCTGGCGATGGGCAACCGGACCGAGGCGCCCGGCTGCCTGGTCGAGCAGGCCGTCAATGCCGCGCTCGATCAGGCCTTTGACGATGCCGAGGCGCTGCTGCTGGCGCGGCTCGGCGAGGTGACGCTGGCGATGCTGGGCGAGGACCTGCGCAAGCGGATCGGGTCTCGAAAGATCCACGACATCAGCGCGCATCGCGCCTGAACGGCTCCATTCACGGGGACAACATCATGACCGACATTCAAGCCGCATTCTCCGATCCGCAATTCGTGGCGAGATACACGGAGGGGCCGCGGCGCTTCGTGCCGGGCTATGACGCCATGCAGTCCATGACGGCGATTCTGCTCGCCGAAAGCGTCCCCAGCGATGGGCAGGTGCTCGTCCTCGGCGCGGGTGGCGGCCTGGAGTTGAAAGCGTTTGCGCAAGCGCATCCCGGTTGGCGCTTCGACGGCGTCGATCCGTCCGCGGCGATGCTGGCGCTGGCCGGGCAAACCCTGGGATCGCTCGCACCCCGTGCGCGCCTTCATCAAGGCTATATCGACGATGCCCCGGAGGGACCGTTCGACGGTGCCACCTGCCTGCTGACCCTGCACTTCGTCGATGTCGCCGAGCGGCGCCGCATCGCCTCGGAGATCCGCCGCCGGCTCAAGCCGCGCGCGCCGTTCGTGGTCGCGCATTTGAGCGCGCCCGACGGCGAGCAGGAGCGCCCGCTGTGGCTGTCGCGCTACTCCGCGTTCCTGGCTGCGTCCGGCGTCGAGCCCGAGCAGGCGGCGGCCGCGCGGAACGCCGTCACCAACCATCTGGAGATTCTCGCCCCCGCGCAGGATGAGGTGATCTTGCGCGAGGCAGGCTTCTCGGACCCAACCCTGTTCTATACCGGCTTCGCCTTCCGCGGCTGGGTCGCCTACGCGTGAGGTCGCAATTCGTCGTTCGGCACCACGGGATGCTTCAACCGCGCTTGGCTCTCGATACGTAACCGGCGGTGACCTCATCTTTGTGGCTGGCGAACGCAGCCAGCACTTCGGTCTTCTCGCGCTTCGGGACCTTGGCGAAGTCAAGTGTCCGCCCGAGTTCAGCAGCGACCTCGTCGAATTCCGCCGGGGAGATCCGCAAGGCCCGGTGCGCCTCCTCAAGGCCAAGGGGCGTCGTCCCCGGCCTGGTGGCCTTGAACTGGAACGGCCCACCCGAAACGTCACAGACCCAAAGTGTTCGCATGAACTTGAGACCAGGCAAGCGTTTCAGATTTTTGGTGTGCCATTCCCTCAACTGCGGATTTTTTGACTTCTGACCGACGACGGCGTTCTTTACGACAGCGTCGCTGAAGTGATCCACGACCGCTGCAATGGCGAAGACGCCGCCAAGTCGTTCATACAGGCTTTGATCCGGAGTGGTTTGCTGGGCCTGCGCACGCGCTTGATTGGCTCCAGCCAAAGCGACGGGGGCGGCTGTCAGCGCCAGTCCTGCGACCACACTTCGTCTGCTGATGGAAGTCGAACGAGGCCTTGCCATGGGTACCTCCTTACATCGGTTTCCTGAGGCATTGCAGCCAACATCCCGCGCAACTGCCGCCGTGCGCGCGTTGCCGTCCGGAGGCGCTGCCGGTGATTGCGGCGCTCCCGTTGGATGGGTCGGAACGGAAATGGTTCCCGGAAATTTTGAGCTAGACGCAGACCCATGCGCACCAAACTGCGAAGAACTTGGTATGAGCAAATCTAGTCCGCCATGCCCCTGAGAGCTGACGTCGAGCCAAGCGTCGAACGCGGACGAAAAGGGCCAGGAGCAGACTCATGCACCGCAGCGAACGGCATCTCTATTCGATGACGTGGTCGGCGCGAACGAGCAACGAGGGCGGCACGGTGAGGCCGAGCGCCTTTGCCGTCTTCAAGTTGATCACCAGCGCGAATTTGGTCGGCTGTTCTACCGGCAGATCGGCGGGCTTGGCGCCTCTGAGGATTTTATCGACATATCCGGTTGCACGGCGGTACAGATCGACAAAGTCGGGGCCGTAGACGATCAACCCCCCGAGGTCGGCGCATCGTCGGAACAAGTAGCTTGTCGGCAGATGATACTTCGCGGCGAGCGCGACCACTCGGGGAGCTTGGAAAAAGGTCAGACTGTCACCCATATCCAGCACGGCGTCGGCATGTTGGGCGGCGGCCGACGCAAATCCAACGTCAAGTTCGTCGGGCGCCGTAGCCTCAACTGTCAGCAAAGTGACACCGAGCCTCTGGGCGGTGCGAGCCAAAAATTCTCCGAAGTTAAGTCTGTGCATCGGGTTGTTCGGGTTGATCAAGATAGCAATTTTCGAGGCACTGGGGACGAGCTCGCGGAGGATTTCGAGGCGTTTCGCGCCGAAGTCATCGGGAACCATGGTCGCAACACCCGTGATGTTGCCGCCTGGTCGCGCAAGGCTTTGCACGAGGCCCAGCCCCAGGGGATCGGCGACAGCCACGAAAACAATCGGAATGGTGGAGGTTACTGATTTCAGGACTTGCACTGCCAGCGGCCCAGGGGCGACGAGCACATCGGGAGTTAAGCCGACCAGCTCGGCGGCTAAAGCTGGCAAACGATCCGGGGCGTAACGATATTCTACAAGCAGGTTCTTGCCCTCGATCCAACCCTTCTCCCGCAACCCGCTGAGCCATGCGGCGTGAATGGGGTCGCGAGTCGGATCATCCGCCCAGAGGCCAAGGAAACCCATCCGCCGAGGCTTCCCTTGCGCGTGCAAATGTCCCGGCTGAACGAGCAGCGCCCCAGTGCCCGCCAGGAACTCTCGCCGCTTCATTCAATCCTCATCGCAGATTGAGGACGACGGGACGCAGAGTATCACGTCTCGATGGTTGTTGCACTTGCAGGGGATCGATTAGGCGGTATGGGCGCAGGTCCGCTTAGGGTCAAAACGCGAAGAACTCAGGTTGAGCAAATCTGGTCCGCTCTGGCTCAACGAGCGGACTACCGACCGCCGAGGCGCAACTTCGCCGATGGGCCATCACCGGAAGTCGCAGGTCTTCGCCTTTCACGTGAGTTCCTCGAGCAGGGCCTTCGCTTCCTTCAAATCGCGGGTATCGAAGCCTTCGGTGAACCAGTCGTAGATCGGCGCGAGCAGTTCGCGAGCCTCGTTTCGCTTGCCTCGATCGCGCCAGAGCCGCGCCATGCTCATAGCGACGCGCAGCTCGAACGATCTTCCCCGCTGCTTGCGGGCGAGTTCGAGAGCTTGAACAAGGATTGCTTCCGCTTCCATGGATGCTCCGAAAAGCAATCGGAGTTCGCCTTCAATTCTGAGCACGTCGGCCTGCCAGAGATATTCGCCTGTGTCGGCTATCAGCTCGGTGGCTTTTCTGATCGCGCTCAGGCTACCCTGCATATCTCCTGCGCGTGCTTGCAGGACCGCAAGGAGTGAATGGTAGTGCGGAGAATGAAACCGAACCTGTTGTTCGGCGGCATGTATTCCGTGTTTCATTAGAGCAATGCCGTCTTCCAGCCGCTCTGCACACCCGATTGCCCAACCGCTCAGTATTTGACCGCAACTAATGGCCCAGAGCGGCACGCGCGATCCAAGTTGTGCGTTCAGGTTTTCAACGTAGTTCTTGACGTCGGCCATCTTGCCGAGCAACACGGACAACTGTGCGCCAGCATAGATGCCAACGATACCGCTCGTATTCGCGTGGTTTGCGTCAAGGGCATGTTTAATTGCCTTCTGGCGTGCTGCGACTGCCTGGTCGGGGTATCCCAAGGCCCATAGGCTCAGTGCCAGATAGGCAAGGCCTGACGAGTGCGGATCCGCGAGGTAAAGCACCGAAAGAGCTTGGTCCATTTCGATCCTGTCGATTGCAAGGATCTGTTCCAGCTGTGCTTTCGCGGCCTCGAACTCGCCCATTTCAAGCAGCGACGCGCCCATGGCGCGGTGCGCGATCAGTCGCGCCGCGCGGTCACCGGTGTGCGCGGCCAGCGATTGGCAGCGCTGCGAATACTCAAGTGCCTTCGGGATCCTGCCGCTCGCTATGCAATAGGCATACTGCCCGTAGAGGCTCGGCAACAGGTGCTCCGTGTCGCCCAACTTTTCACACAAGGCGATCGCGCGATCGCGTGCAGCCCCCACGAGTGGGTTGCCATAGCCATGCTGAGCCGCCAAGGGCGTGCCCAAGGCGAGCTGGAATTCGAGTTCCTGCTGATCCTTCTGTGTCGAATGCGGCAGCATCATTAACATCTCCAGGCCCCGTCTGAGATGACGCACGGCCTCCTCGTCGGCGGAGCGCCCCGCCGCACGCCGCCCGGCCTTCAACCAATATGAAATCGCGATCTCTGCCTCTCCGGCCTCCGTGAAATGGTGCGCCAGCAGCTCGGGTTCGATGCTGCCAAGCTCAGGAAAGAGCTGTTCGAGCGCTTTGCCAATCCGTGCATGCAGCTTGTGACGGGCTCCGCGCAGCAATGTGCTATAGGCCGCATCCTGCACTAAGGCGTGCTTAAAGCTGTATTCCGCGTCTGGTGGCATTCCGCGCCGGAAAATCAATTCGGCAGATACCAGCTGATGGAGCGCTTTATCCAGTTCAGCTGAGTTCCGCTGCGCTACGGCCTGTAATAGTTCGTAGGAGAACTCTCGACCGATGGCAGCACTCACCTGCGCCACCTCTTTCACGGGTGATCCGAGCCGATCAAGGCGCGCCATCAGCGAGGCGTGCAGAGTGGCCGGAATTGCAAGCGCCGTCGCTGAAACACGCGAGAGTGCGGTTTTGGCGCCGCGGTCATCTGCCTCCAGCACCGCCTTCGTCAGCTCCTCGAGAAATAGCGGCACCCCATCCGTGCGCGCGACAATCTCCGAAACGACATCACTCGTTAGCGTCCCTTCGCCGATGAGCTGCTGAACCAACGCAGCGCCCTCGCGCCGGTCGAGCCGGTCGAGGGACAGCATTGTGACGTGCGCCTGCCCCGCCCAGATGCGCTCGAACTCGGGACGGAATGTAATAACCAGCAACACCGGTAGATGCTGGACCCGCTCGACTACAAGGTCGAGCAGTTCGCGCGAGCTGGGATCGATCCAGTGCACGTCCTCAAAGAGCATCAACACCGGTCGTTGCAGCGCTAGACCATGGAGCTGCCGAAGCAGCGCCTCGAAAGTTTTTTCCTTTTTGCCCCTAGGCGTTAACTGGAAAGGCAGAAAACGGCCTTTGAACGGGATCGATAGCAGCTCAGCCAGCAAGGCCTGATCCTCTTGCGGAGGTGAGGCCGGCGCTAACAGCGCCGCCAATTTGTCAAGCTGCTCCTCCGGCGTATGTTCGCGCAAAAATCCGGCAGCGCGCTCCAGCTGTGTAACGATCGGATAGAACGCACTGTCGACGCGCTGCGGTGAGCAAAAGTACCTAAGGCTGGTGTGCAGCTCGATTTGAAGGCGCTCCTGAAGCGCCGCTATCAATCGCGACTTGCCGATACCTGGCTCACCAGCAAGCAGTACGACCTGACCTTCACCGCTCGCCGCCCGCCGCCATCGCCGTAGCAGAAAATCGAGTTCTTCTTGCCGTCCGACTAGCTCGGTCAGCCCACTTCCGTGGAACGCCTCGAAACGGCTTTCCACCGAACTCACTTGTAGCACTGCCCAGGCTCGCGTCGGCGCATCGATGCCCTTGAGATCGTGCAATCCGAGGTCCGCCAAATCGAACAGGTTCCCTAGCAGTCTCCGCGTGCTCTCAGCTATGACCACCGCGTTCGCTTTGGCGACGCTCTGAAGCCGTGCAGCAAGATTTGGGGTCTCGCCGACGATCGCCCGCTCCTGTGCCGATCCCGTGCCGATCAAGTCGCCGACGACGACCAGGCCCGTCGCGATACCGATGCGGGTTTGCAGCGGAACTGAAAACTCGAGCGCACCAACCGCGCCAATCGCTTCCAATCCTGCGCGAACGGCTCGCTCAGCGTCGTCCTCGTGAGCCTGCGGGTAGCCGAAATAGATCAGCACGCCGTCGCCCATATACTTCGCAACGAAGCCCCCGAAGCGGCGTACCGTATCGGCGATGCACGTTTGATACGCCGAAATGATCTCGCGCAGGTCCTCTGGGTCCATACGTGCGGAGAGCGACGTCGAACCGACTAGGTCCGAGAACATCACGGTGACTTGGCGGCGCTCGGCGGTGTCCTTAGTGGTTTTACAGGTTGCCGAAGAAGCGTCGGATAGGGGCGCCCGTGCGCCCGCTTCAGCACGCAAGGCGGCGATGGCGTCGAGCAGCTTGCGGCGATGCCCGACAATTCCGACACCAAGGTCCTTCAAGTCCTCCGCCGTCAGGTTCGGCAGGACCGTATCGTCGATCTCATTCTCGCGGAATGCCGCCTCATATTGTTCGAGGCCAAGCCTCCGTAGCCAACCTCCCAGGTCCATGACGGCGGCCCCAGTTCGCCTAGAGCTCCATCATTCCCCCGGCGAGGCAGCCTGTCTAGGGAAATGACCGGTTTGGGTCAAACTGCGAAGAACTCTGGCCGAGCAAATCCCGTCCGCTGTGCCAACATGAACTGACCTCAGCGCCCAGCGGCGTCACTTCGCTTTCAGGGTCAAAGCTACCATCGGACCACCATGGCCCATCGGTCCAGTCTGACTCGGGAAGCGGACCCCCGCGCGCTGGGCTGAAGTCATGCACTGGCCACTTCCGGACGCCCGCATCGCAAAAGGAAACCCTATGCGGTCCTCAGCGGTGCGGCGAGCGCCAGCGCAGCCACGGCATCCGCTATTCCCGGCGAATCTGCATAGGTAACCATGTGACCGGCATCCTCGACCAGATGTAGCAAGGAGCGGGGCAACGCCTCGTGCAGGCGGCGCGACTGGTCGGCCTCGATGAGCCGGTCACCCTTTCCGTGCAGGATCCTAACGGGACACCGGATGCCCTGATACTGAAGCTGCAATTGCGCGGCAGCAGGAATAAGGAACGCGCTCTCCTCGGCGGCCGCCCTCAACTGCTTGGGCCGGAGAGCCAACGAGATCGGAAATTCATTCTTGAATTTCGGCGGAATGGCACGCGGCGCGAACAGCGTGCGCATCAGCTTCGGCGCAATAGCCCACGATATGATCGGCGAGATCGTGTAGCGCATCAGATCCCCGAGCAGCGGCAGTGCCGGACCTGACATGAGCCAAAAGTCCATCCGTGAGGTTGGAAAATAGTAGCCGGACACAAGCACGAGCCCACTCACGGCATAACCGCTTCGCAGCGCCAGCGCGATTGCCACCAGCGTTCCCCAGGAGTGGCCGAGCACCACGGGATTGCGCACTCCAAGCTGATCAAGAGCCTTCGCGAACAAGGAAGCTTGCGTCGTAGGCGTCCAGATGCGCGTGCGCGGACGGTCGCTGTAGCCAAACCCTGGCCGGTCGAAGCAAACGACGCGATGGTCGTGGGCCAGGCGGTCGACCAAACCGCTCAGGACGAGATCCTGAATCATGGTGCCGTTCCCGTGAAACAGGACCACGCAAGGCGCAGCGGCATCGCCCCGTTCGATATAGTGAAGGCGCACTCCGTCGCAATCGGTAAAGACGCCGATAGGCGGATTCTTTCGCTCCGCTGTCACCTGAAACGCGATGTTGCCGAGGATCAGAACGACAAGTCCCGCCAAAACGATCAGCAGAACGGCTTCTGTTGTGGACATCGTGTCAACCTACATTCCTGATCGCGGGTCCCTCGGATCGGCGGCACCGAGCCCGCTCTGGGTTGTTGTGAGCCGCGCTCCCCAGCCGAAAGCAAGCAACCGTGATCGGCGCGTGCGTGATTCGCGTTTGCGTCCATCCTTTGCCGCAGCGGGTACGGCTTGCAGTTATCGTCCCGGCAGAGCCGCGAGCTCTGGGGCCGGCTTGATGCGCCAGAACGGATATGCCGCCAATTCTTTCGAATGCTGCCCGAACATCTCGGCCCGTCTGCTTGTAAACTCGGTAATGACGGCGAAAAATTCAGTTGGTGACCCGATCGTCGCAAGTCTCAGGCCGAAATCAAAAGTGAACTGCACGTTGGCCTGGGCTATCTCAAGAAGCTTTGCTTGGTACGCCTGCATGTTTGCCGTGGCTAAAGCGAAGCCTTTCATTGGATCGCTGCCGATCATTCTCTGACTGAGGTCACCTGGCAAGGCATCCACCCGAGGCTCAATGACAGGAACCTCGTGTCCAGGATCATCATGAAGCTTAGGAGGCGGTTCAATCGAGGCTGCCGCAGCAGAGCGAAGAAATTCCTCTTTCGGGCTTCTAACAATGGCCTGCTTGTTCCGTTGGGCCCGCGCGGCCATTTTCGGATTGCGGGCGCGCTTTGACGCTGGTGCCGGTTTGCGTTTGCTCATCTGGCGCTCCAAGAACATGAGGGTGCGACCACAACGGTCATTTCTGAACGGACAACAGGCTTCGTGATGTGGCGTTCCAAACCCGCGCATTGTTGGAGACCCGCATGAACTGAGATCAATCGCACGTTCTGCGACTGGACGATGATTTCAGGTAGCAACTCCAACCAACAAACGTCTAGCTGGCGATCTTCCAGACCTATGTTCGACGGGCGTTGGCCTGAGAACAATGAGCTCTTCGCTCGTTGTGCTCTCCAAAGACCGCTTTAAGTTGCGGCAACTACGCAAGCAGTCATGCCTTGATCGCGAGACTTCCTCGAAGCGAGCCTTCGGAGGTCAGCATCGGCCCTTGATAGACCGCATCGCTGGAGCAATTTGAATGCTCTGGTCACTAGCAGTTCGTGGTGAAGGCGAGAGGAAGGGCACGACGTCATCCGTGTGACTGACGGCGAGGGCATGGTGCGCGCGGCGAGTCGCCGACGTCTCATCACGGACCTCAAGCTAAATGGGGCATTGACGGATGGCAGATCGCCGAACGTTGCCGGGAGGATGATCCCAAACTCCCGGTGATCTTTGAGACCGATTTCTCGCCCGTCGCGCCCCGCCCGGTACCCCCTGATGTTGCAGCAGCCCTATCGTCCGGAGGACGTTGTCGGTGCCGGTAGCTTCGGATCGGGCGGTGAAGCCAGATTACCCACCGAGCGAATGCTCGAGGAAGAAGCGCAGCATTTCCCTCGTCGCATCCGGCCCCTGCGGATCAGTGTAGGTCCCGGCGGGACTGCCGCCTGACCACGCGTGTCCAGCGCCATCGATGTTCCAGTGTTCGGAGATCGCCCGACCGGCCCCGTCGATCAGGACGGTGCGAGTATAGGCATGGCCGTGGGGTACGCGTCCGCGAAGTACCTTCGTCGTCGGCCTCGTTGCCCTGGTGGACTGCTCGATTATCTGATCGCCATTCTTTGGATGCACCGTGGTGTCGCGATCGCCATGGAAAACGATGGTCGGCACAGAAGTTTTGCCGTCCGCAATTGCCTTGGAGCCGCCTCCCTGCCGCATGGCGACGAACGCGGAGGGAAGATCGCTCGCGGCTCCGCACGCGAGGCCTGAATGAATACCGACCGCCGCGTACAGGTCGCTATACGTTGCGCCCATGATGGCGGCGGCGGCCCCGCCGGCCGACAGACCCGCGACATATACGCGCTTCGGATCGATCGCATGGTCGCGCATGATCTGGCGGGTAATGCCGGCGATCATCGAGGGCTCGCCCCCGCCGCGGCGCTGGTCGCCCGTGCGAAACCAGTTCCAGCACTTCGATGGGTTGGCTCCGTTCGGTTGCTCAGGATAGACCACGAAGCAATTCTGCTCTTCCGCCAGGAAGTTCATCCGGGTGCCGGCCGCGAAATCGTCGGGCGACTGGGTGCATCCATGAAGCATGACGATCAGCGGAAGCCGTCGTCCCTCACAGCGGCTTGGGATGAACAGCTTGTAGGTCCGGCTTCCCGCGGCGTTATTGAAGGTACCGGCGATAAACCGTGTGCCCTCGGGCACCATGTCCGACGGGGACAGAGGAGCGCGTGCGATCGGACTTCGCAGGCCGAGCCCGGAAAAATCCCGCATGCCGTCGAGCGGTGAGGAGCGCCTGCGTCGCTGATCAGAGCGGGCCGGCGAGATCTGCGGAGCTTCCCGCTCCTCGACGACGTCGGCCGTAGCGTCGATGGTAAGCGGATCGAGCCCCGGGAGCCGAGCCTGAGCGGCGTTGCGATGCTCTGGTTTTGGAGCGCTACCGCCGCGGAGCATGCGCTGCAGGAGCGCGGTGGCCTCGACCAGTTGGCCGGCACGCGTGAGGCGGGTTGCTTCGCGGATTATGACTTGATTCAGCATCGTTCACCTCGTTCTGTCGGCGAGAGCGGCCTTGACCGCGGGAGTGGCGTGAAGGGCCCCCAGCACCGAGACCGACGCGATTGTGGCGCGAGCCAACTCGGGAGTGACGTCCTGGGCGATGGTGGCTAAGCCCAAAACATTGATCTGCAGCATTTCGCCGGCGCGCCGCGCCGCTTCGAGATCCTCGCGAGTGTAGTTGCGCAGCCCGAGGTCCAGGTTCTTCCGGGCCGTGGATCGTCTGACGACCTCTACGTGGCGCTCGAGCTGGTTCCGGATTGCTGTCCGGATAAAATCGGTCCGGTTCGAATAGAACCCTTCCTGCACCATGAGATCGACATGACCGAGGTCGACATAGCCAAGGTTGATCGTGATCTTCTCGGTGTCGGGGGCCTTGGGTCGCAGCTCGCGCACATTATCGGCCATGGGTACATCCATTATTACCATCCATATGGATGGTCTATGGATGTTATCTAGATGCTCCCGGGCGCCTTTCAAGGGCGCGGCGAAGGACCGCTTTGGGTCACAAGCAGCGCCCGCCTATTTGGTCAGGCGGCGTCCGGCTTCCCTCAAGCAGGAGACATGACGATGGCTCTCTTTGGCTCTCTTTGTGCTTAGGTCGCGGCCGCGAACACACCATTTTCCGACGACGACGTACGGTCTGCAGAAGCAGCACCGACGTTAACCCTGTCGGCAAATGATTCGCCGTAGGTCGGCAATCGCCGACAAGTTGCCTTATTGCAGCGGAGAATTTTCAGCGGCACTAACCCCGGGTTAGAGGCGCTTTATGCTGAAAATGGCGTTGTTGGGCCTCCTCATCCTGTTGAGTGCAGGGGTGCTGTCCGCAATGGAGCTGAGCGCTCCACCGCGTCGCGCCGTCGCGATCGCCCCGCCCCTTGCCGAGCAGAGCGCAACCGTCTCTGCGTCACCTGACACGTTGCCGAAGGCCGATCGCCTCGAGGTTGCCGCTGTGAGCAGCGCGATGCCGACACAAATTGCTCCGGTCGAGAACCCCGTTGCTCCGCAAGACATCCAAGTCGATTCGACCGCGCCGAAACCGATCGTCCGTCATCGGCGCGATGCGAAGACGATCGCGACCGCCGAACGTCCCAAGCCGAAGCCAAAGGCAATTGTTGCCAAGCGAGCTGCCAATGCTCAGCGTGCAAAGGCCGCCAGCGAGACCGAGCCCTGTCGACTGAAGGCGTTCGGTGGCCTACTCAAGGCATTGAATTTGACCGGTTGCGAAATCTGAGGCCGCTTCCGGGCACGTCAGATCAAAGTCGAACGACCTGACGTCGTGGTGCGAACCCGGGCCTGCTTCCTCCCAGCACTTACGGCCACACGCCTCGCCGCCATTTTTCCCTCGGGCCAACGTCTCGCAAATTCTTCCGGTCATGCATACCTAGCCCTCATGAAGAAAATCGGCTTTCTCTCCTTCGGACACTGGACCCCCTCGTCGCAATCGCAGACCCGCTCGGCCGCAGACACCCTGCTGCAATCGATCGAGCTTGCGGTCGCGGCCGAGCAACTGGGCGCGGACGGCGCCTATTTCCGGGTGCATCATTTCGCGCGCCAGCTCGCCTCGCCCTTTCCGCTGCTCGCGGCGGTCGGCGCCAGGACGAGCAGGATCGAGATCGGCACGGCCGTGATCGACATGCGCTATGAGAACCCGCTCTACATGGTGGAGGACGCAGGCAGCGCCGATCTCATCGCCGGCGGCCGGCTGCAGCTCGGCATCAGCCGCGGCTCGCCCGAGCAGGTGATCGACGGATGGCGCTACTTCGGCTATCGGCCCGCTGACGGCCAGAGCGATGCCGACATGGGCCGGCGCCACGCGGAAGTCTTTCTCGACCTGCTCCGTGGTGAAGGCTTTGCCGAGCCCAATCCGCAGCCGATGTTTCCCAACCCGCCGGGGCTCTTGCGGATCGAGCCGCATGCGCAAGGCCTGCGCGAGCGGATCTGGTGGGGCGCCGGCTCCAACGCCACCGCGGTGTGGGCGGCGAAGCTCGGCATGAATCTGCAGAGCTCGACGCTGAAGAACGACGAGACCGGCGAGGCCTTTCACGTGCAGCAGGCCGCGCAGATTCGCGCCTATCGCGCGGCGTGGAAGGAGGCCGGCCACACCCGTGAGCCCCGCGTCTCCGTCAGCCGCAGCATCTTTGCGCTGATGGACGATCGCGATCGTGCCTATTTTGGCCGGGGCGGCGAAGGCGAGGACCAGATCGGCTTCATCGACCCGCAGACCCGGGCGATCTTCGGCCGGAGTTATGCTGCCGAGCCCGATGCGCTGATCGAGCAGCTGCGCCAGGACGAGGCGATCGCGGAGGCAGACACGCTGCTGTTGACGATCCCGAACCAGTTAGGGGTCGATTACTGCGCGCATGCGATCGAGGCGATCCTGAAACATGTCGCACCGGCGCTGGGGTGGCGGTGAGTCGGGCGGCAGTCTAACCATCAGGACGATTCACAAGAGCCGGGCCGATCAGAGCGCGTCAAGCTGGCGCCTCGTGACTTGGGCACGAGCTCGTTTCGGGCAGCTCTTTTCCAGATGAGTTCAACCGCCGCTGAGGCTGTGGCTGATCCGCGTGACAACGCGGTCCCATTGCCGCTTTTCGGCCGCGGGATAATTGATCAGCACGCAGTGCACATAGCCGCGCGAAAAGTTGCAGCGGTCGTACCAGATCTTGTCGCGCTTGATGCTGGAGACGACGAAGAAATTCGGGGCGACACGCTTGTAGATGATGCCGGACGGCGGACTCTTCGTGGCCAGGAATGCAGCCGGCGAAAGACCCTGGCTGTTGGAAACGGCCTGTACGGTGAGATCAGCTCTGCCGTCGGAGGTGCGAAATTGCTGGCCGAAGCCGTCGGGCTTGCCTGCCAACTCCGTGAAGAGCGAAACGGGAATGTCCACCGATGTTCCGGACTCGGCGATGCGGTAGGCCGTCCAGCTCTCTGCCTGGGCGGCAGACAGCGTGGCAAGGAGCGCTGCGACAGCTGCGAATGTCGTCTTCATGTCCACCTCATCACTCGCGCGGCACCAGTTGCAGCTCCATCAAGGCGATCCTTTGCAGGTTGGCGACGTTGCGCTCGCCCGAGGCGGCCGTGCGCAGGATGGATTCGGCGAGCATGTTGACGTGCGAAGCTTGCACGGGCTCCGGCAGGCTCGCAACCGCGGCTTCCAGGGCGCCCGTCATGATCGCGATCACCTCGGGTGAAAATTCAGCGTTGGAGAAGTTCTTCATCGTGCGGAGCCGGCCGTTTGTGCTGCGACCCGCGAGACCAACGCCGGGAAAAAGTGGAAGTTCCTGCGTCAGAGCGTTCAGGTGCGCGCGCCTGACGCTGAGCTACGCCACGGACTGGTAGCCGGTGAGCTGCTCGACTGCCGCACCCTCGCGGGCGACGGCCTGCATTCTCACATGGCTGCCGATGACGAGGCCGGTGAGCGAGAGCATGAGCCCGAGCGCGAGTGGCGCGAACAAGGCCTCTTCCTGGAACAATCCGTTGAGCAGCACGACCATGACGCCGAAGCCGGCGAGACCCTGCGTCAGATAGCCCGATGAGGCGTAGAGGCGCCATGCCCTAAGCGCCATCGCGAAATAGAAGGCCAGCAGCACGAAGGCGCCAAAGCCCATCTGGTACAGGAGCACGCCGATCGCGCTCTCGACCGCGCCGTCGATCGTCCCGGCGGCCTGTGCGGCACTCCAGTCGATGGAAAAGTAGCTCTCCGACAAATTGCCACCAATGCCGAGGCCCCGGCCGAAAGGTTTCTGCACGAATCCGTCCAAACCACCCATCAGTCCAATGACGTGATAGTCGCCGATCTGCAGCCCGAGGCGGATCGCCAGAACCGCGAAGGCGGCCATGCCGAGGAAGCCGAGCAACAACGTCACCACGGCGCCGATCAGACGGGTCGCGATCCAGGCCGCGACCACGAAGATCACCACGATGAGTGCGCCCTTCACGCTGCAAAAGATCAGCAGCGGCAGTGCTGCGAGGGCCAGCAGCGGCCGTCCCACCGAGAACAGGAACAGGGCGAGAAAGCCGACGCCGTAAGCAAAGCTGATCGGGTGCATGTTCGGACCGTTGATGCGCAGCATCTTCGACAGGCCGAACCCTTCGAGCAAGGGCGTGTTCAGAAAATCGAAGCTGAAGCGGTCCTTGAGGTCGACGGGCACGTTGCCGGTGGCCCGCATCTGGGCTTCCCAGACACCCGAATGGGTCGCCTTGAGCTCGTCGAAACCCCAGAACGTATAGCTGTTGGTGATGGCCAGCCAGAGATCGCGGAAGACGAGTTCGACATACCCGCACAGCAGAAGGATGACCGCGAGCGTCACCAGGAACGGGGTGATGCGCACCTCATAGGTCGCGGCCGTCAGAAGCGAGAGCTGGAACAGGAACAGCGGCAGCACGATATTGCGCAGATAGACCGCAGCCGGCTGTCCGTCCTGGATGAAGCCGATCGCGAAATACAGCGACACCACGGCGAGGGTGACGACACCCCAGCGCATGATCTGGTTCACCTCAGCCGATTGATTCCTCTGGCCCAGCACGTAAAGGCCGAACGTCGCCAGCCACATCACGGAGCAAACGAGGAAATTGTAGCCCTTGATGAAGTCGAGATCGGACGGCAGCGGGACCAGCGGCGACAGGATCGAGACGAACAGGTTCTGGAAGAACAGGACGAAGATGGCGATGGCCGGCGCGTAGGTCGGGACCGCCAGCACGATGGCGATACCGATGAGGACCTCGACCACGATGGCCAGGGCCGGATAGGCCAAATGCAGGACCGGAGCAAAGCCGATCGCCGCCACGGCGATACAGAGTGTCGGAACCAGCTCGCGCCAGGCCGGCGGCGATGGCTCGGCCGGCACGGTCTGAACCTGGGTTAAGTCACCGGCCCCCATCAATCGTCCTTTGGCAGCGCGCGTCGAGCACGATAGCGGGGCGATGTGAAAGGATTCCTTAACGATAGCGAACCGGTGCGATGTCAGCGCCGGCCGGGCCGGGGCGCGCCGAGCAGCGCCCGCATCACGTCGGGATCGGGCCTGCCGGTGCTGCGATCGACGAGGCCAAAGCCCTGCGCCAGCTCCCAATGCGTCCAGCCCCAGCAATGCTCCCTGGCATAAGCGGTGACGTCCGCCAGCCAGCGCAACCGGCTTTGTCTCGGCGCGCCGGCTTTCAGCACGCCGAACTCGTTGACGATGATCGGTCGCTTGAATTGCTGCTGCCATGCGAGCGCCGGTGCGAGCCAGCGATCGGCCTGCGGCTTGTCCTTGGCGGCGGCGATTGCGACGTCGAGCATGCCGAGCGCCTGGGTCGCGCCCCTCGCCTGCAGATCCTGGCGCAGCGCCTGCACTTTGGGATCGCCGGCATTGATCGGATAAGGCAGATCGATGATGTCGTGCAGCGGATCCTTCGCATCCCAGTGGGCCTGATGGGTGAACACCATGGGATCATAGAAGTGGATGGCATAGACGATGTCGGGATCGTCCAGCGGACGAAACCGCGGCAGCGAATCCGCGCGCTGCCAGTTGACGGGGCCGACGACGAGGGTCGTGGCAGGAAGCAATTTGCGGACGAAGCCGGCGAGCGTCTCGACCTGCCTTTGCCATGTGTCGGCGTCGATATCGGGCTCGTTGAGCAGCTCGGCGAAGACGCGGTCGGCCGGATAGGAGCGAATGACCTCTGCAAGACCGCTCCAGGCGTCCTGCATCTCGCGCAGCGCCGCGTCCGGATCCTCCTTGTGCAGGCGATTGAAGCGCTCGCCGGGATGAAGATCGACTGACGTAACGTAGCCGAGTGCGGTGAGCTGCTTCAGCGCCTTGTCGAGCACACGCAGCGTCTCGTCGCGCTCGGCCTTTGCAGCGAAACGAGGCATCACGCGCTCTGCCGGCACCGGCAACCGGACGTGAGTCATTCCAGCGCGGCGCAATTGCTGCAGCAATTCGCGGCTTGGCACCTCACCGTTGATCCAGCCGTCGGCATTGAAGCCGCGCGACAGTGCAGCGAGCCTCTCCGGCGCAACCGTCTGCGGCACGGGCACGCAAGTGTCGGCGAAGGCCGGCGCTCCGAATGAGATCGACAGCAGCATCGCAGCAGTCAGCCAACGACGGCGCGACGCTGTCATCGTCAAACCGCAAGACCCAATGCGCCGTCCTCGGGGTGCGGCGCCTGCGAACCCGCAGGCGCGTGATTGACGACCAGACCCGTCGGCACGGCCTCATACCGCGACAACGCCGCGGTCACCCGGCGCATCGCCGCCGAACCGAGCTCGCCGGCGCGCGCCACGAGGACGATCAGGTCCGCATGCGCCGCCAGCGCGATGGCGTCGGGCTGCAAGGCGAGATTGCCGGCATGGACGATGATCAGATCGAACTCCGAACGAATATCGTCCTCGGGCCTCGCGTCTGCCTTTCGGCCGGCACTGAGAAGCTCGTCGATCGACTGAAGTCCCGCCGTGGTCGAGCCGTCGTTCCATTCGGTCACCGGCGGCTGGTGACCTGCGAATTCCGGCTGCAGCCGGATCAATACGCTCATCATGCCGCGGTTCACGGCGGCGCGATTGAGCGAGCGCGCAACGGTGTTGCCGCCAGCACTCTTGCCGACCGACAGCACGAGGGCGACCTTGCAACCGCGCACCGGCACGCGATCGATCCGCTCGAGCAGCGGCCGCAGATAGGCGCCGAGATCGAGCTCGACCGAGGCGGCGATCGGACTTTGCCAGACGGTGTTGGTCGCAGTCCCGGACGCCAGATCAGGAATGCGGGCCCAGACGGGAAGGCGCGGCATCGCCTCGGGCCGGGGCGCGGCAGCGGCGGAAGGCTGGACTTGAGTTTGGGCTTGCTGCTGGACTTGCGTGTCCTGCGCCCCCGCATGCACGGCGGCCTCGGCAGGCCCAGGCCCGCCGGACATGCTCGTCATCGCCGCTGTGGCGGCGGTCGATGTCAGCAGCGAGCCGATCCCCAGCGCCGCCAGCAGCAAAGCGAGCGGCGGACGGGTCGAGCGCAACGGCGGAATGGCGGGCGAAGCGATCTTGGTCTGGGAGTTTTGCAGCTGACGCTGCTCATTGGTCGTCTTGAACCGCGACAGGAACTGTTCGTAAATGTTCCTGTTGGCATCGGCGTCCCGCTGCAGCTCCTGCAGCTTCACCAGCGCCTGGCCGTCGACCAGCATCTGCGTCTCGACCGCCTTGAGCTGCTTTTCCAGCGCGTTCTGCTGCTCCAGCTGAGCCTCATATTCGGACTTGGCGGTGTCGATGTTCTTCTTCCGCTCGACCTCGATCTGCCGGTTGATATCGGCCAGCTGGCTGTAGGAGATCGCGAGGTCGGGATGGCGCTCGCCGTACACCGCCTTCTTCTGCGCGATCTGGTCATTTAGGGTCGAGCGCTGCGCGCGCAGCATGCTCAGCAGGTCCTGCTTCACGGGACCTTCGACATTGGCCTTGAGATCGCGTTGCACCTGCTCGTAGCGCGCCTTGGCTTCCTCGGTGCGAAGACGGGCGGCGGAGACCTGCTGATTGAGATCGGTCACCCGCAATTGCTGCGTGGTTGAATCCTTGCCGGCATTGAGGATCTTGTGCTCGAGCCTGAAGGCGGCGACGGCGTCTTCCGATGCGCGCAGCCGCTCGTTCAGCGTCTTCAGCCGGTCCTTGAGCCAATCGGCCGCCTCGTCCGTGGCCTCGGTGCGGACGCGGCCCTGGCTGGCAACGAACGCCGCGGCGATGGCGTTGGCGTAGTAAGCGGCCCGCTCGGAGCGGTTCGAGGTGAAGGAAATGGCAATGACGTAAGTGAGCCCGCGCCGCGTGATCTCGAGGCGGTTACGGAATTTCTCGAGCAGGCGCGTCATGTCGGTATGACCGCCCGCGATGTCATCGTCATCGGCGATCTTGAGCTGCTCGATCAGGGGGCGGAGAAAGCCGTCCGATTTGGCGATCTCGATCTGGCTCTGAAGCGCCGCGGCGTCCTGGCCGATGCCCGGCAGCACCTCCTGATCCGAGGTCACGCGCAGCTCCCGGGGATCGAGCACGACCAGGGCGGTCGCGGCGTACCGGACCGGCAGAATCATCAGAACGACGACGCCGAGGGCGAACAGCGCCACCGCCAGCGTCAGAATGCGCCGGCCGTTCTCGCGCAGGAAAGACAGCACACCGGTGACGGTCAGCGATCCCTTGATCAGCGCCGGCGCGGCGCCGTCAGGTTTCATCCGCGCAGCCCGCGGCGCTTCCCACGAAGCCGCAGGCTCCGTCGGGGCGATGCTTCGCGGAGTTGCGCGGCTACCGAACGCCATGGGCTCGACTCGAAATCAACTGACAGTCACAGTTCAGAGGCTTTCGACACCGTAAATATCCATGGTTAACCGGCGGTTACGGCCGGCGCGCGAAGCCGTCATGGCAAATGCCTGCGAACCGGCCCGTTCAGGCGGAAAAGAACGGCTTGGATGGTCTGCGTGCCGGGCCTGCCGCACTGGCAGCCAGCGGCGCCCTCGGCGTGGCCGGCCGCGCGCGCTCGACATCGCCAAGCAGGCAGGACCGCAAGGTTTCGATCTCCGGACAATCGGCAGTGCCAAGCGGCCCGATCAGGAAGCCGCTCTGCAGGGGCTCGCACCTGTAGCCGGGACAGCGCTGCACCCTGTCCGCAATCACGACGTCGACCTTGCCTTCGAGCAGCTCGTGCAGCCCCGCCGGTTGGCTGATGCGAATGGCGAGCTGGGGCTCGGCCCGGCGGAACTGCGCCAGGCGCGCCCGCAACGCATCGATCGCAAGACTGGCGTGGAGCCCGATATGCAGCAGGCTTGTGACGCCCTCGGGCTTGAGCTCGGCGGTGGCCTCGGCAAGACAGCGAAACGCCTCCCGGACCCGCGCCAGATAGGTTTCGCCGGCAGCGGTCAGAATGATCTGCCGTGTCCGTCGCTCGAACAGCTGCACCCCCAGCCGCTCCTCCAAGAGGCGGACTTGCTGGCTGACGGCACCGGCCGTGACGTGCAGCTCGTGAGCGGCCTGCTTGAAGCTGAGATGGCGGGCGGCGGCCTCGAAGGCGCGCAGGGCATTGAGTGGCGGCAGCAGATACGTCATGGCCGGCTCCGGGCGATGCGGGAAGCCGGCAGGATGCATGAGTTTCGCTCGCTCGACAAAAGAGAAATCCTGCTTTGTCGCCGCTGACGGCGAGCGATACCCCAGGGCCGATCCTAGCCCAGCCCGAGGAAACCTGTCGCAGTGCCACCCGAAACGCCGTCGATCGAAAACTTCTATTCCTGGATTCGCCTCACCGTCTCCATGGCACTCAGCACCCTGGGCTGCGTCGGCATGTGGTCGCTGGTCGTGGCATTGCCGGCGGTGCAGGCCGATTTCAACGCGCCCCGCGCCGAGGCAACGCTGCCCTACACGCTCGCCATCATCGGCTTCATGATCGGCGGCATCGTCATCGGCCGCCTGACAGATCGCTTCGGCATCCTGCCGCCGCTGGCCGGCGGCACGGTCCTGATGAGCCTCGGCTACGTCCTCACCGCCTTCGCACCGAGCCTGTTCGTGTTCGCGCTGATCTCAGGTCTCACGATCGGCCTCGGCGGCGCGGCCAGCTTCGCGCCTTTGGTCGCCGACGTCTCGCTGTGGTTCGACAAGCACCGCGGCCTTGCCGTTTCCCTGGCGATGGCCGGCAGCTCTCTGGCCGGCGTGGTCTGGCCACCGATCGTCCAGCACGCCATCGCCGCGTATGGCTGGCGGCAGACCCATATCGGCATCGGCCTGTTCTGCCTGGCGACGATGCTGCCGCTGTCTCTGATTTTGCTGCAGCGACCCCTCGCCCGCATGGCCGCACGCGAAGCCGCGGGCAGCGGCAGCACGATGCAGACCATCGGCCTGCCCCCTTCCGTCACCCAGGGCCTGCTGGCGTTAGCCGGCATCTGCTGCTGCGTCGCCATGGCGATGCCGCAGGTCCATCTGGTCGCCTATTGCGGCGACCTCGGCTACGGCTCTGCGCGCGGTGCCGAAATGCTGGCGGTCATGCTCGGCTTCAGCGTGGCGAGCCGCTTTGTTTTCGGCTGGCTGTTGAACCGCATCGGCGGCCTGCCGACCTTGCTGCTGGGCTCGGCGATGCAGGCCATGGCACTCGCGCTCTATCTGCCGTTCAACGGGCTGGTCTCACTCTACGTCGTATCCGCCATTTTCGGCCTGGCGCAGGGCGGCATCGTGCCGAGCTATGCGGTGATCGTCCGCGAGCTGTTCCCGGCGCGGGAAGCCGGCTTCCGCGTCAGCCTCGCCATCTCGGTCACGCTCGCCGGCATGGCGCTGGGGGCCTGGATGGCCGGGGCGACCTACGACTGGACCGGCTCCTACGCTTCGGCGCTGGTCAATGGCATCGCCTGGAACATCGTGAACATGGCGATCGCAGCCTGGCTGCTGCAGCGCCAGCGTCGGCATGTTGTCGGCGTCGTCGCCGCCGCGCTCAGCTGATGTTCAGCAGGATCCGCCCCGATGTGCCGCTGCGCATCAAATCCAGCGCGTCGTTGACGTCGTCGAGCGCGAACTCGTGGGTCACGATCCCGCGGTAGCTCACCTTGCCGGCATCGCTCAGGCGAACGAGACGCGGGATATCGCGCGCCGGCTGGCACTGCCCGCCTTCCGAGCCCTTCAGCACCTTCTCGAAATGTAACGGCAGCGTGTAGATCTCGGCCTTCTCGCGGGGAACGCCGACCAGGATGCAACGGCCTTTCTTGGCCGTGATCTCGTAGGCGAGCTCGATCAGATTCTTGACGCCCGTCGTCTCTACCACCTTGTCGGGCCCGTCCGAACCGGTGATGGCGCGAACCGCGGCAGCGACATCCTTGACCGCTTCGGAGTTGATGGTGTGGGTGGCGCCGAAATCCTTCGCCATCGCCAGCTTGTTGTCGAGGCGGTCGATCGCGATGACGGGATAGGCGCCGACCATCGCGGCAAATTGCACGATGTTCAGCCCGACACCGCCGACGCCGAACACGACGACGGCTTCGCCGATGGCGATCTGCGCGTCGTTGTTGACGACGCCGAGTGCGGTCGTCACCGCGCAGCCGAGCAGTGGCGCGCTGGTGCGGTCGATCGAGGCGGGAACGGGCGTGACACGGTTCTCCGAAACCACGGCATATTCATTGAAGGTGGTGACCCAGCCCGCATTGAGGCGCTTGCCGCGCCAGGAATAGGCCGGCGTATTGGACTGGATGCCCTTGCCGGGCCGCCAATGCATGACGACGGTGTCGCCCTGCTTGCAGGAGACCACGCCGGGTCCGGTTTCGACGATCGTGGCGAGCGCTTCGTGTCCCAAAAGATGCGGCAGGAACTTGTCGACGCCTTTGACGGCGTCGATCTCGTTGATCTGCGCGCCGCAGATGCTCGACGTGTGCACGTGCGCGAGCACCTGGCCGTGTTCGAGCCTGTCGGGCAAGGTGAACTCGTCGACGATCAGCGGCTTGCCGGATTCGACGAGAATGGCCGCCTTGGCAGTCTTGATGTCCATGAGGAGCGCCCGATCACTCGAAATAGATGAATTCGTAATCGCCGGTGTAACCGAGCTTGCCGTAGAGCCAGATCCATTCCGACGTATGCAGGATCGACTCCGCCGTCAGCGCCCAGCATTCGAGGTTGTGCAATTCGGCGACGTTCCGGTAGCCCTCGACCATGACGTATTTGTTCTTGCCGACCCGCTCGACCTCCTTGAGCGCCGCTTCGAGCTCGTACAGCCGAAGATTGTGCAGGGTGCCGAGCGAGATGACGAGATCGAAACTGTCGTCGCCATAGGGGTAGATGTCCTGGGCGCGATAGTTGAAGAGGTAGGGCTTCACCTGCTCGTGTGCATTTTCGAGGCCGTGCTTGGAGATATCGAAGCCGACGACCTTCAAACCCGGCAGGATCTTCTGCATCTCGTACAGCAGAAAGCCCTTGCCGCAGCCGACGTCGAGCACGCTGGAGCCGTTCTTCAGGCCATAGGTCTCGATCAGCGCCTTGGCGACCGGCGCCCAGCGCCCCTCGATGAAGCGGTAGCCGCCATAGCCGAAGCGGCGGTCGCCGTCCCAATAGTCGGCCTCGTATTCCCGCGCTTTCAGCGAGCAGCCGATCTTGTCGTCGTTCATGCGGCCCATGTAGTCGCGCTTCGTCGCCGTATGCAGCGGCGTCACGATATTCAGTAGTCGTCCCATTGAGCCCTCAGATTCCAACACGCGCTGCGATTGCCGCGACTGGCCGGGGAGCCCTGAGTCGCGACTTGCGAGTCGTTCTAGCATTGGTGGTCGAGATCATCATTGCTTCAGATCAATGATGGGGAATCCTGAGACGAGACCGTCAGCCGCCGGCGGAGGTTCCGTTGCTGGCAGCAGAGCCGTGGACTCTGAAGCTCGCATCGCCGCCAAATCCAAATCATAGACTGCCGGCGACGGTTCGATCGCTCGCGGCTGTGCGGTTTCGCCGCAATGGTCGCCGTGAAATGAATCACTATAGTCAGGATGTCATGGCATATGTCGTCGACATAGATGCGCGCACCGCGCGCTTTGGTCTTCACGCCGGCCGCCTCCAAGCAGGCGGTTAGCCGGACGGTGCTTGCGCCGTCCGGGCTCTTTTCCAGCTTTCGTGACCTCGCCCTGAGAGGTCGTCTTGAAGCAGAAGGAGTGTGCCGTGCTGCCTCTTCCAAAAATCGCGCTCGCCGCATCGGACTATCCGCGACTCGAACGGCTTGCCCGCCTTGCCGCCCAAAAAGGCGATTTGGACGGGATATTCCTCATCAGTGAGATCAACCGCGCCGACATCGTGCCGAACGATTGGGACGATCTCCGTTCGCGCGTGACCGTGGGATCATGGGTCACCTGTTGCACGAACTGGGGCGTTCCGCGTCGCATCGTGCAATTGGCCTGGCCCGAGGAGTGTTGGTCGGATCCCGCCCGCATTTCGGTCCTGACACCATTGGGGGCTGCCTTGATCGGCCTGCGGGTCGGCGACCAAATGCCATACATCCTCGCCGGCTGCCTGAACGTCGTCAGGGTTCAGAACGTCACCCAATCAAGCCCCAACGTCGTCCCGCTCTTCCGGGCTCATCGGCGCAGCAAGCCGCGCGATGACGATCCCGGACCAACTGCAGCATAGGAGATTTCAAATGCACAACTTCGAAGCCGAGATTTGGCGCGACCAGCCGGCGTTGCCACCGATCAAGATCACGGAAGACGAATCGCGACGTCTGAGCTCGCTGGCGAATTCGACCATGGATCTGTTTCCCCGTGTCGCGCAGTTTCTGGCGCGCGAACTGGAGCGCGCGTCGGTCGCCGCAGAGAACGATTTGCGCGGCGTGGTCAGGATGGGCTCCAAAGTAACCTATCGCGATGACGAGAAAGGTGCCAGCCGGGAGATCGTGCTGGTCTATCCGCACGAGGCGAACATCGAACTCAACCGGGTCTCGATCCTGACGCCTGTTGGCGCGGCCCTGATCGGCCTCTCGGTGGGGCAGCGGATCGAGTTCGAGACGCCGGACAAGCGCACCAGGGGGCTGACCGTTCTGGCCGTCTCCGAATGAGGGCTGTCATCCGACCGAGCAGAACACTCTAGCGAGGCCAGATAGAAGCGGAGCGTGCTTGCGCAATGTTTCGCGATGCGCAGGCACCCTCCTGCTGTCCTATTGCACCTCGATGTTGGCGTCCTTGACCAGCTTGCGCCAGCGCTCTTCCTCCTGCCCGACATAGCGATCGAGCTGTTCCGGAGCGCCGCCGACCATGATGAGGCCTTCGTTGGCCTCCAGCTTCTTGAAAGCACCGGACTGAACCGCCTTTGCGATCGTCTGATTGAGACGCGCAATCACCGGAGCGGGCGTCTTGGCCGGAGCGTACAGTCCGTACCAGGATTCGGCGGCGTAGCCGGGAACCCCGGCCTCGGCGACTGCAGGCAATTGCGGAAATGCCGCCGAACGTTCGGCGGACGTGACAGCCAGCGCCCGGAGCTGACCTGCAGCCACCAGCGAGGCCGCGCTCGCCACCGTGGTGAACATCACGTCGATCTGTCCCCCTAGGAGATCGCTGATCGCAGGCGCCGCGCCCTTGTAGGGCACAGCGGTCATCTTGACCTTCGCCATCGCATTGAACAGTTCGCCCGCGAGATGAGCCGAGGTGCCGGTGCCGAACGTTCCGAAATTGAGCTTGCCGGGATTGGCCTTGGCTTCAGCGATCAAATCCGAGATCGAGTTGATCTTGGAGGCCGGATTGACCACGACGATATTGAAAGACCGCGCGATCAGCGAGACCGCCGCGAAATCCGTGTGCGGATCGAACGGCAGCTTCTTGTACAGGCTCGGGTTGACCGCGTGCGCGAAGGTCGCCATCAGCAGCGAATAGCCGTCGGGCTCGCTGGTGGCCACCGTCTGGGTCCCGATGATGGTCCCGGCGCCCGGCTTGTTCTCGATGATGACGGACTTGCCGAGGTCCGTCTGGATTTCCTGCGCCGTCGTTCGCGCGATGATGTCGGTCCCGCCGCCGGCTGCGAAGGGCACCACGATCTTGATGATCTTGTCGGGATATTCCGCGCGCGCCGGCGAGGCGCCCAGCCCGGCGACCGCCAGCACGACGGCACAAGCGAGGATGGCGAGGTTCAGCCAGCGCCGCACGGCGAAGCCGTTCCCGCGCGCGCCGTCGTGATTGATGATTCCGCCACTGGCCATCTGGAACTCCATCCGATTTTGTTCAGGCATCGAGAACAACCAATCCGTCTGCCGCCTTCACGCCCCGGCCCGCCGGCAGCACGAAGACCGGATTGATTTCGGCCTCGACGAGGTGATCGCCCAGTTGCGCAACCAGGCGCGAGAAAGCGACGATCGCTTCCGCGAGCGCTTCGACATCGCATTTCGGCCGGCCGC
Organism: Bradyrhizobium sp. CCBAU 11430; assembly: GCF_028128855.1. NCBI lineage: Bacteria > Pseudomonadati > Pseudomonadota > Alphaproteobacteria > Hyphomicrobiales > Nitrobacteraceae > Bradyrhizobium > Bradyrhizobium sp. CCBAU 11430. The sequence goes on from NZ_LBJV01000072.1 coordinate 235,433, forward strand.
GAAAACCGTCCAGCAATGGCCATGTGACGAGATCGCGCGCCATCGCGAGGGCGTCGGCATGGCTGAGGCCGGCACCCGTTGGCAGCAGGCGCATCGTCGTGTCCTTGAACAGTTCGGCGGTGACGCCGCCCATTCCGAGGAGGATGGCCGTTCCCAGGGGATCGCGATGCATTCCGAGAATGATCTCGACGCCGCCTGAAATCATCTCCTGAACCAGGAATTGGGCGGGCCGCGTCCCGACCTTGGCCTCGACCTCGTCCGCCATCTTCATCAGGCGGCTGCCGATGGCTTCGGCGGTCAGGTTGACCGCGACGCCGCCGACATCGCTCTTGTGCGCGATCTCGCGCGAGAGGATCTTGAGCACGACCCGGCCGCCGAGGTCGCGCGCCGCCTGCTCGGCTTCGCGCGCCGTCGCGACCACTTTCTCTGCCACGACCGGAACACCAAAGCGGGCGAACAGCGCTTTGGCCTGTGCTTCGTCGAGCGATCCCGCCGGGAAGTCGCTGACATCGACCGCCGTCAGGGGCGAGGTGGGTGTCTGGACCTGCTCCGGCGCTCCGGCCCGCAAGAGCCCGTCGAGCGCAGCCGTGCAGCTCTCGGCGGAGGTGTAGGCCGGGACGCCTCGGCGGGTGAGGACGGAAACCACCTTGGGCGCGTAGGGGCTCACATAGGCAATGACGGGCTTGTCGCTGAGCGGCAGGCAGTCGTGGATGGCATCGGCCATCAGGCCCGGCGATCCCACCGCTGACGAGCCGGCAATGACGACCAGCGCATCGTAGGAGGGACTTGCGAGCAGGATGCGGATCGCGGCACGAAGCAGATCCGGCTGCAGACCGGCCAAGGTCACATCGATCGGATTGCGATCGAGATTGGCTTGCGGTCCCGACTGCAGGGCGCGCAATTGCGCGGCAGTCTCAGGGTCGGGGGCGGGCGTTGCAAAGCCGGCGACGCCGAGACTGTCTGATACGATCGTGCCGGCGCCGCCGGTCGAGGTGAGAATCGCAACACGCCGGCCGGACAGCTTCCGTCCCGCACCAAGGGCTGCGGGAATGTCGAGCAGGTCTTCGAAGGTTTTGGCGCGGATCACGCCGAGTTGCCTGAACAAGGCGTCATACATGCGGTCCGAGCCGGCAAGCGCGCCGGTGTGCGAGACGGCCGCTTGTGCGCCTGCCTCCGATCGACCGATCTTGAAAGCGACGATTGGCTTGCCGGCGCGTCGCGCTTTCAGAACCGACTCGCGAAAGCGAGATGGATTGCGGATCGCCTCGACATAGAGCGCAATGACGCTGGTTGCGCTGTCGCCGGCGAGAAAGTCGATGAAATCAGCGAGTTCGAGATCGGCTTCGTTGCTGGTCGACACGAGCTTCGACAGCCCGACACCGCGCGCCGCAGCGCGCGACAGCAAGGCTCCGAGAATACCCCCGCTCTGCGAGATCAACCCAATGGATCCCGCCGGGAAGTCATCCATCGCCAGCGCGCCCGACGCCGACAGCACGATATTGTCGGTGAGGTTGACGAGGCCGATCGTGTTCGGCCCGAGGATCCGCATGGAGCCGGCGGCTTGCATGAGCTGTTGCTGGCGCGCGGCGCCTTCCGCCCCGGCTTCGGTGAAACCGCTGGCGAGAACGATCGCGGCGGCAGCCCCCCGCTCGGACAATTCGCGCACCGCGATGTGCGCGCGCTCGGCGCCGAGCAGGACAAGACCGACATCAGGCACATCGGGCAGCGAGGCGACGTCGGGGTAGCAGGTCAGACCGCCGATGTCCGCGACCTTCGGATTGACGGGAAAGATCGCACCCGCAAAGCCATGCTTCCGGAGATAGGACACCGGGCGCCCCGACGTCTTGCTCGGGTCCGCCGATGCACCGATGACAGCGACGCTACGCGGCCGGATCAGGCGTTCGATCGCATCCATGGCTCAATCCTTCGACGCGGATTGCGCAAGGAACGCCGTCACGGCGTCGCGATGCTCCGCGCTGGTGTAGCAGATGGCCTGCGCCTGGCTGCCGAGACTGAAAATGTCGTGCGCGGAATGCTCGAACGTCTCGTTCAGGATCTTCTTGCCCAACGCCAACGCGGTGGGAGAGCCCTGAGCCAGTTCGACCGCCCAGGCCTGCGCGGCCGACAGGAGCTCGCTCGAGGTCACCTTGCGATCGACGATGCCGAGCGCGAGCGCTTCGTCGGCCTCGACGACGCGTCCGGTGAAGATCAGCTCCTTCGCCCTGGGAAGCCCGACCCGGCGCGGCAGGAAATACAGGCCGCCGCCGTCGGGGATCAAACCGCGCTTGATGTAGGACCAGGTGAACTTCGATCGCTCCGTGCCCATGACGAAGTCGCAGGCCAGCGCGGTGTCCGCACCGAGGCCCGCCGCAGCGCCGTTGACGGCGGCGATCGTCGGCTTCGGCAGCCCGAGCAGGAACGATTGCACGTGATGCACGCCTTGCTGACGGCTCCATCCGTTGAATGCAACTTCGTCCTGCGGCGCCGCGAGCCGGCGCTTCATTCCGCTGATGTCGCCGCCGGCGCAAAACGCACTGCCGCGCCCCGTCAGCACCAGGGCCTTGATCGCTTTGTCGCGAGCCACGGTTTCGAACGCACCGACGAACTCTGAACGCATGTCGTCGCTCATGGCGTTGCGCCGGTCCGGCCGGTTGAATGCAATCGTCGCGACACCGGCCTCGACGGAGAATTCGATGAGCTTATAGGACATGGCGAGCTCCCTGGCTGGAGTCGGATCGATCGCCGCGACGCATTGCGGATGTCGAGCCGATTTCGGCCGTGCCGTTTCCTCGTTGAGCCCCAGCGCGGCCGGGCATTCTTCTTCGCCGTGTTGATAGCGGCTTGCGCACCCCGAAACATCCCCTTAATTCCACTAAGTGGAAATCGCGGCGGAGGCTGGATGTGGCGCAGGCGCGCAGATATGCGGGCGGGGTTGACGGCAACCGCTCACTCGAACGGGGCATCGAGATCCTCCGGTCGTTCCGGCCCGGCGTCGACACGCTTGGCAACGGCGAGATTTCGGAGCGAACAGGATTGCCGCGATCGACGGTCAGCCGGCTGACGCGAACGCTGGTCAATTCCGGGATGCTCGACGAGGTCCGTAACCAGCGGACCTACCGGCTTGCCGCATCCGTCATCAGCATCGGTCACGCGATGCGGACGGGATCACCGGTGCTCAACGCGATCGGACCGATGATGCGGGCCGAATCGGCCAAGCGCCGGCTCAACGTGGGGCTCGCGACCGCGGATCGCACCATGATGGTTTATCTGGAGTCGATCCGCTACAGCCCGCGCGCGGCACTGCGGAACGTGGTCGCCGGCCAGCAGGTCCCGATGGAGTTGACGTCGCTCGGTCGCGCTTATCTGGCCGGCATTGCCGAGGCCGAGCGCGAGCGATTGCTGAAACTGTTCAAGCGGCGCAGCACTGCGGCCGCCAAGGCGCTGCTTGCGGACGTCAGGACATCGATTCGCTCGGTCGAACGCAACGGCTATTGCGCGGTGTCGTGGCAACCCGGCGTTCTCGCCGTTGCCACGCCCATCGTGCTGGCCGGGCTTCCGGTCTACGCGCTCAACATGAGCCTGCAGAATGTCGATCGGTCCGAGGCGCTGGCCAGCGAGATCGGCGCCTACCTCAACGCCTTCGCGGCCAAGTGCAAGGAGGCGCTGGCGGGCGGTTGAAGCAGGCCGGCGCCGTTACAATTTCCCATAGACCCGCCCGGCGACCGCCTTCAGGCGCTCGACCGAGCCAGACTCCGGATGCGGCTTGACCGGCGCGAACAGGATCGAAGCCTGCCTGCCGTTCTTCCAGACATAGATGGTGACGGCGTTGCCGTTGCCCTTGGTGCAGGAATACTCGCCGAACGCTTCACTGCCGAGCTCTTGTATCGCCGTGTGCTTGCAGGGGCCTGCGCGTTTCATCATGCCGATGGCGGTGTCGCGCGAGGTCGCGATCACCGCGACGGTCATGGTGTTGGCCTCACGATCGAACATCATGCAGCTGCCCGCGCCGGTCCGCTGCACCGTAAGGGTACTCTTGTCGAGAAAGCCGTCGGCATCCGCGGCCGTGAGCCACTCGCAATTGCCGAACCGTTCGCTGCTCTTGCTCACGCTGCCTATGGCCACGCGCGCGGCTTCGGTGACCGGCCCGAGCAGCGCTTCATCAGCGCGCCGGCCGATCGGATAGACGGTGATCTGCAGAATGTAATCGCCTGACAAGGCGACGACCGAGGCTTCCTGGCGCTCCGCGCCGGCCGCGCTCGTTCCGCCCTGGCCTTCGTCGCCGATCCCCGCGACTGCGTTGAGCGGCATGCGCTCGCCAAGCGTCTTGACGAAGGTCGCGTACAATTCCCTGGCGCGGTCCTTGTCGGGATTGCGGAACACGGAGAGCATCATCGTGTCGCCGCGCCCGGCCTGGTAGATGCAGCCGCGGCCGTCCTGATTTGAAATCAGTGACCATTTGAGCGCCGGCATCGCACGGGCGAGATCCTGGGCGCTGATGAACGGGCAGGTTTCGGCCGCGCGCGCGGGAAGCACCGGGACGGCTGCGATTGCAAGGAACAGAACGAGGCAGGAGAACAGACGATCGATGGTACGCATGGGACGTACTTACTACCGAAACGGCGCGCCCGGAACAATTCGAACGTCCGCCCCTCAGATCCGTCGCCTGATGCTCTATCGAGCGGATGGCCCGGCCAAGTCAGAGCAGGGCCGTCGTCACTGCCCGTTATATTCGGCCCAGCAATCCGCCGTTTCATAGACCCGGACCGCCGACAGCTGTCGAAGGCTCGGCTTCAACCGGTCCCAGATCCAGATCGCGATATTCTCGGCGGTGGGGTTCTCGAGGCCTTTGACCTCGTTCAGGCAGTGGTGATCCAGCGCGCCCAAGATGTCGGCGAAGCATTTTTCGATGTCGAAGAAATCCGCGACGAAGCCGGTGTGCGGATCGACCGGCCCGTCCAGTTGGACCTCGACCCGGTAGGAATGACCGTGCAGCCGGCGGCATCGGTGGGTCTCGGGCACGTTCGGCAGCCGATGCGCCGCCTCGAACTTGAACGCCTGCGATATCTTCATTCCGCTCCTCACACGGCATCGCCATCCGGTCTCGGGCCCGTCTGGCGACCAGATGCTGCTAGGTCCTGACCTTTCGGCGAAGAATGGCGCGCCCGGAACGATTCGAACGTCCGACCCTCAGATTCGTAGTCTGATGCTCTATCCAGCTGAGCTACGGGCGCGTTTTTCGCGAACAGTGCGGACCTAAGCCCGCAGGCAGCCTCCGGACAGCGCCGGAGGGGTGCGAAAGAGCGCTCTGACTAACCGCTCTTGCCGCGGTTGGCAAGGTCCGGGATGGGGAGATTTTGCAAGGAAATGACGGGGGTCGGTGTCATTCCGGCATGGCCTTATGGGCCAGGCCCGGAATCCATAACCCCGGCTGGTGGCTATGGATTCCGGGCTCGCGACGTCGTCGCGCCCCGGAATGACGGATAGATGAGTGCTCCAGACCCTGCAATGACGGAAGAACTCGGCCTTTGGCCGACTTACGCCCTCTGCCGCTCGTTGCGGATGGAGAGGAGCTCGACGGGGCGGTCGGGGATGACGATACGGAAAGTGGCGCCGATGGTGCCTTCGACCAAGTGGATGTCGCCGCCATGGGCGCGGACCAGCTCGGCGGCGATGGCGAGGCCAAGGCCGCTGCCGCCGGGGCGGCCGGAGGTCTGGAACGCCTCGAACAGGTGCTCCCGGGTCTTCTGGGGGACACCGGGGCCGGTGTCGGAAACCTCGAGAATTGCGACAGCGCCCTCGCGTTTTCCCGTGATCCGGATCTGCTGCACCCCACCCTCGCCGGAGGCGTGACTTTCCAGCGCCTGGGCGGCGTTGCGGACGAGGTTGAGCAGCACCCGGAACAGCTGATCGGGATCGGCATCGACCGCAAGCCCGCGATCGATCGCGGCGACCCAGGCGATCGAGGCGTCGGAGGCGAGGCCCGCGGTCTCGCGCACCTCCAGCACGACAGGTTCGATCAGGATCATGCGGCGGTCCGGTGCGGCCTCCTGGGCGCGGCCGTAGGACAGCGTCGACTGGCAGAAGGCGATGGCACGCTCGAGCGAGCGCACCAGCTTTGGCGCAAAGCGCTGCACCCGCGGATCCGGCACGCTGGCGAGCTGATCCGACAGCAGCTGGGCCGAGGCCAGCAGATTGCGCAGATCGTGGTTGATCTTGGACACGGCGAGGCCAAGGGCGGCGAGCCGGCTTTTCTGATGCAGCATCGACATCAAATCGCGCTGCATGTCCGACAATTCGCGCTCGGCGACCCCGATCTCGTCGCTGCGCTGGCTCGGCACGATGATCCCCGCCGAGCTTTCGGGGTTCTCGTGGAAGCCGACCAGGCTCGCGGTCAGCCGCCGCATCGGGCGGACGAAGAGATAATGAAGCGCCAGATAGACGAGGCCCGCGGTCAGCGCGGCGATGATCAGCGCGACCACCACGACGTTGCGGGAGAACCGGTACATCTGCTGCCGCAGCGGCAATTCGTCGGTCACGATCTCGATGAACTGGGCCGTGCCGACGCCGGGGCCGACAATGCGGATGGCTTGGTTGCCGGTCTCCAGCATCATCCGGAACGAGCCAGTGATCGCGTCCCAGGCCGTCATGTCGCGCAGGTCGATGTCATGCTCGATGGCGGCCGGAATGTTGTCGCTGGCGAGCAATCGGCGCTGCTGGCCCATCTTGATGGCGACGGCGCGGGCATTGATGCTTTTCAGGATCTGGCGCGACAGCGAATCGGGAACCATGCCGAGCGGCGCCGCATCCAGCACCAGCGCCGCCGTGTTGGCGGCGGCGACGCGGTCGTTGAGCCGGTTGACCCAGAAGTTGGCAATGGCGGGCACATAGAGCAGCACGGCCGCGATCATCACCAGGGGGACCGTGAGCAGCAACAACTTGCCTGACAGCCCGAGCCCGCGCGTCCCACGGGGGCGCATCGCCGGCGGGTCCGGCTGATCCTGATCCTGGACCGGCTGGAGGTCTGTCGTTGCCACGAAAGTCGCCCTCGCCTTTGGCGGATGAAGGATTGGCAGTATGAAGATGCGGCCCGACCTCGGTCCGGTCAAATTACGGATCGCTAATCTGCCGAGGTGGGATGTAAGCGCTGATATCGCGAGTCGCCACCTCAAGGGTTAAAAACCCCGCACAAACAGCGATATTCACCGGAATCGTGCGCTTGTGCGGCGTTGACGAAAACAAGGCGCTCGCTTATAAGCCGGCCAAATTGTCCGCGATGACCCGGTGCGACACCGGGAGCGGCTCTCTTGGGGCCGGAAACGGCCCGTTTTGGGCCGCATCTTCGGGACTTTACCATCAATTCTACAGGCAAATTGCCCGGTCAGCGGAGAAAAACCCGTGAAGCGGACTTATCAACCCAGCAAACTGGTGCGCAAGCGCCGTCACGGCTTCCGTGCCCGTCTCGCCACTGCCGGCGGCCGCAAGGTTCTCGCCGCCCGCCGCGCTCGCGGCCGCAAGCGTCTGAGCGCCTGAGCCGGACCCCCTTTTCCGGGATTTCATCATGGATCGGCTGAGGCAGCGGGCGGATTTCCTCGCCGTTGCCAATGGCGCGCGGGTGAACAGTCCCGCGTTCGTCCTGCAAAGCCGCCCCCGCGATGACGGCGGCCCGATCCGTATCGGCTTCACCGTTACCAAAAAGAACGGCAACGCCCCCGCGCGCAATCGTATCCGGCGCCGGCTTCGCGAACTGGTGAAGCGGCTCGATCCGGTGTCGATGCAGCCCCATCATGATTATGTCCTGGTCGGACGAAGCGGCGCGCTCTCGCGCGACTTCGCCACCATGCTCGACGATCTGCGCATGGCGTTCACGAAGCCGGCGCGGCATACGGCCAAGGGACCTGCGAATGGACGCAGCCCGAGGACTGACCGTACCGGGCCCCGCCCCGCTCCTGCTGCCAGCCGCAAACCGGAATGATGACGAGACCCCAGAGATGACCGACAATCGCAATACCATCCTCGCCGTCATTCTGTCGGGCCTCGTCCTGATCGCCTGGCAGTATTTCTACAATGTGCCGGCGATGGAGAAGCAGCGCGCCCAGCAGCAGACGCAGGCCGAGCTCCAGAAGACCACGCCGCAGCCGTCGGCCTCCGCGACGCCGGGCGCGGCGCCGCAGCAGCCGGGCAACGCCGCTCAGCCGGCAACGCCGGGCGCGACCCAGCAGGCCCAGCCCGTGGTGGCGCGCGAGGCCGCGATTGCAGCCAGCCCGCGCGTGAAGATCGACACGCCGCGGATTGCCGGCAGCATCGCGCTGAAGGGCGGCCGCATCGACGACATCGCGCTGGTGCAATTCCGCGAAACGGTCGATCCGAAGTCGCCGCCGATCATCCTCTATTCGCCCTCGGGCACCGCGGAGCCCTATTACGCCGAATTCGGCTGGGTGGCGGCGACGGGCGTGACGGCGAAGATGCCTGATGCCCAGACCGTCTGGCAGCAGGACGGCAGCGGCAGCCTGACGCCGACGACGCCGGTGGTGCTGAAATGGGAGAATGACGATGGTCTCACCTTCCGCCGCACCATTGCGGTCGACGACCATTATCTCTTCACCATCAAGGACGAGGTGAGCAATGTCGGCAATGCGCCGGTTACGCTCTATCCGTTCGCGCTGATCTCGCGCCACGGTGCGCCGCAGGTCTCCGGCTACTACATCCTGCATGAAGGCCTGATCGGCTATCTCGGCGACCAGGGCCTGCAGGAATATGCCTACAAGAAGATCGACGAAAGCAAGAAGGTGGACTTCAAGGTCACCAACGGCTGGCTCGGCATCACCGACAAGTACTGGGCCTCGGCGCTGTTGCCGGATACCAATGCCCAGCTGCAGGCGCGCTTCTCGTCGAACCCATCCGGCAACGTCCACACCTACCAGACCGATTATCTGCTCGACCCCGTCACCGTCGCGATCGGCGGCACTGCGACGGCGAACGCGCGGCTGTTCGCCGGCGCCAAGGAAGCCGGCGTGGTCGGCGTGTTCCCGTTCGCCGGCCTCGGCGGCTACAACAAGGAGCTGGGGCTGAACCATTTCGATCTCTTGATCGACTGGGGCTGGTTCTACTTCATCACCAAGCCGATGTTCCTCGGCCTCGACTTCTTCTACCGCTTCTTCGGCAATTTCGGCATCTCGATCCTGCTCGTGACCGTGATCGTGAAGCTGCTGTTCTTCCCGCTGGCGAACAAGTCCTACGCCTCGATGGCGAAGATGAAGTCGGTTCAGCCGCAGCTGCAGGCGCTCAAGGAGCGTTATCCCGACGACAAGGTGAAGCAGCAGCAGGAGATGATGGAGATCTACCGCAAGGAGAAGATCAATCCGGTCGCCGGCTGTCTCCCCGTGCTGATCCAGATCCCGGTGTTCTTCTCGCTCTACAAGGTGCTGTTCGTCACCATCGAGATGCGGCACGCGCCGTTCTACGGCTGGATCAAGGACCTCTCGGCGCCGGATCCGACCAACCTGTTCAACCTGTTCGGGCTGATCCCGTTCGATCCGACCACGATCCCGGTGTTCGGCCATTACCTCGCGCTCGGCATCTGGCCGATCATCATGGGCATCACGATGTGGTTCCAGATGAAGCTGAACCCGACACCGCCGGACCCGACGCAGCAGATCATCTTCAACTGGATGCCGCTGATCTTCACCTTCATGCTGGCGGGCTTCCCGGCGGGCCTCGTGATCTACTGGGCCTGGAACAACCTGCTCTCGGTGATCCAGCAGAGCTACATCATGCGCCGCAACGGGGTGAAGGTGGAGCTGTTCGATAATCTCAAGGCGACGTTCGCGAAGAAGGCGACGTAGCTGCACACGAAGCGTGCCCGGTCATGCGGGCGCAAATGCCTCCACAGCGTCATGCCCGGGCTTGTCCCGGGCATCCACGTTTTGGAGGGTACCGCGCAGACAGACGTGGATGGCCGGGACATTTGAATGGGAAGACGCGCTTCGCGCTTTTGCCCGGCCAAGACGCGAGGATAGACTTTCCAGATGACCGATAAATCAGACGACAAGCTGATCGAGGCCGGGCGGAAGCTGTTCGCGCGCGACTGGCAGTTCATCTGGGCCTCGCCCTCGATCCAGACGCTGCCGCCGATGGCGGGGCTGGAGGTCGCCTTTGCCGGGCGCTCCAATGTCGGCAAGTCGAGCCTGATCAACGCGCTGACGGGGCGCAACGCGCTGGCGCGCACCTCGCATACGCCGGGACGCACCCAGGAGCTGATCTTCTTCGAGGTCCCCGGCAAGACCGACCTGCGCCTGGTCGACATGCCCGGCTACGGCTATGCCAAGGCGCCCAAGAGCCAGGTGGCGTCCTGGACCGAGCTGATCCACAAATTCCTGCTGGGACGCGCCTCGCTTGCGCGCGTCTACGTGCTGATCGACGCGCGGCATGGCCTCAAGGAGGTCGACCTCGAGGTCCTCAAGACGCTCGACCGCTCCGCGGTCAGCTACCAGATCGTGCTGACCAAGGCCGACCAGGTGAAGGCCTCCGAGCTGCAATCGCGCATCGCCGAAACCGAGGCGGCGCTGGCCAGGCATCCGGCCTCGTTCCCGAACGTGCTCGCGACCTCGTCACGCAGCTCGACCGGCATGGAGAGCTTGCGCGCCGCGATGGCGAAACTGCTGGAAGAGCGCGCTACGTGATGGTGGCGCAGCGCCTGCTGATCGGACTTGCCGGTTTGATGGGCGCCGCCGGCGTCGCGCTGGCCGCCGCCTCGGCGCATGGCGGCGATGCGAGCCGGCTGGCCTCGGCCAGCGCGATGCTGCTGTTTCATGCAACTGCCATACTTGCAGCTGTCGCCCTGCTGGCGCGCGGCCTTCTGCACGGCGGAATTGGCCTCATCGGTGCATTCGGCTTCGTGATCGGCGCCGTGCTGTTCGCGGGCGACCTCACCTTGCGGCAATATGCCGGGCACTCGCTGTTTCCATACGCAGCGCCGACGGGCGGGACGGTGATGATCGCGAGCTGGCTGGCCGTGACGCTGGCCGCGGTGGTGGCGCGGAAATAGGTCTCGTGTCCCGGACGCGGTGCGGCACCTAAAGCGCGTTTACGCGCGTCTTCGACGCGCTATGGTGACGCTCCGCAGAGCCGGGACCCAGCAAGCCGCATGGGCCCCGGCTCTGCAGCGCACCGCTGAAGAAGCGCTGCGCTGCGTCCGGGGCACGAAGACCACTTTGCGCCACGCCCGCCAATCGGATAGAACGCAGGCCGCTCCAGTCCCGCCAGCGAGATCCGCGACATGACCGACATCTCCCCGCTCGACCAGGCCCGCATCCTGTCGGAAGCGCTGCCGCACATGCAGCAGTATGACGAGGAAACCATCGTCATCAAATATGGCGGCCATGCCATGGGCGACGAGGAGACCGCGAAGAATTTTGCCCGCGACATCGTGCTGCTGGAGCAGACCGCCATCAATCCGGTGGTGGTGCATGGCGGCGGCCCGCAGATCGCGACCATGCTCAAGCGCCTCGGCATCGTCTCGGAATTCGCAGCCGGCCTGCGCATCACCGATGCGGCGACCATCGAGATCGTCGAGATGGTGCTCGCCGGCTCCGTCAACAAGCAGATCGTCGGCTACATCAACGAAGCCGGCGGCAAGGCCGTGGGGTTGTCCGGCAAGGACGGCAACATGGTGAAGGCGTCGAAGACGACGCGGACCATCATCGATCCGGGCTCGAACATCGAGAAGGCAATCGATCTCGGCTTCGTCGGCGATCCCGAGAAGGTGGACCTCACGCTGCTCAACCAGCTGATCGGCTACGAGCTGATCCCGGTGCTGGCGCCGCTCGCAACCTCGAAGGAAGGCCAGACGCTGAACGTCAACGCCGACACTTTTGCCGGTGCGGTTGCCGGCGCGCTGAAGGCCAAGCGCCTGTTGCTGCTCACCGACGTGCCTGGCGTGCTCGACAAGTCGAAGAAGCTGATCCCGCAATTGTCGGTCAAGGACGCGCGAAAGCTGATCGCCGACGGCACCATTTCCGGCGGCATGATCCCGAAGGTCGAGACCTGCATCTATGCGCTGGAGCAGGGCGTGGAGGGCGTCGTCATCATCGACGGCAAGATGCAGCACGCGGTGCTGCTTGAACTCTTCACCAACCAGGGCACGGGAACGCTGATCCACAAGTGAGGGACGAGCGGACAAAGAAAACCGTCATGGCCGGGCTTGTCCCGGCCATCCGCGATCTTTCGATCCGCGCCAAGAACGTGGATGCCCGGGCCTTCGCCTCGCCGAAGAGGCTTTGGCCTCGCAGGCGGGACAAGCCCGGGCATGACGGGCGGAGGGCTCAGCGCCCCCGCCGCTCACCCCTGACCCGCTTCCTGATGGCGCTGCCGGCCGCGGCCGTCTCGTTCGTCTTCTCCTCAGTGCCGGCCCTCGCCGATCTGAAGATCTGCAACCGCATGTCCTATGTCGTCGAGGCCGCGATCGGCATCGACGACAAGGCGGCGACCGCGACGCGCGGCTGGTTCAGGGTCGATCCCGCCACCTGCCGCGTGGTGGTGCAGGGCACGCTGACCGCCGATCGCATCCTGCTCAACGCCCGCGCGCTCGGCGTCTATGGCGCCTCCCCGATTCCGCAGAACGGCAGCGACATGCTCTGTGTCGCGCAGGACAATTTCGTCATCGCGGCGGCCCGGCAATGCCGCAGCGGCCAGACCCAGGCTGCGTTTACGCAAGTGACGCCGGCGCAAGGAGCCGACGGCAACCTCATTGCCTATCTCGCCGAGGATTCCGAATATGACGACGAGCAGGCCCGCCTCGCCGGCATCCAGCGGCTGTTGGTGATCGCGGGCTACGACGCCGCGCCGATCGACGGCGTCGACGGGCCGAAGACGCAGGCAGCCCTGGCCGCGTTCCTGAAGAGCCGCGGCTTGTCGTCGGACATCGTGGGCTCGCAAAACTTCTTCAAGACCATGGTCGATGCGGTGCAGACGCCGTCCCCGACCGGCCTCACCTGGTGCAACGACACGCCGCACAAGGTGATGGCGGCGATCGCGACCGACGACGGCAAGTCCGTGACCAGCCGCGGCTGGTATCGCATCGATCCCAAGACCTGCCTGCACCCTGATGTGACCGGCCAGCCCAAGCAGATCTTCAGCTTCGCGGAGGCCGTCGACGCCGACAACCGCGCCGTCAAGCTGAAGGACCGGCCGTTGAACTGGGGCGGCGACAGGCAGCTCTGCACGCGCGAGACCAAGTTCGAGACCGTTGAGCAGACCGATTGCGGCGCGCGCGGATTTGCGATGACGGGATTTGGCGCGGTGGACATGTCGAGCGGCGGCAAGACGCTCCGCTTTGCGGTGCCGTGAAATTGGCGTCATGATCAACACGCAAGCGCCTACAAGCTCCGCTGTCGTCCCCGCGAAGGCGGGGACCCATAACCCCAGGGAGTGGTTGTGGCGCGAAGCTGGCCACCCCGACTCTTCGCCGAACTCCTCCCCGTGGTTATGGGTCCCGGGCTCGCGCTTCGCGCGCCCCGGGACGACGAGCTGAGAATGTTGATATGAACCAACCCCGCACCTTTGCTCATGTCGACACCTGGGTGTTCGACCTCGACAACACGCTGTATCCGCATCACGTCAATCTGTGGCAGCAGGTCGATGTGCGGATCACCGAGTTCGTGTCCAGCTGGCTGCAGGTGACGCCGGCGGAGGCGCGAAAACTGCAGAAGGATTATTACCTGCGCTTCGGCACCACGATGCGCGGCATGATGACCCTGCATGGCGTGTCCGCCGACGACTATCTCGCCTATGTCCACAAGATCGACCATTCACCGCTGCAGCCGAACCCGGCGCTCGGCGAAGCCATCGCAAACTTATCGGGGCGCAAGCTGATCCTGACCAATGGCTCGGTCGACCATGTCGATGCGGTGCTGGCGCGTCTCGGCCTGGCAACGCATTTCGACGGCGTGTTCGACATCATCGCCGCCCAGTTCGAGCCGAAGCCGGCGGCGCAGACCTATCAGAAATTCCTCGCCGACCACGCGGTCGATCCGACCAAAGCCGCGATGTTCGAGGACCTCGCCCGCAACCTCACCGTCCCGCACCAGCTCGGCATGACCACCGTGCTGGTGGTGCCTGACGGAACGAAGGAGGTGGTGCGGGAGGACTGGGAACTGGAAGGCCGGGATGCCGCCCATGTCGACCACGTCACGGATGATCTGACGGGGTTTTTGGCGGGGCTCTCGCCCCTATAACCGCCGTCGTCCCGGGCAAGCGTAAGCGCAGACCCGGGACCCATAGCCACAGGATTTGGTTGTCGCGCCGGATTGGTAACTCCGAATCTTCGTCAAACCACTCCCTGTGGCTATGGGTCCCGGATCGGCGCTCCGCTTCGCTGCGCTTGTCCGGGACGACAGCGGAGTATGGACGACGGCGGAGTATGCCTTGACTCCGCCCGCCCAAATCCCGAAAAAGCGCCCCAATCCGTCAAATTCCTGCTTCCCCAGAGGAAATCCCGATGTCCCTCCAAGCCCTCGAATCCACCATCAACAGCGCCTTCGACGCGCGCGACGGCATCTCGACCTCGACCAAGGGCGAGGTGCGCGAGGCCGTGGACCAAGCACTGGAGATTCTGGACAAGGGCGAGGCGCGCGTTGCCGAGCGCGGCAGCGACGGCAAGTGGAAGGTCAATCAGTGGCTGAAGAAGGCCGTGCTGCTGTCGTTCCGCCTCAACGACATGGGCGTCATTCCCGGCGGATCCGGCAAGGCGACCTGGTGGGACAAGGTGCCCTCGAAGTTCGAAGGCTGGGGCGAGAACCGTTTTCGCGACGCCGGTTTTCGTGCCGTGCCCGGCTCGGTGGTGCGCCGCTCGGCCTTCATCGCCAAGAACGTCGTCTTGATGCCGTCCTTCGTCAATCTCGGCGCCTATGTCGATGAGAGCACCATGGTCGACACCTGGGCCACCGTCGGCTCCTGTGCGCAAATCGGCAAGCGCGTGCACATCTCCGGCGGCGCCGGCATCGGCGGCGTGCTCGAGCCGCTGCAGGCCGAGCCCGTGATCGTCGAGGACGATTGCTTCATCGGCGCGCGCTCCGAGGTCGCCGAGGGCGTGATCGTGCGCAAGGGCGCGGTGCTGGCGATGGGCGTGTTCCTGGGCGCCTCGACCAAGATCGTCGACCGCGAGACCGGCGAGGTCTTCATCGGCGAAGTGCCCGAATATTCCGTCGTGGTGCCCGGCGCGCTGCCCGGCAAGCCGATGAAGAACGGCCAGATCGGCCCGAGCACCGCCTGCGCCGTCATCGTCAAGCGCGTCGACGAGCGCACGCGCTCCAAGACCAGCATCAACGAGTTGCTGCGGGATTGAGTTCGGCGCACACCGCTGTCGTCCCGGCGAAGGCCGGGACCCATACTCCGAGGCCGTGGTTTGGCGAAGACTCGTCGTTCGGTACGACTATCTTCTACTGTCGATAGATCACGCGGTATGGGTCCCGGCCTTCGCCGGGACGACACCGGAGCCCTATCGAACCCACCCCCTCTCCATCGCGACCAAATATCGGGCGGCCTCGACCGCCCGGAGCCGTTCGCATGGACTGGACCTGGTATCTGTTCCGCTTCGACGGCCGCATCAACCGCGCGTTGCTGTGGCAGGCGCTGCTGATGGTCGCGCTGCTGGCGGGCTTGCTGGAGATTGCCGGTCAAGTCATCGGGATCGTCGGAGGGACGAGGTCCACCCTGAAGCTCGGAATTGAGCTCGATTTCGACTTCGGTCTCGACGGCCTCTTCAAGCTGGTCGACCCCCGCGTCTCCCACGCGCTGGCATCGGCCGATCTCGCGGGCTCGATCCTCAAGGCGTCCGGCATGGCGCTGTTCTTCTGGATCTATCTCGCGACGGCGATCAAGCGACTCCATGACCGCGACAAGAGCGGCTGGTGGATCGTTCCGTTCTTCTTCTTGCCCGGCCTGTTCAGCCAGTTCGCGGACCTGCTGCCCAAATCAAGCTGGATATTTTCGCTCAACCTGACTGCCGCACTGCTGTGGCTGTGGGGCCTCGTCGAAATGTTCTGCCGGTCCGGCACCTCGGGCCACAACCGGTTCGGCCCTGATCCGCTCCTCGATATCGAGGACAGTTCGGCATCCGCCGCCTCCCCTGCGAAAGGCTGGGACCAGAGCCGCGAGATCGAAATTGTCCCGCCCCGCGCTAGCCCACCCGGCGGCATGCATGTTAAGCGGGGCGCATGACCGATGCTCTCTCCATTGCCCGCGATCTGATCCGCTGCCCCTCGGTAACCCCTGAAGATGCCGGTGCGCTCGGGGTGCTCGAAAAAGCCCTCACCGCCGCCGGCTTCGCCTGCCACCGCGTGACCTTCAGCGAGCCCGGCACCGCCGACGTCGACAATCTCTATGCGCGGATCGGCACCGAAGGCCCGCACATCACCTTTGCCGGCCATACCGACGTGGTGCCACCCGGTGACGAGAGCGCCTGGAGCATCGGTGCGTTCTCCGGTGAGGTGAAGGACGGCATCCTGCACGGCCGCGGCGCGGTCGACATGAAGGGCGGCATCGCCTGCTCGGTCGCCGCGGTGCTGGAGCATCTCGCCGCCAATGACGGCAAGCCGCGCAACGACGGAAAGGGCTCGATCTCGTTCCTGATTACGGGCGACGAGGAAGACGTCTCCATCAACGGCACCATCAAGCTATTGAAATGGACGGCCGAGCGCGGCGAGAAATTCGACCATTGCGTGCTGGGCGAGCCCTCCAATGTCGAGGCGCTCGGCGACACCATCAAGGTCGGCCGCCGCGGCTCGCAATCCGGCACGCTGTACGTGGACGGCGTGCAGGGCCATGTCGCCTATCCGCATCGCGCCTCCAATCCGGTGCCTGACATCTCCAGGCTGATCGTTGCGATCTCCGACGAGCCGCTCGACCATGGCAGCGCGCAATTCCAGGCCTCCAATCTCGAATTCACCTCGGTCGACGTCGGCAACAAAGCGAGCAACGTCATCCCCGGCGAGGCCCGCGCCAAGTTCAACATCCGCTACAACGACAACCACACCCAGGCCTCGTTGCGCGAGCTGGTCGAGACGCGGCTGACAAAAGCCTGCGGCAACCGCATCAAGGCCCGCATCGTCTGGGAGCCCTCGAACTCCAACGTGTTCGTGACCAAGCCGGGCCCGTTCACCGATCTCGCGGTCTCCGCGATCGAGGAGGTGACGGGCCGCAAGCCCGAGCTGTCGACATCAGGTGGCACGTCGGATGCGCGGTTCATTTCCAGCTACTGCCCGGTGATCGAGTTCGGTCTGGTCGGCCAGACCATGCATCAGGTCGACGAGCGGGTGCCCGTCAAGGATCTGGAGAAGCTGACGCAGGTCTATCGCGGGATTTTGACGCGGTATTTCGGGTAGGTGCGGTCATTGCCAAGTATTCCGCCGTCATGCCCGGGCTTGTCCCGGGCATCCACGTACTTCAGTCCCAGCAAGAAAGATCGTGGATGGCCGGGACAAACCCGGCCATGACGGAAGTGGCGGCATCACGCGCTAATAATCCACCTTCATCAGATACAGCCCGTCCGGCGGGGCGACGATGCCGCAGGCGGCGCGGTTGCGCGCCTCTAACGCTGCGGAGAGGTCGTCGGCGGTCCAGCGGCCCTCGCCGACCCAGATCAGCGAGCCCACCATCGAGCGCACCTGGCTGTGCAGGAACGAGCGCGCCGAGGTGACGATGGTGATCTCGCGGCCGTCACGCAGCACGTCGAGCTGGTCGAGCGTCTTCTCCGGTGACTTGGCCTGGCACTCGGTGTCGCGGAACGTGGTGAAATCGTGCTTGCCGAGCAGACGCTGTGCCGCCGCATGCATCGCATCCGCATCGAGCCGGCGCGGCACGCGCCAGGCGTGGCCGATGTCGAGCGCGAGGTTGGCGCGGGTGTTGATCACGCGGTAGCGGTAGTGGCGCTTCACCGCGGAGAAGCGCGCCTCGAACGTGTCAGGCACGATCTCCGCCTCCAGCACCGCGATCGGATGCGGGCGCAGATGCGCGTTGAGCCCGTCGCGAAAACGGCCCGGCGGAAACTGCTTGTCGATATCGACATGCGCGACCTGGCCACGCGCATGCACGCCGGCATCGGTGCGGCCGGCGCCATGCACCCGCAAATCCGCGCCGGTCATCGCCTTCACGGCCGCCTCCAGCGCGCCCTGCACCGAAGGCAGCGTGTCCTGCACCTGCCAGCCGAAAAACGGCGCGCCGTCATATTCGATGGTGAGCTTGTAGCGGGGCATCGCTGATCAGTTGAACCTCGCTCCCGCCTTCAACGGCACGCCGCGCAGGAAGTCCGAGGCCTGCATCCGGCCCTTGCCTTCGCGCTGGAGCTCGATGATGCGGATGGCGCCCTCGCCGCAGGCGATGGTGAGCTTGTCATCGAGCACCTCGCCCGGCGCGCCCGACCCCTTTGCCAATTCACACCGCAGGATCTTGACGCGCGCATTCTCGCTGACGCCGGCAAGCTCGGCCCAGGCGCCGGGGAATGGCGACAGGCCGTGGATGTGACGCAGCACGGCACGCGCCGGCCTGGTCCAGTCGATGCGCGCCTCGGCCTTGTCGATCTTGGCGGCGTAGGTGACACCGTCCTCGCTCTGCTTCTTGAGCTGGAGCCCGCCGCGCCCGAGCGCGGCCATCGCGCGCACCATGAGATCGGCGCCGAGGCGAGAGAGACGATCGTGCAAATCGAGTGCAGTCATGTTGTCCGTGATCGCGAGGCGCTCGGCCATGGCGACGTCGCCGGTATCGAGACCGACGTCCATCTTCATCACCATCACGCCGCTCTCGGCATCGCCGTCCATGATCGCACGGTTGATCGGCGCTGCGCCGCGCCAGCGCGGCAGCAGCGAAGCGTGCAGATTGTAGCAGCCGAGTTTTGGCGCATCGAGGATCGCCTGCGGCAGGATCATGCCGTAAGCGACGACGACGGCCGCATCCGCATCGAAGGTGCTAAACTCGTCGAGCGCCTCTTGCGTCTTCAGCGTCTTCGGCGTCAGCACGGGAATGCCGAGCTTTCGCGCAGCTTCTTCGACCGGCGTCGGCTGCAATTGCAGGCCGCGCCGCCCGCCGGGCTTCGGCGCGCGGGTGTAGACGGCGACGATCTCGTGGCCATGCGCGACCAGCTCGAGCAGCGTCGGCACGGAGAAATCGGGCGTGCCCATGAAGATCAGGCGGAGGGGCATGTGGCGAGACAATCCTCGGAAACGAGCAACGTACTCGTCATGGCCGGGCTTGTCCCGGCCATCCACGTTCTTCCGGCCTGCGGCGGCACAGAACGTGGATGCCCGGCACAAGGCCGGGTATGACGGCGGAGAACGTGGTTACTCCGCGCGCTTGGCGGCCTTCTCGAACTTCTTCATCACGCGGTCGCGCTTGAGCTTCGACAGATAGTCGACGAACAGCACGCCGTTGAGATGGTCGATCTCGTGCTGGATGCAGGTGGCATAGAGGCCTTCGGCGTCCTCCTCGTGCACCTTGCCGTCGAGATCGGTGAAGCGCACGCGCACCTTCGCAGGGCGCTCGACCTCCTCGTAATATTCGGGGATCGAGAGACAGCCTTCCTCGTAGACCGAGAGCTCCTCGGACGAGGCGATGATCTCGGGGTTGATGAAGACGCGCGGAAGCGGCGTGGTCTCGCCGTTCTCGTCGCGTTTGGCGAGGTCCATGGTGATCAGCCGCAGCGGCTGCGCGACCTGGATCGCGGCGAGGCCAATACCGGGCGCGTCGTACATGGTCTCGAACATGTCGTCGGCAAGCTTGCGAATCTCCGGCGTGACCTTCTCGATCGGCTTGGAGACCAGACGCAGCTGCCTGTCGGGCAGGATGATGATTTCTCTGAGGGCCATGGCCGCGATTTAAGCCGCGCGCCGGACGCGGTCAATCCGGCCGGGAACCCCGTTAACCCCTCGCTAACCATAAAACTTGAGGTTTCGTTAACCATAAAAATTAGGGGGCTATTAACCATAACCGTTCCCTCTTCGTTCGCTAAGGTCGGCGAATCGCGCTAGAAGGGCCCATGAACGAGATCATTTTCATGCTGGCCGACTGGCCGGTGCGCACGATTGATGCCCTGATCGGCTTCGGCGCCCTTGTCCTCACCCTGCTGGTGACGATCGCCGTCGTGATCGCCCGCTCGGGCCGGCGCGGCGCGGAACTCGCGATGGCGCATGCGATCCGGGCCGACGAGCTCGAGGAGCGCCTGAGCGAGGTGCTGCGCGCCCAGAGCGAATCCTCAGGGAGGGTCGACGCCATGACCCAGGCGCTGGCGGGACGCCAGGCCGAGATGGCGCGCGCGGTCAACGAGCGGCTGGATTCGGTCACCCATCGCGTCGGCCAGTCGATGGAACATTCGACGCGCAACACCATGGAGAGCCTGCGCGCGCTGCACGAGCGGCTCGGCATCATCGACAGCGCCCACAAGAACCTTACCGATCTCACCACCCAGGTGACGACCCTGCGCGACGTGCTCGCCAACAAGCAGTCGCGCGGCGCCTTCGGCCAGGCGCGGATGGAGGCGATCGTCCAGGACGGTCTGCCGAAGGGCGCCTACGAGTTCCAGTTCACGCTCTCGACCGGCAAGCGGCCCGACTGCGTCGTGTTCCTGCCAGACCAGCGCCCGCTCTGCATCGACGCGAAGTTTCCGCTGGAGGCGATGACGGCGCTGCACGACGCCCGCACCGACGAGGAGAAGCGCGTTGCCACGCAGCGGCTGCGCGGCGACGTGATGAAGCATGTCAGCGACATCGCGGAAAAATATCTCGTCACCGGCGAGACCCAGGAGATGGCACTGATGTTCGTGCCGTCGGAATCGGTCTATGCGGAAATCCATGACGGTTTCGACGACGTGATCCAGAAGGCCTATCGCGCCCGCGTGGTGCTGGTGTCGCCCTCGCTCTTGATGCTGGCGATCCAGGTCATGCAGCAGATCATGAAGGACGCGCGCATGCGCGATGCCGCCGACCAGATTCAGACTGAAGTGATCAAGCTCGGCGACGATCTGGGTCGTCTCAGGGATCGCGTGGTCAAATTGCAGAAGCATTTTTCCGATGCGAACGAGGACGTCCGCCAGATCCTGATTTCCGCCGACAAGATCGAGAAGCGCGCAGGACGAATCGAGGAGCTCGATTTCAGCAAGGCGGACGCGCCGGCCGAGGGACCGCGGCTGGTCGCGGGCGCGGGCGAGCTGTTTCCGCGGAAGCTCCAGGCGGGGGAGTGACACCGTTTCGTCATGGCCAGGCTTGTCCCGGCCATCCACGGACTTTTCAACGGCACCAAGAACGTGGATGCCCGGAACAAGCCCGGGCATGACGGGATTTGTGGCAGAGGCATCACCCCCAGAATCTGCTAACACCACCCCATGACCGCTCCCGACGCGACCTCCCCCGCCGCGACCTCCGTCCCTGCGCCCTCCTGGCGCGACAGCCTTGCCGTGTACCTGCAGCCCCGGGTGCTGATCGTGCTGTTCCTCGGCTTCTCCTCGGGGCTGCCGCTGGCGCTGTCGGGCTCCACGCTGCTGGTGTGGATGCGCGAGGCCGGGGTTGACCTGAAGACGATCGGGCTGTTCGCGCTGGTCGGCACGCCCTACACGCTGAAATTCCTGTGGGCGCCGCTGGTGGATGCGCTGCATGTGCCGCTGTTCACCCGCGCGTTCGGGCGGCGGCGCGGCTGGCTGCTGTTCTCGCAATTGCTGCTGATCGTCGCGATCCTGCTGCTGGCGATGACCGACCCCGCGCGCTCGCCGTTCTACGTCGCGCTGGGCGCGCTGCTGGTGGCGACGACGTCGTCGACGCAGGACATCGTGGTCGACGCCTTCCGCGTCGAGAGCCTGCCGGAGAGCGAGCAGGCCGCCGGTATGGCGGCTTACGTTGCGGCCTACCGCATCGGAATGCTGGTCTCGACCGCGGGCGCGCTGTTCATCGTCTCGGGCTTCGAAGGCACCGGCATACCCCGCACCTCGGCGTGGATGTGGGGCTATGTGGTGATGGCCGCGATGGTGCTGATCGGCACGATCACCGCGCTGGCCGCGACCGAGCCGGCGCAATCCGCACAGGCGGAAGCTGCGACACAAACCGAGACCGCCTTTGCGCGTGTGTTGAGCGCGGCGATCGGCGCGTTCTCCGAATTCCTGTCGCGCAAGGATGCTCTCGCCGCGCTCGCCTTCGTCGTGCTATTCAAGTTCACCGATGCCTTCTCGGGCACGATGACGGCGCCGTTCGTGATCGACCTCGGCTTCACCCGCAACGATTATGCGGCGATCGTGAAGGGCGTCGGCCTCGCCGCCACCCTGATCGGCGGGTTTGCCGGTGGTTTCGTCGCGCGGCGCTATCCGCTGGCAATGTCGCTCTGGATCGGTGGCGTGGTGCAGGCGCTGGCCAATTTGTCCTTTGCCTGGCTCGCAGTGGTCGGCACCAATCAATGGGCGCTGGCGCTCGCGATCTGTGCCGAGAACTTCACCAGCGCCATCGGCACCGTGATCTTCGTGGCCTACCTCTCGGCGCTCTGCCAGAACCCGCTGCACACGGCGACGCAATATGCGCTGCTCACCGCGCTCGCGGCGGTGGGGCGAACATATCTGTCGTCGAGCGCGGGCTATGTCGCGGACACCACGGGCTGGCCGCTGTTCTTCGTGATCTGCGTGCTGGTGGCAATCCCGAGCCTGGTGCTGCTCGCGTGGCTGCAGAAGCGCGGACATTTCGAAGCGCTGGGGCCGGTGAGGGTGTGACGCTCTCGTAGGGTGGGCAAAGGCGCACTTGCGCCGTGCCCACCATCGTTCCAAGCATTCGACAGAGGCGGTGGGCACGCTTCGCTTTGCCCACCCTACGGCAGCTCGATCTGATCCCCCTACTGCTTCTTGATCAAGCTCCACTTCGTGATCACGGCTTCGCTCATCTGGCCGGGATCGCTGGCGCAGGCGACTTCGTCGACCTTGACCGAGATTTCCTTGCCGACGAACGTCTTCAGCTGCGCGGCCTGCGCATCGCCGCTCGGAACGAGCTGGAACGTCTCGGGCCCGGTCTCGAGATTGCACAACCCGTTCGGCGGCGGCAGGCGGCGCGGCTCGGACGTGATCTGGTAGGTCGCAACCCGCTTGCCGGCATTCTTGACGTCGCGCACTTTCAAGGCGTTCAACTCGCCGGACAACACCTCGCCGGCGTTGATCGGCTTGCCGGGCTTGGACGGCGGCGGCGCCCCGTCGTCCTGCTGCGCGGAGATGGCCGGGCTCGCCAGCAGCATCATCGTCGCGACCAAAGCCAAGCGTGTGGCGAAAAGTTTCGTCATGTCGTCCGTTCCGTAAAGTCTGGATGGCTAGAACAGGGTACGCTGCCGCATCGCGGCCGATAGCGTACCTTCATCGAGATAATCAAGCTCGCCACCGACAGGCACACCATGGGCCAGCCGGGTTACTTTTACGTTGGCGTCCTGGAGCAGGTCGGTGATGTAGTGCGCCGTGGTCTGGCCGTCCACCGTGGCATTCAGCGCCAGGATGATTTCGTGCACCCGAGAATCATGCGCGCGCGCGACCAGCGCGTCGATGGTCAGATCCTGCGGGCCGACGCCGTCGAGCGGCGACAATGTCGCGCCCAGCACATGATAGCGACCCTGGGTCGCATTGGCCCGCTCCAGCGCCCAGAGATCGGCGACATCGGCGACGACGACGATGATGGCGTCATCGCGCTTGGGATCGGTGCAGACGGTGCAGGGATTTTGCGTATCGATGTTGCCGCAGGTCTTGCAGACCTGGACCTTGTCGAGCGCAACCTGCATGGCCGAGGCCAGCGGCATCATCAGCGCTTCGCGCTTCTTGATCAGATGCAGCGCCGCGCGCCGGGCCGAGCGCGGACCGAGGCCCGGCAGCCGCGCGAGAAGCTGCACCAGCCGCTCGATTTCGGGACCTGCAACCGCGCCCATCTTACTGGCCGAACAACCCCGGCGGCAGGCCGAGCCCGCCGGTCAGCGACTGCATCTTCTCCTGCATCGCGGTCTCCGCCTTGCGGCGCGCATCACCGAGCGCGGTGACGAGCAGATCTTCCAGCACTTCGCGCTCTTCCGGCTTCATCAGCGAGGGGTCGATCTTGATACCCTTGACGTCCATCTTCGCGGTCATGCGCACGGCGACGAGGCCGCCGCCGGAGATGCCCTCGACTTCCACGTTGGCGAGCTGCTCCTGCATCTCCTGCATCTTGGATTGCAGCTGCGCCGCCTGCTTCATCATGCCGAGAAAATCAGCCATCGGTGCTCGTCCTTGGAAAAAGATGGGCTCAGAGATCGTCGCCGTCGGAACCGTCGGGCGGATCGTCACTGCCATAGTCAGCGTTTATATTGGCTTCCGGCGTCTCGGGGGCAAGCCTGCGGACCTCGACAACCTTCGCGCCGGGGAAACGCGACATCACCTCCCGCACGCGCGGATCGGCCTCTGCGGTACGGGCATGCTCCTGCTTCGCCGCCTGGTTCACCGAGCGCAGCGTCGGCTGGCCCTGCTCATTGGAGACGATCACCGTCCAGCGGCGGCCGGTCCACAGCTCGAATTTCTTGGCGAGCTCGGAGATCATGGTCTTGGAGGCGTTCGGCTCGAGCGCGACCTCCAGCCGGCCCTCCTCGAAACGGACGAGGCGCATGTCGCCCTCGAGCGCGCTCTTGGTCATGATGTCGCGCTTCTGCCCGGCGAGCGCGACGAGCTGGGTGAAGCTCGTGACGCGCAGCTGGGGCACCGCCCCTTGCGGATCCGGCGCGGGCGCCGCCATCTGCGGCCGCGCGCCGCCACCGCCGAACGAAGGCGGCGACGAGGTCGGCATGCGAACAGGCGCTGAGGAGGCCGTCGGCGCGGCCGGCGCGCTGCGTGCAGCACCGCCGCCGCTCGCGACCGGCGAGCCGCCGCCGTTCTGCTCCAGCATCCTGATCGCTTCGTCCGGCGTCGGCAGGTCGGCGACATAGGCGATGCGCACCAGCACCATCTCGGCGGCCGCAGCCGGGCGCGTCGCGGCCTGCACCTCGGCGATGCCCTTGAGCAGCATCTGCCACATCCGCGACAGCACGCGCATCGAGATCTTTGAGGCGAAATCCTTCGCACGCACGCGCTCAGTCTCACCATAGGCGACGTTGTCGGCAGTCGCCGGCACGATCTTCACGCGGGTGACGAAATTGACGAATTCGGCAAGGTCCGAAAGCACGACGATGGGATCGGCGCCGACATCATACTGGTCGCGGAACTCCTTGAAGGCGGCGGCGATGTCGCCGCGCGCCAGCGAATCGAAGAGGTCGATGACGCGGGTGCGGTCGGCGAGCCCCAGCATCTGCCTGACGGCATCGGCCTTCACGGCGCCTGCCGCATGCGCGATCGCCTGGTCGAGCAGCGACAGCGAATCGCGCACCGAGCCTTCGGCGGCACGCGCGATGATGCCGAGCGCTTCGGGCTCGATCTCGACGTTTTCCTTCCCCGCGATATTGGCGAGGTGCTTCATCAGCACGTCAGCCTCGACCCGGCGCAGGTCGAAACGCTGGCAGCGCGACAGCACGGTGACGGGAACCTTGCGGATCTCGGTGGTTGCGAACACGAACTTGGCGTGCTCCGGCGGCTCCTCAAGCGTCTTCAGGAAGGCGTTGAACGCCGCCGTCGACAGCATGTGGACTTCGTCGATGATGTAGACCTTGTAGCGCGCGCTGGCCGGCGCGTAGCGCACGCTGTCATTGATCTGGCGGACGTCGTCAACGCCAGTGTGCGAGGCCGCGTCCATCTCCAGCACGTCCATGTGCCGGCTTTCCATGATCGCCTGGCAATGCACGCCCAGGGTCGGCATGTGGATGGTCGGACCCTTTACCGAACCATCAGGCATCTCGTAGTTGAGTGCACGGGCCAGAATGCGCGCGGTGGTGGTCTTGCCGACGCCGCGGACGCCGGTGAGGATCCAGGCCTGCGGAATGCGCCCGGTCTCGAACGCATTTGAGACGGTGCGGACCACCGCTTCCTGGCCGATCAGATCGTCGAAACTGGAGGGACGGTATTTGCGCGCCAGCACCCGGTACGGCGCATTGCCGGCCGGGCCGGCGCTGTCGGGGTTGGGAGGGGCGCCAGCGTCGTTCATCGGTCGATCCGCAATGAAATGTCTCTTGGCCGGCTTTTGCGGATAGGAACGCGCTGGCGGCTGATGCCGCCGGCGCTGGTTCGCTCGAAAAACAGGTAGGAGACTGACGAGCGACCCGATCCGGACCTCGTTAGGGCTGCTTCCTTCCGGACCTGACCCGGTTGGCGAGTGGCTCGTCCACCGCCAATCTCCCGGTCCCTATTTGGGGCCAAAAGGGGCGGAAAGCAAGCGGCTATCGCCCCTGATCGACGGCGCCTGCCCAGCATCCGGGCAATTCCCGATCTGCCCAGCCGATAGGCTGTGCTTTCACTGAAAGTGCGACCTTGGTATGAACCTGACGGAACCTGTCCCAACCAGAAAAGCGATTGATCCCAATGGTTACACGTCGTGATGTTGCATCGATTGTCGGACTTGGCGCGATGACCGCGGCCGCGCTGGCTTCGCCGGCCGTGGCCCAGACCGCCGATCCGAACGAATCGACCTTCGCCCGCATCCGCCGCACCAAGAAGATGCGAATCGGCGCGGTCGGCGGCGGCGCGCCCTATTACATGAAGGATCTCTCCAGCGGCCAGTGGAAGGGCTTCTACATCGACATCGCCAAGGGGCTCGCCGACGACATGGAGGCCGAGCTCGAGATCACCGAGACGACCTGGGGCAATTCGGTGCTCGACCTGCAGGCCAACAAGATCGACATCTTCTTCGGCCTCAACCCGACCCCGAAGCGCGCGCTGGTGGTCGACTTCTCGGTGCCGGTCTTCAACAACGCCTTCGCCATCCTCTGCAAGAAGGACTTCAAGCCGAAGAGCTGGGCCGAGCTGAACTCGCCCGACATCAAGATCGCCGTCGACCAGGGCTCCTCGCACGATCAGGTCGTCAGCCGCCTGACGCCGAAAGCGCAGATCACGCGGCTGAAGACGGCGGACGACGCCACCGCCGCGCTGCAGACCGGCCGCGTCGATGCGCAGTGCCTGATCACCATGCTGTCGCTGACCGTGCTGAAGAAGAACCCCTCGCTCGGCCAGCTCGTGCTGCCGACGCCGATCTTCGCAACGACCTCGAATGCCGGCTTCCGCCGCGAGACCGACAAGACCTGGCGCGATTACGTCAACACCTGGATCGACTTCAACAAGGGCCTCGGCTTCATCCGCAACGCGATCATCACCAACATGGAGCTGGTGGGCGTGACCGAAGCGGACATTCCGCCGGGCGTTTCGTTGTAAGTTTCCACTTTCGTCATTCCGGGGCTCGCGAAGCGAGAACCCGGAATCTCGAGGTTCCGGGTTCGATGCTTCGCATCGCCCCGGAACGACAACGCCAGCGGCCAAGGCGTACGACGAGTAACATACGCATGTATCAGTGGGACTTCGGCATCCTCTGGAGCTATCGCTGGCTGTTTCTCAACGGACTCGGCGTCACCGTCGGCTTCACCGTCGTCATCGTCGTGTGCGGGCTGCTGTTCGGCCTGTTCGGAGCGTTCGGGACCCTGTCGCGGTTCAAGGCGCTGCGTCTTCTCGCGCTCACCTTCATCGAGGCGTTCCGCTGCACGCCGATCCTGGTGCAGCTGATCTGGTTCTATTACGCGCTGCCGATCCTCGCCGGCGTCGAGATGACGCCGATCACGGCCTCGGCGCTGGCGCTCTCGCTCTATGGCGGCTCGTTCTATTCGGAGATCATCCGCGGCGGCATCATCTCGATCGACCGCGGCCAGTCCGAAGCCGGCGCCGCGCTGGGCATGACGCCGATCCAGACCATGCGGCGCATCGTGCTGCCGCAGGCGATCAAGCGCATGATCCCGGCGCTGATGAACCAGTCGATCATCCAGTTCAAGAACACCTCGCTGGTCTCGGTGCTGGCGGTGCCCGACCTCGTCTATCAGAGCCAGGTCGCCGCCCATGACAGCTACCGGCCGCTGGAGACCTACACCGCGGTCGCGGTCGCCTATGCGGCGATCCTGATCCCGCTCACCATCCTCGTCCGCCGCGGCGAGAAGCGACTGGCGGTCAGCGAATGAGCGAGACGCAAAAGATCGAGATCCGCAGCCTTCGCAAGAGCTTTGGCAGCAACGAGGTTTTGAAGAACATCAATCTCGACGTCGCCAAGGGCGGCGTCGTGGCGTTGATCGGCCCGTCGGGCTCCGGCAAGTCGACTCTGCTCCGCTGCATCAATCTGCTGGTCGTGCCCGATGGCGGCAGCGTCCGCGTCGGCGACACGCGCTTTGCATTTGGTGAAGGTGCAAAACTGCCTGATGTGAAGACGCTGGCAAAATTCCGCGCTACCACCGGCATGGTGTTCCAGCATTTCAACCTGTTCCCGCACATGACGACGCTTGAGAACGTGATGGAGGGACCGGTTACGGTGCGGCGCATGGCCAAGGCGGACGCGGAGACGCTCGCGCGTGCCCAGCTCGCCAAGGTCGGCCTTGCCGAGAAGGCCGACCAATATCCGGCGACGCTGTCCGGCGGACAGAAGCAACGCGTCGCCATCGCCCGCGCGCTGGCGATGGAGCCCGATGTGATGCTGTTCGACGAGGCCACCTCTGCGCTCGATCCTGAATTGGTCGGCGAGGTGCTGAGCGTGATCCAGCAACTGGCCTCCGAAGGCATGACCATGGTGATCGTGACCCACGAGATCGCCTTTGCCCGTGAGGTCGCCGACCGCCTCATCTTCATGCGCGACGGTGTCGTGGTCGAGGAAGGCCCGGCGCGGCAGGTGATCGACAATCCCAGGGAAGCCGCCACGCGTGCCTTCCTCAGCCATTTCCACCGCACCGGCGCGCTGCCGACGGCCACAACGGCATCGTGATGTCCGATATCAACCGCGTCTATCTCGTCACCGGTGCCGCCAGCGGCATCGGCCGTGCCACCGCAAAGCTGCTCGCGGCGCCCGGCACCGCACTTCTGCTGCACACGCGATCGAACGCGGAAGGTCTTCAAGCCACCGCAGTGGACATTGAAGCGAAGGGCGCCGTGGCCGCAAAATGCCTCGGCGACCTCGCCGAGGAGAGCGCGGCCGCCGTCGCCATCGCCGCCGCGAAAGCCGCCTTCGGCCGGCTCGACGGATTGATCCTGGTCGGCGGCCATGCCCGCCGCGGCAGCGCGATCGGCACGCCGGCCGATCAGTTCCGGCAGGCGATGGACGAGTCGGCGCTGGCCTTCACGCGTCTTGTTGATGCCGCGCTCCCACTGCTGCGCGCGGGGCATGATGCACGGATCGTCGCCGTGTCCTCCTTCGTCGCACATGCGATCCGGCCCGAATTCGCACCGTTCGCGGCAACGGCCGCGAGCCGTTCCGCGCTGGAAGCCTTGGTGAGGCTGACCGCGATCGAGCTCGCCAGCGACGGCATCACCGTCAACGCGGTGTCGCCGGGCCTCATCATCAAGGACAAGCCGGGCGAGAGCCGGCTGTCGCCCGAGCAGATCGCGGCGACCGAAGCGCTGATCCCGATGCGCCGCCGCGGGCGACCAGAAGAGGTCGCCGAGATCATCGCCTTCCTGGCATCCCCCAAAGCATCCTACGTCACCGGCCAGGTCTGGCACGTCAATGGAGGCCTGACATGAGCGAAGCGACCGTCGAACGTCTCAGGCTGTTCCTGATCGAAAGCCCGATCAAGATGGCGCGCCTGCAGGGCGTCGGCAACGTCAAGGGCACGGTGAAGCGCGTGCTGATCGAGCTCACCGCGAGCGATGGCGTGATCGGCTGGGGTGAAGCCGCGCCATGGGAGGTGTTCACGGGAACGCCGGAAGCCGCGTTCGCCGCGCTCGACATCTATCTGCGTCCCATCGTGCTCGGCAAGCCGGTGCGCCGGATCCGCGCGCTGATGACAGAGCTCGACCGCGCGCTGGTCGGCCATGCCGAGGCCAAAGTTGCCATCGAGATGGCGCTGCTCGACATCGTCGGCAAATCGTCGGGGCTGTCGGTTGCCGACCTGCTCGGTGGCCGCGTGCGCGACACGATTCCCCTCTCCTTCTCCATCGCCGATCCGGATTTCGCCGCCGACCTCGAGCGCATGCGAAAGATGGTTCCGGGCGGCAATGTCATCTACAAGGTCAAGACCGGCGTGAAACCGCACCGCGAGGATCTCGATCATCTCGAGGCGATCCGGAAAGAATTCGGCGACAAGGTCGATCTGCGCGTCGACTACAACCAGGCACTCGCGCCATTCGGCGCCATCAAGATCTTGCGCGATGTCGAAGAGTTTGCGCCAACCTTCATCGAGCAGCCGGTGCCGCGCAAATACCTCGACGTGATGGCGCAGCTCACCGCCGCGCTGGAAACGCCCGTGCTCGCCGACGAAAGCTGCTTCGACCGCCGCGACATGATGGAAGTGGTGCGCCGCGAAGCCGCCGATGCCGTTTCGATCAAGCTGATGAAGGCCGGCGGCCTGTTCGAGGCGCAGGCGATCATGGCGATCGCCGACATCGCCGGGCTGCCCGGCTATGGCGGCACGCTGTGGGAAGGCGGCATTGGGCTAGCCGCCGGCACGCAGCTGATCGCGGCGACGCCGGGCATCTCGCTCGGCTGCGAATTCTACATGCCGCACCACGTGCTGACCGAGGACGTGCTGGAAGAGCGCGTCGCCAACCGCGCCGGCCATGTCGTGGTGCCCGACGGGCCCGGCCTTGGCATTCGCGTCAGCGAAGCCTCGGTCCGCGCCAATGCGCGGGTGCTGGCGGAGGCGTAGTTTCCGTCATTCCGGAGCGCGCGCAGCGCGAGCCCGGAATCCATAACCACAGGGCGAGGTTGGTGCGCGAGCCGGCAACCACGAGTCTTCGCCACACGACTGCCTGTGGTTATGGGTCCCGGATCTGCGCTTCGCTTGTCCGGGACGACGACCGCGTATGCGGTGACAGCGGGGCGCCATCCTTCCCCTCAGGGAATCCCTATCGTATGGTCGTGCCCAACACGCCCGAACCCACCGGGCCATCCGGAAACGCATATGCCCGAACCCGCCTGGTCGCTGCACTCCCGCCTGAAAGAGGACACCATCGACATCGGCGATCTGCCGCTGTCGAAGGTGCTGGTCATCAAGGACGCGCATTATCCCTGGCTGCTGCTGGTGCCACGGCGCGCTGACGCGGTCGAAATCATCGATCTCGACGAGGTGCAGCAGGCGCAGCTGATGACGGAGATCTCCCGCGTCTCGCGCGCGCTGAAGGAGATCACCAGATGCGACAAGCTCAATGTCGCGGCGCTCGGCAACCTCGTGCCGCAGCTTCACGTTCACATCATCGCGCGCCGCACCAGTGACGCGGCCTGGCCGCGGCCGGTCTGGGGCGTGATGCCGCCATTGGCGCATGACGCCGCAGAGGTTCAGAATTTCATCAGCGCGCTTCGCCGCAAGATCTGGTTGGGTTGAAAGAACGATAATGTCAGCATTCAACGCATTTCCGCTAGGACAGCCGGCCTTCGTCACCAACATCCTCGATCGCGCCGCGCATCTGCGCCGCGACGACCAGAAGCTGTTCGCGATGGAGCAGAAGCCGACCTCGCGCGCCTATGTCGTTTATCGCGACTCGCTCCTGGTCAAGCGCGAGGGCGACAAGATTCGCGCGCTGCTCTCGATCGACGAGGCGCTGAAGTGCGGCGCCAATCCCGGCACGATCTTCCTGGGGCTGCGGGATGGCGCCGCGATGTTCGGCATGGGCCTGTCGCAGGCCGCCGCCGAGAAGCTGGTGGGACGCGAGGACTACACCGTGACCGAGCTGCGCGGCATGGCGATGCAGGGCGCGATTCCTCCCGACCAGCTGTCGGCGATCGCGATGGCGAAGTCGATGGTCGGCTGGCACCAGCGCCACGGCTATTGCGCCAATTGCGGCTCGCGCAGCGCGATGAAGGAAGGCGGCTGGAAGCGCGAGTGCCCGGCTTGCAAGGCCGAGCATTTTCCCCGGACCGACCCTGTCGTGATCATGCACGTCGCCTCCGGCGACAAGTGCCTGCTTGGCCGCCAGAAGCAGTTTCCGGCAGGGATGTATTCCTGCCTCGCCGGCTTCGTCGAGGCCGCCGAGACCATCGAGGACGCGGTGCGCCGCGAGATCCTGGAAGAATCCGGGATCCGCTGCACCGACGTGCAATATTACATGACGCAGCCCTGGCCCTATCCGTCGTCGCTGATGATCGGCTGCAGCGCGCGAGCTGTGAGCGAGGACATCATCGTCGATCACTCGGAGCTTGAGGATGCGCGCTGGTTCACGCGCGAGGAGGCAGCTCTGATGCTGACGCGGACGCATCCGGACGGGCTCGCCGGCCCGCATCCCTTCGCCATCGCCCATCATTTGCTCGGCCGCTGGGTCCACGACAAGAGCTGAGCCCGATGGCTGCATCCGGGATCGCGCCGCGCATGCTCTGCATCGGCATTCCCGTGCGCGACCTCACCTTTCGGGTCGAGTCCGTGCCGGCGCGCGGCAGCAAGGCCAACGCCAGCCACCTCGCCGAGATCTGCGGCGGCAACGCGCTCAATGCCGCGATCGCGATTGCGCGGCTTGGTGGTCACGTCTTCTTCGCTGGCCCCATGGGCGATGCGCGGGAGACATCGAGCGGCTTCATCCTCGACCAAATGGCGCAGGAGGGCATCGACACCACGCATATCGTGCGCATGCCTGATATGACCACGCCGGTCTCGGCGATCATGATCGATCCCTCGGGCGAGCGGACGCTCACGATCTATCGCGATCCCGGCCTGTGGCGCGTGAAGCTGCCCAATGCCGACGAATTGCTGGCCGATTGCCGTGCGGTCCTCGTCGAAAGTCGCTGTGCCTCATTCTGCGTTGATCTCTGCGCCGAGGCCCGGCGACGCAGCATTCCCGTCATCGTCGGCGTCGATCGCGCGATGTCGTTGCAGGACGGCCTGCTGACCGCCGCCTCGCATCTGCTGTTCGCCAGCGAGCAGGTGCAGGAGACCGCCGGCATCGCCGACGACGCCAAGGCGTTGCAACGCCTGGCCAGGCTGACGCCGGCCTTCCTTGCCGCGACCCGCGGTCCGCTCGGTACGATCTGGCTGAACGAGGCAGGCGAGCCGGAAGAGACGGCGGCCTTCCCGGTCCAGGCGGTCGATACGCTCGGCGCCGGCGACGTCTTTCATGGCGCCTTCGCGCTTGGCCTCGCCGAGGGTAAGGGGGTGCCGGAGGCGCTGCGATTCGCCGCGGCCGCTGCAGCACTGAAATGCACCCGCCATGGCGGCGGCATGGCTGCACCCCAACGTATTGAAGTTGAAGGATTTTTGCGAGGGAGGCCCTAGAGCAATTCCATCGATGAGCCGAGATTATGGGCTTGCTGGGGAAAGATTTTCTCTATATCAGGGAAATCAGCCCCTGAAATGGAACAAAGTTCTTCAAATGACCGACCTCGCCGTCCAGATCCCCGAGACCAGCCGCCGCCTCGATGCCATCGACCGCAAGATCCTGATGGTGCTGCAGGAGGATGCCTCCCTGTCCGTCGCCGAGATCGGCGACCGCGTCGGCCTGTCCTCGACCCCCTGCTGGAAGCGCATCCAGCGCCTGGAGGCTGACGGCGTGATCCTGAAGCGGGTGGCCCTGGTCGACCAGAACAAGATCGGGCTCGGCATCTCCGTGTTCGTCTCGGTGGAGAGCTCCGACCATTCCGACGCCTGGCTGAAGAAATTCGCCGAAGCCGTCAGCGCGATGCCCGAGGTGATGGAGTTCTATCGCATGGCCGGCGACGTCGACTACATGCTGCGCGTCGTGGTCGCGGACATGCAGGCCTATGACGTGTTCTACAAGAAGCTGATCAGCGCCGTGCCGCTGAAGAACGTCACCTCGCGCTTCGCGATGGAGAAGATCAAGTCGGTGACGGCGCTGCCGATTCCGGCGGTGGTGGCGGCTTAGCTGCTCGACGGAGGACGACGGGCCTTCGGCAATCGTCATGGCCGGGCTTGTCCTGGCCATCCACGTCCTTGCATTCGCGCAAGAGGAGAGGCGTGGATGCCCGGGACAAGCCCGGGCATGACGGCGGAGATAGCGGCGTCCAGTATCTCTGAAACTGCTCAAATCGTCTGATTGTACTCACCGACCTCGGGATGCGTACGCAGCACGCTGTTCACCATCTCGAACATGTCGTGCATGCGCTGCTCCGAGACCGGACTCTCGACCACGACGACGAGCTCGGGCTTGTTCGAGGAGGCGCGCACCAGGCCCCAGCTGCCGTCCTCGACCGTGACGCGCACGCCGTTGACGGTGACGAGGTCGCGGATCGCCTGTCCCCCGATCCTGGCGCCCTTGGCCTGCAAGCCCTCGAAATGCTTCACCACCTGGTCGATGACGCCGTACTTGGTCTCGTCGGCGCAATGCGGCGACATGGTCGGCGACGACCATGTCTTCGGCAGCGCGTTCTTCAGGTCCGCCATCGACTTGCCCGGCGCGCGGTCGAGCATGTCGCAGATCGCGATCGCCGACACCAGGCCGTCGTCATAGCCGCGTCCATACGGCTTGTTGAAGAAGAAATGGCCGGACTTCTCGAAGCCCGCCAGCGCGCCGGTCTCGTTGGTGCGGCGCTTCATGTAGGAATGGCCGGTCTTCCAATAGGCGACCTTCGCGCCCTGCTTCTGCAGCACCGGATCGGTGACGAACAGGCCGGTCGACTTCACGTCGACGATGAACTGCGCGTCCTTGTGGATCGCCGACATGTCGCGCGCCAGCATCACGCCGACCTTGTCGGCAAAGATCTCCTCGCCGGTATTGTCGACGACGCCGCAGCGGTCGCCGTCGCCGTCGAAGCCGAGGCCGACATCGGCCTTGTGATGCAGCACCGCATCGCGGATCGCGTGCAGCATCTCCATGTCCTCGGGGTTCGGATTGTATTTCGGGAAGGTGTGGTCGAGCTCGGTGTCGAGCGGGATCACTTCGCAGCCGATCGCCTCCAGCACCTGCGGCGCGAAAGCGCCGGCGGTACCGTTGCCGCAGGCCGCGACGACCTTGAGCTTGCGCTTGAGTTTCGGACGATTGGTGAGATCGGCAATGTAGCGCGCCGGGTAGTTCTCGTGGAACTGGTAGGAGCCGCCGGCCTTGTTCTTGAACTCCGCGTTCAGGACGATCTCCTTCAGCCGCGTCATCTCGTCGGGGCCGAAAGTCAGCGGACGGTTGGCGCCCATCTTCACGCCGGTCCAGCCATTGTCGTTGTGCGAGGCGGTCACCATCGCAACAGCGGGCACGTCGAGATCGAACTGCGCGAAA
The DNA here is from genome assembly GCF_028128855.1 of Bradyrhizobium sp. CCBAU 11430. Classification (NCBI taxonomy): domain Bacteria; kingdom Pseudomonadati; phylum Pseudomonadota; class Alphaproteobacteria; order Hyphomicrobiales; family Nitrobacteraceae; genus Bradyrhizobium; species Bradyrhizobium sp. CCBAU 11430. The sequence goes on from NZ_LBJV01000072.1 coordinate 270,705, forward strand.
TACGCCATCGGCGTCACCGCAAGACCGATGTCATGCACCTTGCAACCCGCAGCCATCAGGCCGGAGATCAGCGCGTATTTGATCGAGGCCGAATAGCCACGGAAATCATGCCCGGTGACGATCTCCTGCTTGACGCCGAGCTCGGCGATCAGCGCGCCCAGCCCCATGCCGAGCGCCTGCACCCCCATCAGGTTGATTTCCTTCTGGAACAACCAGCGCGCGTCGTATTCGCGAAAGCCCGTAGGCTTCACCATCGGCTCGGATTCGAAGGCGTAGGTGTTGGGCAAAAGGACGGATTTCGGCTTCGGGAACATTGAGACGGTCTCGTGAAGGGCAGGAATTGAGGCAGCCTTAGCGAATGCAGGGCCGCAGCGGAAGGCGGGAATGAAGGCTTATGGCCGATAATTGCGGCAGTTTGGTAACGAAGAAACGTTACCGCGAGGGCGGTACCAAATGTATGACCGGAATGGGCTAACTCTGCAGTCGTGCTGGGTGCCTAGTCTTCAGACCCTCTGGCAGGCGGCGAGACGCTTCTGAAATGATCTCCAGACATCGCGTAACGGCATAGACCGCCCGGAGGTCCGCCGCGAACGCCTCGCGATCGAGACTTCCGACGAACTCGGTCGCCAAGTCGATGTGATGCAGGATGTCCCGCAGGGTCCCGTCGATGCGATCAGAAGGCATAGACGGCATCGGCCGTCGCGGCAGGAGCGACGTATGATTTCAGACCATCGCGATTGACGACGTCGACCGGGCCGTCAAACAGATTGGAAATGTAGTCCTTGAGTTCGACGTAGTCGAACACAGTGATCTGCGCGTCGGGGTCGATCTCGACCATGATGTCGATATCGCTGCCGGGACGATTGTCACCCCGCGCGACCGAACCGAACAACGCCGCATGCAAAACGCCCCGCTCGCGAAGGGCGCGCTCGGACTGTCGGAGGATGGCAATCGCGTCTGGGGTGTCCATGGGCGGAATATAGCACCCAAGCTGGCCCTAAGGGAGGCCCTTCCAGGCCAATTAGAACTTCGCCTACTGCTCCAGCACCATCTGGCCGTTGGAATATTCGAAACGCTTCAGGCGGGACAGGAAAGACAGGCCGAGCAGGTTCTCCGACAGCGCCTCGTCGGGCAGCACCATGGCGTCGACGTCGCGCACGACCAGACCGCCAACCTCGAGCATCGCGATGCGGGTGCGCGCGGCCTTGATGGTGCCGTTGGCGGTGGAGACGGTGGCGTTGTAATCGCTGCGCGAAGGACGCAGGCCAAAGCGGGCCGCCGAGGTCTCATTCAGCGCAACCACGGAGGCGCCGGTGTCGAGCATGAAGCCGATGCGCTGACCCTCGATCCGGCCTTCGGTCTGGAAATGACCCCGGCCATCGCGGGAAACGGCGAGGCTGCGGCCCCCGGCGGGCGCAGTGGCCGCGACGGCGACAGTGGTGCGCGGCGCCGAGCTTGCGGAGGCGGAGCTCATCCTGTCCGCCATCTGCGCCATGAAGGTGCCGAGGCCGATCATGACGGCTGCGATGATCATAATGTTACGCATCACACCACTTCCGAGCCGGAAAGCTCGATTTCAACACGCGGCACACCAAGCCGCGAGCATTGCTGCGGCCAGAGCGATGCTATTTTGACGAAAAGGATGAGCGGACGGTTAATGCGCCCTCACGTCCCGCGCGGCTTGGCCCGCCGGGTCGGCACGGCGCTGGCCGGATCGTCCGGCCAGGGATGACGGGGATAGCGGCCGCGCAGGTCGGAACGGACCGCGGCGTAGCTGCCGCGCCAGAAACCGGGAAGGTCGCGCGTCACCTGCACCGGGCGCTGCGCCGGCGACAGCAATTCCAGCACCAGCGGCACCTTGCCGGCGGCGATCGAGGGATGGGCGTTGAGGCCGAACAATTCCTGCAGCCGCACCGCGATGGTCGGCCCCTGCTCGGCCTCGTAGTCGATCGCGAGCATGCTTCCGGTCGGCGCCTCGAAATGCGTCGGCGCCTCGCGCTCGAGCCGCGCGCGCATCTCCCACGGCAGCAGCGCCATCAGCGCGTCGGAGAGATCGCCGGGCGAAATGTCCTTGAGCGCGATCTTGTCATAGAGCGCCGGCACCAGCCAGTCGTCGCGGCGCGCGATCAATCCCTCGTCGGACAGGTCGGGCCAGCTGTCGCCCTCGGCCTTGCGCAGGAACATCACCCGGTCGCGCCATTGCTTTGCAGCCTTCGACCAGGGCAGCCGATCGAGGCCGGCGGCGATCAATCCATCCGCGAAGATACGCGCGGTATCCTCGGAGGGCGAGACGGCAAGTGTCGCTTCGGACAGTGTGATCGCATGCAGCACGCGCTTGCGCCGCGCGCGCAGCGCCATCGCGCCGCGGTCGAACGAAATCTCGTCGGCGCTCTCGATATGCTCGGCGAAATGCCGCTCGATCTCGCTCTCAGTGATCTGCGCGGCGAGCAGGATACGCCCGCTCGCCGCCGTCCCGGTCATCTCGCCGATCGCGATGTAGGGCGCGCGGGCGAGCGAGGAGGTCTGCTCGACGGCGGCGCCGCGGCCGTTGGCCAGCACGAAACTGCCATTGCCGCGATTGCGTGCGACGCGATCGGGGAAGGCATAGGCGAGCATCAAGCCGGTCGAGAGATCATCCTGCGGCCCGGCCCTCTCCGACGCCGCCACTTGCGAGGCCCAGCGCCGCGCCAGATCGCGCGCGCTGGCGGCGCGCGGCGAACGGTCGCGGCGGAACTGGTCGCGCCGATGCTCGAGATCGACGCTGTCGCCGCCAAGCCCGCGCTCGGTGATGATGGCCGCGATCTCGGCGGCGGCTTCGCCCTCGCCTGCGCGATGCGAATCCACGATCATGCGCGCCAGCCGCGGCGGCAGCGCCAGTGCACGCAGGCTTTTTCCCTCTGCGGTGATGCGGCCATCGCCATCGAGTGCGTTGAGCTCGGAGAGGAGGCTTTTTGCCTCTTTCCACGCGGGCGCCGGCGGCGGATCGAGGAACGACAGCGCGGCGGGATCGCTCACGCCCCATTGCGCGAGATCGAGCACCAGCGAAGACAGGTCGGCGCTCAAAATTTCCGGCTGGGTGTAGGGCGCGAGCGAAGCCGTCTGCGGCTCGTCCCAGAGCCGGTAGCAGACACCCGGCTCGGTGCGGCCGGCGCGACCGCGGCGCTGATCCACTGCCGCACGCGCGGCGCGCACGGTCTCGAGCCGCGTCAGCCCGATGTCGGGCTCGTAGCGCGGCACGCGGGCAAGACCGGAATCGACCACGATGCGTACGCCTTCGATCGTCAGCGAGGTCTCCGCGATCGACGTCGCCAGCACCACCTTGCGCATGCCTTTGGGTGCAGGCGAAATGGCGCGATCCTGCACAGCGGCATCGAGCGCGCCGAACAGCGGCACGATCTCGATCGAGGCGTCCTGCACGCGCTCGCTGAGGAAATTCTGGGTGCGGCGGATTTCGGCGGCGCCCGGCAGGAACGCCAGCACCGAGCCGCTGTCGGCACGCAGCGCCGAAGCAATCGCATCCGCCATCTGCCGCTCGATGGGCGCATCCGCCTTGCGGCCGAGATAGCGCGTCTCGACGGGGAAGGCCCGCCCCTCGCTCTCGACGACGGGCGCTTCCCCAAGCAGCCTTGCGACGCGCGCGCCATCGAGCGTCGCCGACATCACGAGGATGCGCAGGTCTTCGCGCAGACCGGTCTGCGCATCGCGCGCCAGCGCGAGGCCCATATCGGCATCGAGCGAGCGCTCGTGGAATTCGTCGAACAGGATGGCGGCAACGCCTGACAGCTCGGGATCGTCGAGGATCTGGCGGGTGAAGATGCCTTCTGTCACCACCTCGATGCGCGTGGTGCGCGAGATCTTCGAGCCGAACCGGACGCGATAGCCGACGGTCTCGCCGGCGCGCTCGCCCAGCGATTTGGCCATGCGGTCGGCGCTGGCGCGCGCCGCGATACGCCGCGGCTCCAGCACGATGATCTTCTTGCCCTTCGCCCAGGGCGCATCGAGCAAGGCCAGCGGCACGCGCGTGGTCTTGCCGGCCCCGGGCGGCGCCACCAGCACGGCGGCATTGCTGGCCTCCAGCGCGCGCGACAAGTCGTCGAGCACGGCATCGATCGGGAGGGGTGTGTCGAAACTGCGGGGCAAGATCTCGCATCCGTCATCACCCGCCTTGCGCGCCGGGCGGGTGATCCAGTCAACTCAGATCCCGATCATCACGAAGATCGGGATTACTGGATACCCCGCCTTCGCGGGGTATGACAATCGTGTGTGGCGATCAGCCCTGCACAGGCGGGCGGCCGATGCTGTCATAGGTGAAGCCGGCGGCTTCCATGTCTTCGGGGCGGTAGATGTTGCGCAGGTCGACGACCACGGGCTGCGCCATGACGCTCTTCAGCCGGTCGAGATCGAGCGCACGGAACTGCACCCATTCGGTGACGATGACGAGCGCGTCGGCACCTTGCGCACAGGAATAGGCGTCCTCGCAATAGGTGATATCGGGCAGCTCGCCCTTGGCCTGCTCCATGCCGACGGGATCGAACGCCTTGACCGTCGCGCCCATGTCGATCAGGCCTGTCACCAGCGGGATCGACGGCGCATCGCGCATGTCGTCGGTGTCGGGCTTGAAGGTGAGGCCGAGCACCGCAATGGTCTTGCCGCGCAGCGAGCCGCCGAGCGCCTGGCTGACCTTGCGCGCCATCGCGCGCTTGCGATTTTCGTTCACGGCCAGCACGGATTCGACGATGCGCAAGGAGACGTCGTAATCCTGCGCGATCTTGATCAGCGCCTTGGTGTCCTTCGGGAAGCACGAGCCGCCGAACCCGGGACCGGCATGCAGGAATTTGGTGCCGATGCGGTTGTCCAGGCCAATGCCGCGCGCGACCTCCTGGACGTTGGCGCCGGCCTTTTCCGAGAGATCGGCGATCTCGTTGATGAAGGTGATCTTGGTCGCGAGAAACGCGTTCGCGGCGTATTTGATCATCTCGGCGGTGCGACGCTCCGTGAACATCAGCGGCGCCTGGTTCAGCGACAGCGGACGGTAGATGTCGCCCATCACCTTGCGGCCGCGCTCGTCGGAGGTGCCGACCACGACCCGATCGGGAAATTTGAAGTCACGGATCGCCGCGCCCTCGCGCAGAAATTCTGGATTGGACGCGACCACGACGTCGGCTTTGGGATTGGTCTCGCGGATGATGCGCTCGACCTCGTCGCCGGTGCCCACCGGCACGGTCGACTTCGTCACCACGACGGTGAAACCGGTGAGCGACCGCGCGATCTCTTTCGCTGCGGCGTAGACATAGGAGAGGTCGGCGTGGCCGTCGCCGCGCCGCGACGGCGTGCCGACCGCGATGAACACGGCATCGGCATCGGCGACCGGCTTGGACAAATCGGTGGTGAAGTCGAGCCGCTTGGCCTTGACGTTGGTCGCGACCAACTCGTCGAGGCCGGGCTCGTAGATCGGAATCTCGCCGCGATGGAGCGCCGCGATCTTCTTCTCGTCCTTGTCGACGCAGGTGACGTCGTGACCGAAATCAGCAAAGCAGGCTCCGGACACCAGTCCCACGTAACCCGTGCCGATCATCGCGATGCGCATGAAAATCCCTGTTTTAGATTGGTTAACGAAACCCCGACACGGGGCGGTTTAGCATTTTCCCGAGGGGAGGGAACAGTCCGCAGGCAAAAAAGCGGCATGGGAATTGAACCGGTAAAGAAGTCGGAAACCGTGCAGGCCCCACACTGCCTCGCACCCGAACAGGACAGGGCGGAACGCGCCTCGAAAAGAGACACCATGGCACCATCTGGCACAATTGCAGGGAGCGGAGGCAGCCAATCCCCTTCTGCCGCGCGTGTCGACTGGATCGACTACGCCAAGGGCATTTGCATCATCATGGTCGTGATGATGCATTCGGTGCTGGGGGTCGAGCTCGCCGCCGGCGAGACCGGTTTCATGCATGTCGCCGTGGCCTTCGCAAAGCCGTTCCGGATGCCGGATTTCTTCCTGATCTCGGGCCTGTTCCTGCCACTGGTGATCGATCGGGACTGGCGAACCTATCTCGACCGCAAGGTGGTGCATTTCGCTTATTTCTATGTCGTCTGGGTGACAATCCAATTCGGCTTCAAGGCGCCCGCTTTCGCGGCGGAGACGAGCTGGCATCACGTTGGTCTCCTGTATCTCGAATCCTTCATCGAGCCGTTCGGCACGCTGTGGTTTATCTATCTGCTGCCGGTCTTCTTCGTCGTCACAAAACTGACACGCAAATTCCCGCCGCTCGCGATCTGGCTGGTCGCCGCCGCCCTGGAGACAGCCCGGATCTCGACCGGCTGGACCGCGATCGACGAGTTCTGCTCACGCTTCGTCTATTTCTATTCGGGCTATCTGTTCGCGCCCTACGTGTTCGCGCTGTCGGATCGCGCGCGGAAGCATCCCGTCCTTGCGCTCGCAGCGCTCGCGACCTGGGCACTGGTCAATGCCGGCCTCGTCGCGTCGGGCGCCAGCGAAGGGAAGGTCGTCTCGCTCGTGCTCGGCTTTGCCGGTGCCTGCGCCATCATCACCATGGGCACGCTGCTCGCGCGCGCGCAATGGCTGAACTTCTTCCGCTACTGCGGCGAGCATTCGATCGTGATCTATCTCGCCTTCTTCCTGCCGATGGCGGCGACGCGAACGCTGCTGCTGCGCACCGGCATCATTCCCGATATCGGCACGGTATCGCTGATCGTCACCGTCGCCGGCGTGCTCGGCGCACTCGCGATCTGGCGGGGCGCGTTACGGCTCAATGCGCACTTCCTGTTCGAGCGGCCGGAGGCGTTCTGGATTGCGCCGAAGAAGGCTGGGCCGGTGTTGCAGGCGGCGGAGTAGCAATCTGTCGTCCCTGCGAAAGCAGGGACCCATACCGCGTGATCTATCGATGGATCGTGGCTTCCGTACCAGGGCCTCGTCACCACCAGCCTTCGCCAAACTCCTCCCTGTGGCTATGGGTCCCGGATCGACGCTCCGCTCCCGGCAACGCTACGCGTTGCCAAGAGCTGCGCTTGTCCGGGACGACAATTGAGTGTGGGCTGAGGGCAAAAATCCCCCTCCCAAGGCTGTCAAAGCCCGCAAAAATTCATACATTGCGGCCATGCCAAAGACCTCCCCGAAGACCTCCGCCAAAGCCGATCCCCCCACTGCCGCGACAGCTGCTGCCAAACCGGTTGCAGCAAGGGCGGCCGGCAAGGGCGACCACATCTTCCTGGTCGACGGTTCCGGCTACATCTTCCGCGCCTACCACGCGCTGCCGCCGCTGAACCGCAAGTCCGACGGCCTGCAGGTCAACGCCGTGCTCGGTTTCTGCAACATGCTGTGGAAGCTGCTCCGCGACATGCCGGAAGACAACCGGCCGACGCACCTCGCGATCATCTTCGACAAGTCGGAGGTCACGTTCCGCAACAAGATCTACCCGGAGTACAAGGCCCACCGGGCGCCGGCGCCTGACGATCTCATCCCGCAATTTGCGCTGATCCGCGAGGCGGTCCGCGCCTTCGACCTGCCCTGCCTGGAACAGGTGGGCTTCGAGGCCGACGACCTGATCGCAACCTATGTGCGGCAGGCCTGCGAGCGCGGCGCCAGCGCGACCATCGTGTCCTCCGACAAGGATTTGATGCAGCTCGTCACCGATTGCGTCACCATGTACGACACCATGAAGGATCGCCGCATCGGCATCCCAGAGGTGATCGAGAAATTCGGCGTGCCGCCGAACAAGGTCGTCGAGGTACAGGCTCTGGCCGGCGATTCCACCGACAACGTGCCCGGCGTGCCCGGCATCGGCATCAAGACCGCGGCGCAGCTGATCACCGAATATGGCGACCTCGATCAACTGTTGTTCCGCGCCGGCGAGATCAAGCAGCCCAAGCGGCGCGAGGCGCTGCTCGAGAATGCCGAGAAAGCGCGGATCTCGCGGCAGCTCGTGCTACTCGACGACAAGGTCGACCTCGATGTGCCGCTGGACGACCTCGCGGTCCACGAGCCCGACGCACGCAAGCTGATCGCCTTCCTGAAAGCCATGGAATTCACGACGCTGACGCGACGCGTCGCCGAATATTCGCAAATCGATCCCGCCAATGTCGATGCCGACCCTGGCTATGCCAGCGGCGCCAGCGTGTTCACGACGCTGCCGCCCTCCGATGTCGTGCCTGCGCCGGGCGGCGATACGTCGGCGCAAGCCCGGGCGAAAGAGCCCAACAGGTCAGCGGGCAAGGAGGACAAGGCTGCGAGCCCGAAGGGCGCGCCGATCTCGCTGGCCGCCGCGCGCGAAGAGGCGCTGCGCAGGCTTCCAGTCGATCGCGCCAAATATCAAACGATCAAGTCGCTCGAGGAGCTCAACGCCTTCATCGCCCGCATCCACGATACCGGTCATGTCGCGGTCGAGATCCGCGGAAACTCGATCGACCCGATGCAGGCCGATTTCTGCGGCATCGCGCTGGCGCTGGCGCCGAACGAGGCCTGCTATGTGCCGCTGGCGCACAAGCAAGCTGGCGGCGGGGCCGGCCTGTTCGACGCCGGCCTTGCACCTGATCAGGTCAAGCATGCCGATGCGATCGACGCCCTGCGGCCGGTGCTGGAATCGGCGGGCATTCTCAAGATCGGCTTCGATCTCAAATTCACCGCCGTCATGCTGGCGCAGCACGGCATCACCTTGCGCAACACCGACGATGCGCAGTTGATCTCCTACGTGCTCGATGCCGGCCGCGGGTCGCACGCGATCGAATCGCTGTCCGAGCGCTGGTTCGGACACGCCATGCTGAAGGAGAGCGAGCTGCTCGGCAGCGGCAAGGGCAAGATCACCTTCGACCAGGTGCCGATCGACAAGGCCGCGGCACTGTCGGCGGAAGGCGCCGACGTCGCCTTGCGCGCCTGGCGCGTGCTGAAGCCGCGCCTGGTCGCCGAGCATATGACCGCGGTCTACGAGACGCTGGAGCGGCCGCTGGTTGCGGTGCTTGCGCGCATGGAGCGGCGCGGCATCTCGATCGACCGCCAGGTGCTGTCGCGCCTGTCCGGCGACTTCGCCCAGACCGCGGCCCGCGTCGAGGCCGAGATCCAGGAGATCGCGGGCGAGCCGGTCAATGTCGGCAGCCCCAAGCAGATCGGCGACATCCTGTTCGGCAAGATGGGACTGTCCGGCGGCACCAAGACCAAGACCGGCGCCTGGTCGACCACCGCGCAGGTGCTCGACGAGCTCGCCGAGCAGGGCCATGACTTCCCGAAGAAGATCCTGGAGTGGCGCCAGGTCTCGAAGCTGAAATCGACCTACACCGACGCTCTGCCGACCTACGTCAATCCGCAGACCCATCGCGTGCACACGACCTACGCGCTGGCCGCGACCACGACGGGCCGGTTGTCGTCGAACGAGCCGAATTTGCAGAACATCCCGGTGCGCACCGAGGACGGCAGAAAAATCCGCCGCGCCTTCATCGCAACACCCGGACACAAGCTCGTCTCCGCGGACTATTCGCAGATCGAGCTCAGGCTGCTGGCGGAGATCGCCGACATTCCCGTGCTGAAGCAGGCGTTCCGCGACGGTCTCGACATTCACGCCATGACGGCGTCGGAAATGTTCGGCGTGCCGATCAAGGGCATGCCGAGCGAAATCCGCCGCCGCGCCAAGGCGATCAATTTCGGCATCATCTACGGCATCTCCGCGTTCGGCCTCGCCAACCAGCTCGGCATCGCCCGCGAGGAGGCCTCGGCCTACATCAAGAAATATTTCGAGCGCTTCCCCGGCATCCGCGCCTACATGGACGAGACGCGCGATTTCTGCCGGCAGAATGGCTATGTCACCACGCTGTTCGGCCGCAAATGCCACTACCCCGACATCAAGGCCTCCAACGCCTCGGTGCGTGCCTTCAACGAGCGCGCCGCGATCAACGCGCGGCTCCAGGGCACCGCGGCCGACATCATCCGCCGCGCCATGACGCGGGTGGAGGATGCCCTCGCCGAGAAGAAGCTGTCGGCGCAAATGCTGCTGCAGGTGCACGACGAATTGATCTTCGAGGTGCCCGACGCCGAGGTCGAGGCGACGCTCCCCGTCGTGCAGCACGTGATGCAGGACGCACCGTTCCCGGCCGTGCTGCTGTCGGTGCCGCTGCATGTCGATGCGCGCGCGGCGAACAACTGGGACGAGGCGCATTGAGGCTGCTCTTTACCTCTCCCGCTTGCACTCGCTGACGCCACACGGTCGGTGTCGTCCCCGCGAAAGCGGGGACCCATAGCCACTGGATCGGGTTTGGCGAAGATTGCCCATGACTATCGCGCGTCAAACTTCTCCCTGGGGGTATGGGTCCCCGCGTTCGCGGGGACGACGTTGGAGTGACATGCGAGAACCTGAATTGTCCTCCGAGCAATTGCGCGATGGCCCCACCTCGCCTCGCATATTAGAACCGTGCCATCTCCCGCACCGGTTCACCCATGCCCCACACCTCAGCCCTGCTCGGCTTCGCCCTCGTCTGCCTTGGCCTCGTGCTCACGCCGGGGCCGAACATGATCTATCTGATCTCGCGCTCGATCACGCAGGGGCCGGCGGCGGGCATCGTCTCGCTCGGCGGCGTGGCGCTCGGCTTCGTGTTCTATATGCTGTGCGCGGCGTTCGGCATCACGGCGCTCTTGCTCGCCATTCCCTTTGCCTATGACGCGCTGCGCTTTGCCGGCGCGGGCTATCTGCTCTGGCTCGCCTGGCAGGCGATGAAGCCGGGCGGACGTTCGCCATTCCAGGTGAAACAGCTCGCCATCGACAGTCCGCGCAAATTGTTCGCGATGGGTTTCGTCACCAACCTGCTCAACCCGAAGATCGCGATGCTGTATCTCGCGCTGCTGCCGCAGTTCATCGATCCCACCGCCGGCAGCGTGCTGACGCAGTCGGTAGTGCTCGGCGCAATCCAGATCGCGATCAGCGTCAGCGTCAACGCGATGATCGCGCTCGCGGCGGGATCGATCGCGCAATTCCTGGCGAACCGGCCGAGCTGGATGCTGGTGCAGCGCTGGCTGATGGGCACGGTGCTGGCCGGGCTCGCGGTACGGATGGCGGTGGAAGCGAAGAAGGTGTGAGGCACTTTCTTCCTTCTCCCCTTGTGGGAGAAGGTGGCGCGAAGCGCCGGATGAGGGGTTCTCTCCGCTCGCAAGACTGTTCGTGAGGATGGAGACCCCTCACCCGTCTCGCCGCTTCGCGTCGATCCACCCTCTCCCACAGGGGGAGAGGGCAAGACCCCATCAATCCAGCTTCGCCTCCATGCCCCGCTTCACCGCCGGGCGCGCCATCAAGGCTTCGTACCAGCGCTTGACGTTGGGGAAGTCGGTCAGCTCAACCTTGTGGCGAGGGTGACGCCAGGCCCAGCCCAGGATGGCAAAATCGGCAATCGAGAGGTCGCCGGCGACGAAGTCGCGGCCGTCCAGGCGATGGTCTAGCACGCCGTAGAGCCGGCGGGTCTCGGCCATATAGCGCTTCAGGCCGTAGGCGCGATCCTGCTCGTTCTCGAGCGCGATGAAATGGTGCACCTGGCCCGGCATCGGGCCGAAGCCGCCCATCTGCCACATCAGCCATTCATAGACCGGGATCCGAGCACCCAGCGATTTCGGCAGGAATTTGCCGGTCTTTTCACCGAGATAGAGCAGGATCGCGCCTGATTCGAAGATGCTGACGGGCTTGCCGTCCGGGCCCTCGGGGTCGACGATCGCGGGAATCTTGTTGTTCGGGGAGAGCTTGAGGAACCCCGGTGCCATCTGCTCGCCCTTGGTGATGTTCACCGGAATCACCTTGTAGGGCAGCCCCATTTCCTCCAGCGCGACCGAGATCTTGCGGCCGTTCGGCGTGTTCCAGGTGTGCAGCTCGATGGTCATTCCTTGCTTCCTTCCCCAACAGGTTTGGCATCCCACCTACTCCAGAACGTCGCGCCCCCACAACCGGCGGCCGGGGATGGCCGATCCCTGTTGACGAGGGACGCCCCCTCTGGAATGTCGCGGCTGTCGCGGATAAATTCCGCCTCCTCTAAAAACGCTCCCGAGGGACCGCCGTGTCGAAATCAGCCTCCCGCGCCCGCCTGTTCGAAATCATCCGCCGGCGCTCATTCGGCCGCGGCGAGGTGACGCTCGCGTCGGGCCGCAAGAGCGATTTCTACTTCAACCTCAAGCCGACCATGCTCGACCCAGAGGGGGCGACCCTGCTCGCCGAGCTGACCTATGAGGCGCTGAAGGACGACAATCTCGATTTCATCGGCGGCCTCGAGATGGGCGCGGTGCCGCTCGCCGGTGCGCTGGCGCAGATCTCCTGGATCAAGGGCCATCCGATCGCGGCGTTCTTCGTGCGCAAGAAGCCGAAGGAGCACGGCGCCAAGCTCGCGATCGAAGGCCTGCCAAGAGGCGAGACGCTCGAGGGCAAGCGCGTCGTGATCGTCGAGGACGTCACCACGACAGGCGGCTCGGCGATGAAGGCGGTGGAATCGGTGCGCGAGACCGGCGCCGAGGTGGTGCTGGTGCTGACCATGGTCGACCGCGAGGAAGGCGCCACCGACACGTTCGGTGCGGCCGGCCTGCCATTCCGCTCGCTGTACAAGGCCTCGGAATTCTTGAAGGCCTGACGCGGCGAAACATCCCTCGCCGTCATGCCTCAGTGTGCCCCGGAAGCAACCATCCGTCCAAAGCTGCGCCCGGCCCTAAAGAGGCCACCGCCTCGTCTTGAAACCGCCTCCGCTCAACTGCTCATTTACCATCGCGCCTTATGGTGAATCATGTGCTGAGACCCCTTGGGGTCCCGGCCGGTTCAGTAGCGTCGGGTGGAGTGAGCGTTGCGTACAGTCCTGTCCCATGCGCGCCGGCGGCGTCGCGCGATGCTCGTGGCCGCCACCCTTGGAGCACCGCTGCTTGCGGCTCCGGCCCCGGTTTCGGCCGAAGGCCTGTTCGACTTCTTCTTCGGCGGCATGCAGCAGCAGCGGCCGCAGCGCGAGGTGCCGCAACAGGCGAGCTCCTACGCCGATCCCTTCACCGGGCAGCAAAATGCCGCAACCCCGCAATATGTGCCGCCGACCCGTTCGGCGGCGGCTGGCGGCTCGGGCCCGGCCTTCTGCGTGCGCAGTTGCGATGGCAAATATTTTCCGCTGATGCGCGGCCTCACCTCGCCGGCCCAGATGTGTCAGGCGTTCTGTCCTGCCAGCGCGACCAAGGTCTATTTCGGCTCCTCGATCGACGGCGCCGCGTCGCAGACCGGCGAACGTTACGCCGACAGCGAGAACGCGTTCGCCTATCGCAAGGCGCTGCGCGCCGACTGCACCTGCAACGGCCGCGAGCCGGTCGGCCTTGCCCCGGTCGATCTCGCGCTGGACTCCTCGCTGAAAGCCGGCGACGTGATCGCCACCACTGACGGCCTCGTCGCCTATACCGGCATCCGCGTCGGCAACGACCAGGCCGCCGACTTCACCCCGGTTGCCTCCTATCCCGGCCTCACCGCGCAAGTCCGCGCCCGCCTCGGCGAGATGAAGGTGGCCCCGGTGCGGGCAGAGACGGTGTCGGCAGATGCGCCCGCTGCGGAGATCGTGCGGGAGACGTTGCCCGACGTGACGGTGCCGAAGACGGCAAAGCCGGCGAAGCGGGCGGGGCTGGATTGATCTCGTGTCCCGGACGGCGGCGCAGCGCGAAGCGATGCGACGCAGAGCCGGGACCCAGAATGCCGCGAGGTGGGCCCCGGCTCTGCAGCGCATCGCTTGGCGCGCTGCGCTTTGTCCGGGGCACGGCGATCACCTCCCGATAATCACCCCGATCACGTTCGGCGCCGCCAGGTATTTTTCCTCGATCGCCGCGCGCGCGGCGGCGCGGTTGTCCGGCGTCAGCAAGCCGCGCTTCTCGGCCAGGATCATCCAGCAGAAGCCCCACCAATCCGTCAGCATGCCCTGATCGCCGACGAGATCGTAGCCCTGCTCGGCCGCGAAGATGCGCGCATGGGCTTCGTCGAGCGTGTCCAGGAACAGATGATCCTCGGTCGAGAACAGATCGTCGCTGACGTCGTCGATGGTGTAACCCCAGATCGACTGGCACACCGCGTTGAATTCGCGGTCGAACTGGTCGTCATCGATCCTCTGGCGCCGGGCCGCCTGATGCAGCCGCGACAGCGAGCGCGCGAAATCGGCGATGCGGGTGAGGGCAAATTGATCGAAGGCGATGGGGGACATGTAGTCCTCGCAAGTCTGACAGACGCTAGATATTGTGCCGGCAACGTGCCGAATCACAATGATATATCAAAGACTTGCTAAAGTGTTCTTAATTTGTTCCGAACCCGGCAACGGTCCGCGAAAGTTTTGATGGCCGGAAATGAAAGGGGCCGCCTCGCAGCGGCCCCTTGCCGGTTACAATCTTGTTCGGGATCAGAAATTCCAGCCCCGGCAAGCCTAACGTTAGAACCGGCGACGGGCTTGTGCGATTCCGGAAAACTACTGAACGTAGTGCTGTCCCAATTTTCGCCTCAGGAGCAGCGCGAGGCCGCGATGGCGTGGACACGGCGGTCGCCGAGCAGATGGGCGACAAAACCGTTGGCGGGAAAGATCTTTGCGAAGGCGGCGTCGCGGATGCTGAGGCCGCCGGCATAGGCGCCGAACGCCGGCATCACCGCACGCATCCCGTCGGAGGCGAAGCAGCGACGCTCCATCGAGCGGCCGCGCGCGGAGACGCGCGCCTTGGGATGGAGATGGCCGGCGATTTCGCCGCGCGCCCCGGTGGGCTCATGACGGAAGGTGATCGGGCCGATCGCGACCTCGTCGGCGATGGTGCCGCCGAGATCGCGCGGCAGCATCGGATCGTGATTGCCGGAGATCCAGATCCAGTCGCGGCCGGTCTGGAGCGCTGTGACCGCATCGCGATTATCCGGCGACAACCGCTCATGCGCGGTGCGATCGTGAAAGCTGTCGCCGAGGGCGATGACCACGCCGGGATCATGGCGGGAGATGACAGCGGCGAGACGGCTCAGCGTTGCCAGCGTATCGTAGGGCGGCAGCAGCACGCCGCGGGCGGCGAAGCTGGAGCCTTTTTCCAGATGCAGGTCGGAGACGACGAGCAGGCGCTGCTCTTCCCAGAACAGCGCGCCGGAGAGATCGGCAGCGAACGTCACATCGCTGATGGTGACTGTGGACACGCGCATGTCGTCGACGTCTCCTGAAACCTGCGCGCCAATCGTCACGTCAAAACCTGCTGCTATCCCATCGCCTCTTTGACGAGCTCAACGGCGGCTTCGGCCAAAAGCTCGTCTGCAGCTTCGCCATAAACTGACTCGCGACCGATTTCCAGCATCACGGGCACCGCCAGTGGGGAGACGCGGTCGAGTTCCCGGTGCGTGATGCGGCCGTGGATGCGGGCGAGCATGTCGCCCAAGCGGCGCAAATCGAGCAGGCCGGTGGCGGCATCGGCGCGCGCGGCGCGCAGCAGGACGTGATCGGCCTGATGCTTGCGCAGCACGTCGTAGACGAGATCGGTCGAGAACAACACCTGACGACGGCTCTTCTCTTCGCCGGTGTGCCGGCGCGTGATCAGGCCGGAGATGATCGCGCAATTGCGGAAGGTGCGCTTCATCAGGGCGGATTCGGCGAGCCAGGCCTCCAGATCGTCGCCGAGCATATCAGGGTCGAACAGCGCATTGAGGTCGATCCGGCCGTCGCGGATCATGAAGGAGAGATCGCCGAGCGCCCAGATCGCCACCGCATATTCGTTGGCGACGAAGCCGAGCGGCCGGGCGCGGGCGCGCTCCAGCCGGCGCGTCAGCAGCATGCCGAGGGTCTGATGCGCGAGGCGGCCCTCGAAGGGATAGCAAACGATGTAGTGCTTGTTTGCGCGCGGAAAGCTCTCGACCAGGAGTTCGCGCACCGCCGGCACGCGCGAGACGTCCTTTTGCAGCGACAGCCAGTCGCGCACCTGCTCCGGCAAGCCGCCCCAGGCGCGGCCGTCATCGAGCAACCGGCGCACGCGCTCGGCGAGATAGGTCGAGAGCGGAAACTTGCCGCCCATATAGGACGGCACTTTCGGGTCCTTGTCGTTGGCGCGGGAGACATAGACCTGGTCCTCGACCAGGGTTTCATAGCGCACCACCTCGCCTGAGAACACGAAGGTGTCACCGGGGCTCAAGCCCTCGATGAAGGCTTCCTCGATCTCGCCGAGCAACCGCCCCCCGCGCGCGATCACGCCGGTCGACCCCGCTCCGCCACGGCGCGAACGCACCAGGCGCACCTTCAGCATGTCGTCCTCGACGATGGTGCCGACATTCATCCGGTAGCTCTGCCGCACCTTGGGATTGGCGACGCGCCAGCGGCCCTGCTTGTCCTGCTTGATGCGGGCAAAGCGTTCATAGGTCTTCAGCGCGTAGCCGCCGGAGGCGACGAAATCGACGACGTCATCGAAATCCGTCCGCGACAAGTCTGCGTAAGGCGCGGCGGTGCAGACCTCGCCATACAGATCATCGCTGAGGAACGGCTCGCCGCAGGCGCAGCCGAGCACGTGCTGGGCCAGCACGTCGAGCGCACCGGTGCGCAGGGGTGGCGTGTCCTGCGCGTTCTCGGCAATGGCATCGATGGCGACGCGGCACTCCAGCACTTCGAAACGGTTGGCCGGCACCAGCACCGCGCGCGAGGCTTCGTCGAGGCGGTGGTTGGCGCGGCCGATCCGCTGCATCAGGCGCGAGGAGCCCTTGGGCGCGCCGATATTGACGACGAGATCGACATCGCCCCAGTCGACGCCGAGGTCGAGCGAAGAGGTGCAGACCACGCCGCGCAGGCGTCCCGCCGACATGGCGTCCTCGACCTTGCGGCGCTGCGCGACATCGAGCGAGCCGTGATGCAGCGCGATCGCGAGCCCGTCGTCATTCATGCTCCAGAGATTCTGGAACAGCATCTCGGCCTGGCTGCGGGTGTTGACGAAGACCAGCGTGGTCTTGTTCGCCTTGATCAGCTCGTAAATCTCAGGGAGCGCGTGGCGCGCGCTGTGGCCGGCCCAGGGCAGTCGCTCGCGCGTATCCAGCATCTCGACCAGAGGTGGCGCCGCGCCGCCGGCGATGACGATGTCGGCGGCAGCTTCCTTGCCACCGGGCTGCGGCACCAGGAAGCGCGCGAGCTGATCCGGCTCGGCCACCGTTGCCGACAGGCCGATCGCGCGCATCTGCGGCGCCAGCCGCCACAGCCGCGCCAACCCGAGCGAGAGCAGATCGCCGCGCTTGGACGTCACCAGCGCGTGCAGCTCGTCGAGCACGATGCGCTTCAGGGAGGAGAACAGGAACGGCGCATCATCCGAGGACAGCAGCAGTGCGAGCTGCTCGGGCGTCGTCAGCAACACATCAGGCGGATAACGCCGTTGCCGCTGCCGCCGCGACACCGGCGTGTCGCCAGTGCGGGTCTCGACCTTGATCGGCAGCGCCATCTCCGCAATCGGCCGCTCCAGATTGCGCGCGATGTCGACGGCGAGCGCCTTCAGCGGCGAGATATAGAGCGTGTGCAGGCCGCCGGTACGCTGCAGCGTGCGGCCGGTGGAGACGAGGCTCTGTTTCTCACCCGCCTTCCGTTCGGGTGCCTCGGTCGAAAGCTCCACCAGCGTCGGCAGAAATCCCGCCAGCGTCTTGCCGGCGCCGGTCGGTGCGATCAGCAGCGCGCTAGCGTCCTCGCGCGCCTTCTCCAGCAGCGCCAATTGATGCGCGCGCGGCGACCAGCCGCGGGCTGCGAACCATTGCTGGAAGCGGCTCGGCAGCAGCGCGGCCGGCTCGGCCGATGTTTGGAGGATACGGGGCGGCACGGCATGACAGGTAAGCCGTAGGGATGGCTTCGTCGAGGGGTGCTGCCCTCCTCTATACGAGGAGGACAATCACATATGGCATTTTGCGCGACTTGAGCGCGCGCCTCGTCCTTCGAGACGACCGCTTCGCGGTCTCCTCAGGATGAGGCTAAGCAGCATCGGTGCTCGTTGAAACCGCAGCCGCGCACTCGACCCTCATCCTGAGGGCCCGCCAACGGCGGGCGTCTCGAAGGATGGCCTCAGGAACCGCTCTCAGATGCGATTACCCGCCCGAGCGAGGGGGACCAGCGGTCTCACGCCCCGGCCGGCACCTGATCGAGAAATCCGGTCACGCTTCGGATGCGGCCGTCCTTCAGCACGGCAAAATCCGTGCCCTTGATCGGGCTGTCGGCGCCATCGGGACCAAGTCCCCACGAAAAGCGGATGTGATCGCCGTAGCCGTTGGGCTCGCCGATCAGCTTGAACTTGAAATCGGGAAAGCGCTGCTGCACGCCTGCGATCAGCGCCTCGATGCCGTCGCGGCCGTCGCCCTTCATCAGGGGATCGACATAGCTCGCATCGCTCGTCCAGTTGTCGCTGAGCAGCTCGCGGCGCCGGCCGGCCGTGCGTTCGTTCCAGAGCTCGATGTAGCGGCGGGCGATGGTGACGGGGTCGGTCATGGTGCTCTCCTTCGATGACGCCGTATTCGGCTGTCCCTGACTATCGAAGGATCGCGCGCGCCGATCGATTACCTCGCAGGTCATCGTTGCGCGAAATAAATGGAGCGCGATGATGTTGTCATCGCGCTCCATTCGCATGCGAATTGGTCGTGAGGATTACTTCGCGGCCGTGACCATGATCTCGACGGTGTATTGCGGCGCCGCCAGCTTGGCTTCGACGGTGGCGCGGGCGGGGGTATTGCCGGCCGAGACCCAGGCGTCCCACACTGCGTTCATCTCGCCGAACGTCTTCATGTCGGTGATGTAGATCGTGGCCGAGAGCAGCTTCGACTTGTCGGTGCCGGCCTTGGCGAGATGGCCGTCGATGGTGGCCAGGATGTCCTGGGTCTGCTTGGTCACGCTTTCGCCGGCGGCCTTGTTGGCGACGACACCGGCGAGATAGACGGTGTTGCCGTGCACGACGACCTGACTCATACGCGGGCCGGTTTCGAAACGCTGAATGCTCATTTGCGGATCTCCTCACTGGAATGGCGGCCCTGTCTAGCCCAGCACCTCGCGCCGTGCCACCCCGGGCACGCATGCGTTGCCTGCGGCGCATGCGTTGCCCCGCACGCATGCCGTCACCGCCGAGCATGTGCGCCTCACGGAAACTGACTGAAAAAAGCCCAGATCGTCTCGGCGCCATCGATGTCGCCGTTCTGCGGCCCGAGCAGGCCGGCTGCGACCCTCGGGAAGCGGGCATCCGGAGAAAATCCAGGCATGCGGTGGCCGCCATGGTTGATGCGATAGAGCACGACGTCGTGTCCCCTCGGGCAGCGCGATGAGATCCGGGTCACTGTCGATTGGTCTGCGGGCGCCTTGTCGGGCATGTCAGTCACGCTGGCATCGTCGGTCTCACAGCCATTGAGCTTGCGCCAGAACGCCAGCGTCTCCTCGGTCGACCAGAACCCGTCCGCGGCAAAATAGCTCGATCCGCGACCGCCCTCGTAGGGGACCAGCAGGTCGGCCGTGCCGTTCATGAGCAGCATCGGCAGCGGCCTTGACGGATGGCAGGTGACGGCGGCCTCGTCGGTGAGGTTCATGATCACGCTCGCGCCTGCCGCAAACAGATCGGCGCGGGCGCAGGCCATGGTCATCGCCATGGCGCCGCCATTGGAGACGCCCGCGATGAAGACGCGCTTTGCATCGGCCGTGCCGTCGGCCACGAGCTTCTCGACGAGCTTTGCGAGGAAGGCGACGTCGTCGGTGCCCGCCGGCGGTCCACGCAGGGCAGGCCCCGCCTTGGTTCGCGCATCCGCCCATGCATTGTTGAGCCCGTCCGGAAAGACCACGGCCAGGCCCTCGCGCTTCGCGACCTGCGGCCACGCCGTCCGCGCGACCATGTCGGCGCCGCGCTGGGTCTTGCCGTGCAGCACGATCACGAGCGGTGCCGGCTTCCTGGCCGGCAATTGCGCGGTGTAGGAGCGCTTTGCGCCGTTGACGTCGATCGTCTCGGCGGATGCGACCGACGCGGCGGCCAATGCCGCGACCACCGCCCCGATGCGCATCCACAGCCGCACGATCTAGCCCACCGCTTTTGCCGCGGCCCGGCCCGCATTGCGGCCCGAGAACAGGCAGCCGCCGAGGAAGGTGCCTTCCAGTGAGCGATAACCGTGCACGCCGCCGCCGCCGAAGCCGGCGGCTTCGCCGACCGCATAGAGGCCGGGAATGACGCTGCCCTCGGCGCCGAACACACGCGAGTCGAGATCGGTCTCGAAGCCGCCCAGCGTCTTGCGGGTGAGGATGTTGAGCTTGACCGCGATCAGGGGCCCCTGCGCGGGATCCAGGATCCTGTGTGGGGAGGCAGTGCGGATCAACCTGTCGCCAATATAGCGGCGCGCATTGTGAATGTTCATCACCTGCGCATCCTTGACGTAAGCGTTGGCGATCTCGCGGTCGCGCGCCTCGATCTGCATCCTGATGTGCTCGAGCTTGAGGAGGTCGCTGCCGGCAAGCTTGTTCATCTCCGCAACAAGGTCCTCGATCTTGTCGCGTACGATGAAGTCGACACCATGGCTTTTGAATGCCTCGACCGGCGCCGGCGCGCCCTTGTTGGTGGCGCGGCGCAAGGTCATGCGCCAGCTCTTGCCGGTCAGGTCCGGGTTCTGCTCCGAACCCGACAGCGCAAACTCCTTCTTGATGATGCTCTGGGTCAGGATGAACCAGGAATAATCATAGCCCGTCGACATGATGTATTTGAGCTGGCCGAGCGTGTCGGAGCCCGGGAATAGCGGCGCAGGCAATCGTGTGCCGGTTGCGTCGAACCACATCGAGGAGGGGCCGGGCAGGATGCGGATGCCGTGGCGCGGCCAGATGGGATTCCAGTTCTGGATGCCCTCGACATAATGCCACATGCGGTCGCGATTGATCAGCCGCGCGCCTGATTTCTCGGTGATGCCGATCATACGGCCGTCGACATGTTCGGGCACGCCGGAGATCATGAATTTGGGAGGATCACCGAGCCGCTTCGGCCAGTTCTGCCGCACCAGTTCGTGATTGCCGCCGATGCCGCCGGACGCCACGATCACGGCCTGCGCCTTCAGCGCAAATTCGCCGACAACGTTCCGCGAGGAGCTCTTGCCGCGCTCGATCGTGTCGGGGGCGAGCACGGCGCCGCTGACGCCATCCACCGTGCCATTGGTGATCGAAAGCGCATCGACGCGGTGGCGGAACCTGAAGCTCAGCCGGCCGCTTTTCATCGCCTCGCGCGCCCGGCGCTCGAACGGCTCGACGATGCCGGGACCGGTGCCCCAGGTGACGTGAAAGCGCGGCACGGAATTGCCGTGGCCCATCGCGTCATAGCCGCCGCGTTCGGCCCAGCCGACCACGGGGAAGATGCGATGGCCCATCGCTCGCAACC
The DNA here is from genome assembly GCF_028128855.1 of Bradyrhizobium sp. CCBAU 11430. NCBI lineage: Bacteria > Pseudomonadati > Pseudomonadota > Alphaproteobacteria > Hyphomicrobiales > Nitrobacteraceae > Bradyrhizobium > Bradyrhizobium sp. CCBAU 11430. The sequence continues at coordinate 292,036 of NZ_LBJV01000072.1, forward strand.
AGGCCCGCTTCTCGCCGGCTGCGAACGCCACATAGGCCTTGGCCCATTGCCGCGGCCAGAAGTCCTCGTCGCGGTCGAAGCCCGCGGCACCGATCCAGTCCTGCATGGCCAGGTCGAAGGAATCCTTGATGCCGAGCCGGCGCTGCTCCGGCGAATCGACCAGGAACAATCCGCCGAACGACCAGAACGCCTGGCCGCCAAGCGACTGCTCGCCTTCCTGGTCGACCACGATCACGCGCTTGCCCGCATCCGCGATCTCGGTTGCGGCAACCAGTCCCGATAGTCCCGCGCCGACAACGATGGCGTCAGTTTCTTCAGCCATGTGTTTCCCCCTCCATGTTTCCCCCTCCACAGGTTCCCCCCTGTAGTCGCCCGGATTGAAGCCAACGGTTGTAACTGAGATCAAGGGTGTGACGCATAAGACATCATTAACTTGTTCCACTTTGGGATAGAGACCCATCGGGTGCAGCGCGGACGCAACACTGGATTTGAATTTGTTTTGAGCGAGCCGGCCTGCCTAGACAAAACCTTGGTTACGACAGACGCTAGTCGCGCATCACCACCGAACACGCAGATTCGCATTCGACTGGGGCGGGGGACAATGAAGTTTCTGACGGGGTTGGTTGCGGCGGTCCTCCTGATCGCTGGCATGGGGGCCTCTCACGCGGTGGTTCGGATCGCGGATGACCGCGGTGGCCGGATCGGAACCTATGTCGACAAATACCAGGACCTGCGGCAGTCCGGTGACACCGTCATCATCGACGGCCTCTGCGCCTCCGCCTGCACCATCGTCCTCGGCGCCATCCCGCATGACCGCATCTGCGTGACGTCGAGCGCGACGCTCGGCTTCCACGCCGCCTGGGATTTCGGCAGCAATGGCCGCGCCGTCACCAATACTGAGGCGACCCAGATGCTCTACGCGATGTATCCGTCGCAGGTGAAGCGCTGGATCAGCCAGCGGGGCGGCCTCACCCCGCACATGCTCTTCCTGAAGGGCAAGCAGCTCCAGGCCATGTACAAGCCCTGCTACCTGGACGCGCAAGCCTCGGCCAACAAGCCGTCGCGCAGGCCCCTCCCGCAAACGGACCAGATCGAATCCGCCCGCGGCCAGCTCCTGCGCTGACGCTTCCAGCCTGACGAGATCGTTCCGGCCCGCCGGCGGCGCCTTGCCCGCAGGCGGGCTAAAGCTTATCTGAGGGCTGGAAACCGGGGCCTTCGCCCCCGATCGTTGTCATGGCTCAACCGCTGCACCCGTCGCATCCGCTACAGGACAATTCGCCCACTGCCGGCCGGACGCCGTTCGTGCTGCTGTTGGCAGGCGCGGGGATCGGCGGATTGCTGGTGCTCGGCGCGCTGGCGCTGTGGTTCCACTACGGCACGCAGATGTTCTTCGAGATGATCAGGACCGGTTTCGCCGCCTGCTTCTGATCCACGACAGGAAGTTTTCCGCTCATGAGCTCCGCCGCCCGTCCGCTGGTGATCGCGACCGCCTTCGCCGCAAGCCTCGTTATCGGCCTCCTGATCATGTTCTGGGCCATGGGCGGGGTCAGCAAGGTGGCGCAGCCGGCCGCGGTCGGCGGCCCGTTCCAGCTGACCGATCAGAACGGCAAGGCCGTCACCGACAAGAGCCTCAAGGGGAAGCCGACCCTGATCTTCTTCGGCTACACCCATTGCCCCGACGTCTGCCCGACCTCGCTGTTCGAGATCTCGGAAGTGCTGCGCGCGCTGGGCAAGGACGCCGACAAGGTCAATGCCGTCTTCATCTCGGTCGATCCCGAGCGCGATACGCCGGCGACCATGAAGGAGTATCTGTCGAGCTTCGATCCGCATCTCGAAGGTCTGTCCGGCGATCCCGCCGAGACGGCCAAGGTCATCACCTCCTACCGGGTCTACGCCAAGAAGGTCCCGACCAAGGACGGCGACTACACCATGGACCACACCGCGCTGATCTATCTGATGGACCGCGACGGCCGCTTCGTGTCGCCGTTCAACCTGAAGCGCACACCGGAAGAGGCTGCAGCGGATTTGAAGAAGTATCTCTAGTTCGGCGGATCAATCGCGCCTCGTGCGGTGCACCTCGCCCGCTTGCGGGAGAGGGAGCAGACCTTCACCTTGCCTGCATTCCGCACTCGCGTTCCCGCCGGGATGGTCTATAACGCCCTCCGATCCCAATGAAATTCGTTCATTTCCGGCCGATGGCTCCATCGCAACAGGCGAAATCGTCCAAATCTGCCCGTATCTTGCTGGCGGGGCTGGCCGTCGGCGCCTGCCTGCTCGCAGGCCTTCCCGGCGCCGACGCGCAGGCCCCGGCCCAGCAGCCTCCAGCGGCGCCCCAAGGAACACAACAGGGGACGCCACAAGCCGCACCTCGGGCGGTGCAGGCCGCCCCGCAAGCCGTACCCGGCTTCTGGGATCCGCGGCGGCGACCGGAGCGGCCGGACCTGTCGCGCCTGACCGTGATCCGCTTCCTGACCGAGACCGACTATCCGCCGTTCAATTTCACCGGCGCCGACGGCAACCCGGCCGGCTTCAACGTCGATCTGGCCCGCGCGCTGTGCGAGGAGATCAAGGTCACTTGCACCGTGCAGATGCGCCGCTTCGAGACGCTGGTCGATGCGCTCTCCTCCAACCGGGGCGATGCCATCATCGCCTCGATGGCGGTCAGCCCGCAGCTGCGCGCCCGGGTCGACTTCACCGATCCCTATTACCGCGTGCCGGCGCGCTTCGCCTCGCGCAAGGACGCGGTGATGCCGGAGATCCGCCCGGAATATCTCGAGGGCAAGAAAGTCGGCGTCATCGCCGGCTCCGCGCACGAGGCCTATCTCAAGGCGATGTTCACCGACGCCGAGCTGCACGGCTATCCCAATGACGACGCGCTCCGCAGCGCTTTGCGCAAGGGCGAGGTCGATTTCATTTTCGGCGACGCCATCTCGCTGGCGTTCTGGATCAACGGCACCGATTCCGGCGATTGCTGCGCTTTCTCCGGCGGTCCCTTCGTCGAGAGCCGTTTCTTCGGCGAAGGCATCGGCATCGCCGTCCGCAAGGGCAACGACGTGCTGCGCCAGGCCCTGAATTGGGCCCTATTCCGCGTCTGGGAAAAAGGCCGCTACACCGATCTGTGGCTGCGGTATTTCTCGGTGAGCCCGTTTTAGCCATCGATCGTCATTCCGGGGCGCGCGAAGTGCGAACCCGGAATCTCGAGATCGTTGAATTGTCATTCCGGGATGGTCCGCAGGACCAGACCCGGAATCTCGGGATTCCGGGTTCGATGCTGGCGCATCGCCCCGGAATGACAACAACCGTTCTTTTGCATTCTGCCCGGAAATCGCTATTTTCCGCGGCCCGGAGGCCCTTCTGAATGTCCGTTATCGATCCCAACATGAGCCCGAGCGATCTTCGTGCGCTCGCCGAACAATCCAACGCCTGGCCGTTCGAGCAGGCGAAGGCCATTGTCGCGCGGCTGAAGAAGAGTCCGAAGGACGAGGTGCTGTTCGAGACCGGCTACGGACCGTCGGGCCTGCCGCATATCGGCACGTTCGGCGAGGTCGCGCGCACCTCGATGGTGCGCCATGCCTTCCGTGTTCTGACCGAGGACAAGGTCAAGACGCGCCTCCTGGCGTTCTCCGACGACATGGACGGGTTTCGGAAAGTGCCCGACAACGTCCCCAACAAGGAGATGCTGGCCGCGCATCTCGGCAAGCCGCTGACGCGGGTGCCAGATCCGTTCTCCAACGAGTACCCCTCGTTCGGTGCGCACAACAACGCGCGCCTGCGCGCGTTTCTGGATCATTTCGGCTTCGACTACGAGTTCGCGAGCTCGACGGACTACTACACATCAGGCCGCTTCGACGCGACGCTGCTCAAGATGTTAGCTGCCTACGACAAGGTGATGGCGATCATCCTGCCGACGCTCGGCCCCGATCGGCGCGCGACCTACTCGCCGTTCCTGCCGATCAGCAAGACCACGGGCGTGGTGCTCCAGGTGCCGATGATCCGCCGCGATGTCGTGGCCGGTACGGTGACCTATGTCGATCCTGATACGAACCAGGAAGTGGAGACGCCCGTCACCGGCGGAAATGTAAAATGCCAGTGGAAGGCCGACTGGGCGATGCGCTGGGTCGCGCTCGGCGTCGACTACGAGATGGCCGGCAAGGATTTGATCGATTCGGTGAAGCTCTCCGGTGCAATCGCCAAGGCGCTCGGCGGCACGCCGCCCGAAGGCTTCAACTACGAGCTCTTCCTCGACGAGCAGGGCCAGAAGATCTCGAAGTCGAAGGGCAACGGCCTCACTATCGACGAATGGCTGCGCTACGCCTCACCGGAATCGCTGTCGCTGTTCATGTATCGCGAGCCCAAGGCGGCCAAGCGGCTGTATTTCGACGTCATCCCGCGCAACGTCGACGACTATCAGCAGTTCATCGACGGCTTTGCCCGGCAGGATGACAAGCAGCAGCTCGGCAATCCGGTCTGGCACATCCACAACGGCAAGCCGCCGCAGGGCGATATGCCCGTCACCTTCCAGCTCCTGCTGACGCTGGTGTCGTCGTCGAACGCGGAGAATGCCGAGACGCTGTGGGGCTTCATTGGCCGTTATCGTCCGGGCGTTTCGCCGCAGACGCATCCGAAGCTCGATGCGATGGTCGGCTACGCCATCAATTACTACCGCGACTTCGTCGCGCCGACGAAGCAGTTCCGCGTGCCCTCGGACACCGAGCGCAGCGCACTGCAGGATCTGCGCGATGCGCTGTCACAGCTTGCGCAGGACGCATCTGCCGAGGACATCCAGAACGTCGTCTACGAGATCGGCCGCCGCGAGCCCTTCCTCGATCAGGTCAAGAAGGGCAAGGACGGCCGTCCCGGGGTCACGCTGGACTGGTTCAACATGCTCTATCAAGTACTGCTCGGCCAGGAGAAGGGCCCGCGCTTCGGCTCCTTCGTGGCGGTGTACGGTGTGCAGAACGCGGTCAACATGATCGACGGCGCGCTGGCGCGGAGCGCGTGAGGCCACGGCTTTCTCCATCGTCGTCCCCGCGAAAGCGGGGACCCATAACCACAGGGAGAAGTTGGGCGAAGATTCGTAGTTGCGCCTGCGTTGGTACGAAGACCGCCACTCTCCGAGAGATCACGCGGTATGGGTCCCGGCGTTCGCCGGGACGACAGCGCTCATTGGAGCGCTCGCTCAGGCCGAGCGCAATACGTAGCGCCTGTTATCCTTCTGCACCGGGCGCGCGTTCATCGGATAGAGCTTTGCGAACGCGGCGACCTCGGCGGCCGACACCTGAATCGGGGTGGTCAGCAGCAGCCATTCGACCACTTCCGAACAGGGCGGCGTCGTCAGCGAGCCGGGATAGCGGAAGTAGCTGAGCCTCGGTGGCAGCATGGCGTGAGGATCGATGCCCGCATCCGCTTTCACCGCGGGGCCTTCCGCCGCCGGCATGGTCTTGACGATCTTGCCGAAGGCCGGGTTCGGCCTGCCCTCGGCCATCAGCACGCCGACCACGGCGAGGCCGCCGGCTTCGTTGCGATGGACGAAATGCGCCTCCATCGGGAAATTCTTGCCGCCGATCATGTGCTCGCTCGGCCGGTGGAAGTGCACCTGGAGCAGCTTGTACTTGACGTCGCCGAGCATCAACGTGCTGCCTTCGGCGAAGTTGAGCTGGATCGTGTGTCCGTTGTTGACGATGGTGTCGGCGCTCTTGCCCCAGTTCAGCTTCAGAACCGGCAATTGCGACTTGATCGTCCCCTCGATGTCGATCGGCGATTGCTGCAGGCCGACCGCGCAGGCCTTGTTGGCCGCATCGAGATCGCCCCATTTGGCCGGGCCGCCGACGCCCTCATAGCTCCAATGCGCGCCTTCGGCGGCGAAGGCCGGCTTGCAGAGCGGACAAAGCGCAAGACCCGCCAGAGCCTTCAATGCGTGACGGCGATTCATCATATCCCCCTAAGATGAATTGGATCGGCAATATCGGCCGCAACCTATGCGAGAGCGGCGGTGAGTCGCAATGGCGATGCAGGGCGACGCGGGCCGGGAGCGGATTCAGACCTTCTGGCGAAAGGTCTCCAGCACGGCGGCGACGATCTTCTGTCCGTTTCTGCGCAGCTTCCTGGAATCGTCGGCGTGGGGCAGCAGCAATCCGATCTTGCAGATCATGGCGTCGATCATCCGGCTGAGCAGATCGACATCGTCCGCGTGCAACTCGCCATCGCGCTTCAGGGCCCGCAGGGTCGCGATCAGGAGCGCGGTCGGATAGGTCTCCTCGATCTCGCGATAGCGCGGCTCGCCGAGCACGGCTTGCGCTTCCTGGATGACGATGCGCGCGTAGTCCGGCTCTTCGCAGGCGTCGAGATAGGCGTCGATGCCGGCGCTGAGACGATCCCAGATCTTGCGCTCATTGCGCGCCGCGGCCTCGATTCTGGCGGCCGCGTCGCGCTGCATGGCGACTACGACGGCATCGAACAGCGCCTTCTTGTCCGCGAAGTGATGGTAGAACGCGCCGCGCGTGACCCGCGCCGCCCGCGAGATCGCCTCCATGCCCGCCGCCTGAAATCCATTGGCGGCAAACGCCTCGCGGCCGGCATCGAGCAGCGCCTGCCTGGTGGCCTCGCTGTACTCTTCCCGACGACTTCTCGGAGGATCCTTTGCCCGCATCGCGCGCAACCTAAAGCTTGACGCGTTGGTATCAAACCGCATATAACATACATAATGTATGTATTAGACATTTAGAATGTTGCGAGACGAGCCGTGGACGGCAGGTGCATGTTCGAGCTGGCGGAAAGGCTGGCAATCGCGAAGAGCCGGCAGGACATCCCAGCGGCGCTGGAGGTTCTGCATCCCGACATGGTGCTGGAGACGCCGGCCTTCGGCACCAGGGCGCGAGGTCTCGCCGAAAACCAGCGCATCCTGACGCGCTTCTTCAAGTCCTTCCCGGACTATCACGTCACCCTCGACGGCCACGCCAATTCCGCTGACACGCTGGTCTGCTGGGGCACCGCGCGGATGACGATGACGGGGGATCGCTTCGGGGCCGAGCCCAACGGGCGCCGCGCGGAGCTGCCGGTGTTCATCGCCTTCGCCTTTCGCGACGACAAGATCGCTTATGAGCGCTTCGTCTTCGATCTCTCCGAGCTCTGCGCTCAATCCGGCGTTTCGACCGACGTGGTCAGGCGCAAGCTGTTCGGCGAAGCCACGCAGGCAGCGTAGCCCGCCGACGCAACACCATCCACGAAACAGGAGCGTCAGACCATGGCCGATCCCCGCATCAAGCCCGTCGGTGACCTCGCGACCAGGCTTCTCTTCGACATCGTCGTCGACCTCGATCCGCGCATCAATTTCGGCGCCGGGCCGATCGGGCAGCGCGTGCTGTTCGGGGCGGCCAAGGGTTCGTTCGAAGGGCCACGCCTGCGCGGCGAGGTGCTGCGGGGCGGTGGTGACTGGGCGTTATTCCGCGCCGATGGTACCATGACCCTCGATGTGCGCCTGTCGTTGCGGACGCATGATGGCGAGTTGATCTACATGACCTATGGCGGCCGCTGGGTGACGCCGCAGTCTTTGCGCGCCGAGATGGCGGATCCCGCGCGACGTACCAAGGTCGATCCCGCCGGATACTACTTCCGCACCAATCCGCTGTTCGAGACCGGCTCGCAAACCTATGCCTGGCTCAACGACATCGTCTGCGTCGGCAAGGGCTACCTCGTCGAAGGTGCCGTCGCCTACAAGATCTTCGAAGTGCTGTGAGAGCTCCGTGGATGCGTAGAGTGCGCTGCATGTGAGCGCCCCCTCGCCCTCACTGCCTCGCCCACATGATGCGCGCGATCCACGCCACATCGCTCGCCGCCATCGTGCGCCCGGCCTGCGACGCATCGAACGACTGAAGCTCCAGCGCCTTCGCGGTGCGGCGCCCGAGCGTCGCGACCACCACCTCGCCCCCTTTGGTCTTCACCACCACGCGGTCGCCTTTGCGGATCGGTGCGCCGGGTGAGACCAGGATGAGGTCGCCGTCGCGATAGGCAGGGAGCAGCGCATCGCCGGAAATCTCCAGCGCAAAGGTGTGGCTGTCCTCGGTGGGAAGCGCGGTTTCGGTCCAGCCCTTGCCGGATGGAAGGCCGGCCTCATCGAAAGCGCCGCTCGCGCCGGCCAGCGCGAAGCCGAGCAGCGGTACCGAGCGACCGTCGCCGGCCTCATCGTCGATCAGCCGCGCAAAGCTCTCGATCGAGGAGTCGGCTGCGGCCAGTGCCTTTGCGATCGATTCGGTCGAGGGCCAGCGCTCGCGGCCGTCGGAGGTGACGCGCTTGGACCTGTTGAAGGTGGTGGGATCGAGCCCGGCGCGCTTGGCAAGGCCGGACGGCGACAGACCGGCGCGCGCCGCCAGCCGATCCAGGGCGACCCAGATCTGGTCGTGCGTCAGTATCCTCTGCGCTTTGGCCTGTCTGACCATGCAAGGTCCAGCCCGTCGCAACTCAGGAAAACTATCCTCAAATCAACCGGTTTTCCGTTTTTCGCGCAAGAGGCGGTGGGCAGGCGCGCCTTCAAGCGATGTGGATAGCGGTTCGCCTCTGGAAAAACGCGCCAAAATAGGAATCTAGAGCCCCGTTCCGATTTCATCGGAACGGAATAGGCTCTAAGCCTTGAGTTCGGAAGGGGCGGCCTTTACGGTCGCGCCCGGGTTTCGGGGACCCGCACGCGGCGAAAAAACCCAAGAAACTCAAAGAGCTGACTCAAAGAGCAAACAGGGCTGCGCAAGCGGTGGTCAAGATCTACAAAATCTGTCCGGCCTCGGCCTGGCGCGAGGCGGAACGGCAAGGTGTCTACCGGGGCAGCGCGGACGATGCGCGCGACGGCTTCATCCATTTCTCCACCGCTGCCCAGGTTCCCGAGACCTTGCGCAAGCACTATGTCGGACAGCGCGCGCTGTTCCTGGTCGAGGTCGATGGCGACGCACTCGGCAGCGAGCTGCGCTGGGAGCGCTCGCGCAATGACGAGCTGTTTCCACATCTCTATGGCGAGCTCGACCTCGGCGCGGTGCTGTCGGTGATGAACCTCAACATCCGCTCGGACGGCGGCCACGACACTCCGGAGCTGCTGCCGTGATCCGCGCTTTCGACGCCTTTTCGCTGCCGGTGCTGCGCTGGCTCGATCCGGAAGACGCCCATCGCCTCGCGATCCAGGGACTGCGCTTCCTGCCGCCGGTCAAGCCGCGCGCTGACGATCCCAAGCTCGCGATGCGCGCCTTCGGGCTCAACTTTCCCAATCCGATCGGCATGGCCGCGGGCTTCGACAAGAGCGCCGAGGTGCCGGACGCATTGCTGCGGCTCGGCTTCGGCTTCGTCGAGATCGGCTCGGTGACGCCGAAGCCGCAGAGCGGCAATCCGCGGCCGCGGCTGTTTCGTTTGGAGCGCGACGAGGCCGTCATCAACCGCATGGGGTTCAACAATGACGGCGCCGACGTCGCCTTGCGCCGGCTTGCCGCGCGCGCGCAGCACGGCGGCATCGTCGGCGTCAATGTCGGCGCCAACAAGGATTCGCCGGACCGCGTCGCCGACTACGTCAAGCTGATCGAGACCTTTGCGCCGGTCGCGAGCTATTTCACCGTCAACGTCTCCTCGCCGAACACGCCGGGCCTGCGCAATTTGCAGGAAGGCGCCCTGCTCGACGATCTCCTCGCAAGGGTGATCGACGCGCGCGAGCGTGTCAGGCAGAAGGCCGGCGACACGCCGGTGCTGCTCAAGATCGCGCCGGATCTGAGCCTCGCCCAGCTCGACGACGTCGTGCAGGTGGCGCGTTCGCGCCGGGTCGACGGCATGATCGTGTCGAACACGACGATCGCGCGGCCGAGCACGCTGCGGGAGGAGATGCGCGCCAAGGAGCAAGGCGGCCTGTCCGGCCGGCCGCTGTTCCGCCTGTCGACGCGCATGGTCGCGGAAACCTATGTGCGCGTCGAGGGCGCGTTCCCGCTGATCGGCGTCGGCGGCGTGGATTCGGGCGGTGCCGCGCTGACGAAGATCCGCGCCGGCGCGAGCCTGATCCAGCTCTATTCGTCGCTGATCTACAAGGGCCTCGGCCTCGTCGACGAGATCAAGCGTGACCTCACCTCGACGCTGCTTCGCACCGGGCGGGATTCCCTGTCCGAGATCGTCGGCGCGGATGCGGCGACCCTCACGGCGGAAGACTGGCCGGGGATGTAAGGCGCTCTCGTGCCCCGGACGCAGCGCAGCGCGCCGCCTTCGGCGCGGTGCGCTGCAGAGCCGGGGCCCATGTGACGGCGAGTTCGAGAGGAATGGGTCCCGGCTCTGCGCAGCAGCGTTTCACGCTGCAGCGCGTCCGGGACACGAGAGCTATGATTTCGAGAACGTCGCCCGGAACTGCGCCGGATAGCGTGCGGCCTGCAAGCCACCGCGCGAGAGGTAGGAAGCCATCAGCGCGCACCACAGTCCGGCATTGCCGAGCGACTGCAGCGCCCACCAGGCGGCGAGGAAGATCAGCAGCGAAGCCAGCATCAGGTTGCGCATCTCGCGCGCCCAGGTCGCGCCGATATAGATGCCGTCGAAGCCGAAGGCGAATACCCCGGGGATCGGCGCGAGCACGACGAACGGCAGGAATTCGCGCGCGGCACGGCGGACGTCGTCACTCGCCGTCATGAAATCGATCAAATGCGGCCCGAACAGCGCGAACAGTCCCGACACCACCAGCGCGAAGCCGAGGCCCCATAGCAGCACCAGCCGGGTCGAATCCGCAAAGCCCGTTGCATCGCGCGCGCCAACGGCGCGGCCGCAGAGCTGCTGCGCTGCGTTGGCGAGACCGTCGAGGAAGAAAGCGCTGACAAGCAGGAAATTGTTGAGTACCGAGTTGGCGGCCAGCGTGACGTCGCCGGCCTGCGCGCCCTTGGCGGTGAAGAACAGGAATACGGCGATCAGCGCCGCAGTGCGGATCAGGATGTCGGTGTTCACCGCCAGCAACCGCAACAGCTTGTCGCGGTCGAGCAGGGTCGCGTACGGCACGGAGAAGCCGCCATCGGCATAATGGCGGCAGACGATCACGCCGAGGGCGAACCCGACCGCTTCCGACAACAGCGCGGCGATCGCGGCACCGGCGATGCCGGTGTCGTAGACCAGCACCAGCAGGATCGTCGCCGCCATGTTGACGAGGTTGATGACGACCTGAAGCATCAAGGCTGAATTGGCGCGGGCCTGGCCGATCAGCCAACCGAGGATGACGTAATTGGCGAGCGCGAACGGCGACGACCAGATCCGGATCTTGAAGTAGATCTTCGCGGCCTGCGTCACACCTTCGCTGCCGCCCATGAGGTCGAACAGCAAAGCGGCCAGCGGCAGTTGCAGCACGATCAGCGCGGCGCCGATCAGGCCGGCAACGATGAAGCCGCGCGCCAGGATCGCGGTCGGCTCGCGCGTGTCACCCGCGCCCAGCGATTGCGCGGTGAAGGCGAGCGTGCTCATCCGCAGGAAGCCGAACAGCCAGAACAGGCAGTCGAAGATCACCGAGGCCATCGCCACGCCGCCAAGCAGCGCGGCATCGTCGAGACGGCCGATCGCCGTGGTCGAGACGATGCCGATCAGCGGCGTGGTCAGGTTCGCGACCATCGCCGGACCGGCGATGGCGAACACTTCACGTGTGCCGACTTTGGGATGGACGGGCGCGTGCATGGTCAGAACACGACGACCATGCCGTCCTCGGCCGCCATATGAGGCAGAGCCTCGAGGCGCGAAAGCATGTCGTCGCTCATATGGGTGAGGACGAGCCGCTTCGCGCCGATCGCCGGCAGATACTGTTCCAAAGTCTTCAGGCTGAGATGGTTCTTGACTACCTTCTCGTACATATAGGCTTCAGCGATGAAAAGGTCCGCGCCATGCGCCAGCGGAATGAGCGTCTCCGTCCATTCGGTATCGGCGCTGTAGGCGAGCGTGCGGCCCTCGGCCTCGATGCGGTAGGCGAGGAAGGGGCCACCGGATTCGCCGTGCACGACCGGATAGGGCGTCACCGTCACGGCACCGAAAGTCCGGCTTTGCTCGGGCGCGAGCTCGACGACATTTAGCTCGAAGCGCTGCTGTGTCTTCGAGGAGTGCTCGAACAGCACCTCCATCACCTCACGCAGCCGCGTCTCGATACCTTGCGGGCCGGCGATCGTCAGCGGCCGCGTCCGCCGCGAGAATTGGGCGTCGAGCAGGACAAACGGCAGCCCGGCAAAATGATCACCGTGGAAATGCGTGATCAGGATGAGATCGATGTCCTCGCACGCGATCTCAAGCCGCTTCAGCGCCGGCAGAGCCGACGCGCCGCAATCGATCAGGAAGTTGGCCTCGCGCCCCGAGACGTGGAAGCAGGTGTTGAGCCTGCCGCCGGAGCCGAAAGCATCGCCGCAGCCGACAAAGCGCAATTGCATCGGCTGCGGGCTCCCAAAACTCTACCGGCGCGGCGTGCCGAACACGCGCGAGAGCAGCCAGATCGGGATCACGATGACTGCGCCGAGCAGGAAGTAGCGCCACAGCCAATTGATGGTGTCGAAGCCGAGATCCCACAGACGCTGGAACAACAGGCGAATGCTGGTGAGGATGTTCCAGGGATCGAAGCCGATCGCCGCGAGCACGACGCCGACCAGGATCGAGAGCAGGACCAGGCGAAACGCGACCGCCAGCGGCGAGCCGCCGAGAAAGCGGTTCAGCCCGTCGTTGCGGCCGGCCGGCAAATCTCTGACGTCTTGGACCATCTCAAACTCCTGTAGGCGGATTCGACCCATTATAGGGCACGGCGAGGCAGATGGGGAACCCGCAACAGGGCGTCAATCGGGTTACGGGAGTTTAATTCGACGGTCGGTTTGTCTCTCCCGCAGCCCAATGAGAGTTTTTCGCGGCCGCCATCCTTCGAGACGCCCGCTTTAGGCGGGCTCCTCAGGATGAGGACGGAGTGCGCGGCAGCAGTTTCAACGCGCACCGATGCCGATTAGCCTCATCCTGAGGAGACCGCGAAGCGGTCGTCTCGAAGGACGAGGCGTGCGCTCAGGATCACGCACCTCACACCTCGACCTCCGCCGCGTCCGCCTTCAGCATCCTCTCCAGCGTCTCCAGCCGATCGGCCTCGCGCGGCGGCTTGTCCCAGCGCAGGCGGCTGATGCGGGGGAAGCGCATGGCGACACCGGATTTGTGTCGCGGCGAGCGCTGCAGGCCCTCGAACGCCACCTCCAGCACCAAGCCCTTTTCGCCCTCGTGCACGACATGGCGGACGGGGCCGAACTTCTCCGTGGTGTTGCGGCGGACGAAGCGGTCGATCTGCAGCAGCTCCTCGTCCGTGAAGCCGAAATAGGCCTTGCCGACCGGCACCAGTTCGTCGCCGCCCTCGCCCGCGGTCCAGACGCCGAACGTGTAGTCGGAATAAAAGGACGAGCGCTTGCCGTGACCGCGCTGCGCATACATCAGAACGGCATCGATGATGTGCGGATCGCGTTTCCACTTCCACCACTGGCCCTTGGGACGTCCGGGCAGATAAGGCGCATCGCGTCGCTTCAGCATCACGCCTTCGACGGCGTCCGCGTCTTCGCCGGCACCGGCACTTGCGGGATCGGCGCGTGCGGCAGTCAAAGCTTCCCAGCTGGAGAAGGCAACGGTGGGGGACAGATCGATGCGGGGATCGCCGAGCTTCTTGATGAAGGTCTCCAACCGTTCGCGCCGTTCCGCGAACGGCAGCTCGCGCAAATCGTTCTCGTCGTCGCCGAGCAGATCGTAAGCGCGCAGGTGAATCGGAAATTCCTTGATCAACTTGGGCGAGACGACCTTGCGGTTGAGCCGCTGCTGCAGGACGTTGAAACTTTGCACACGGCCCTCACGCAGGATCAGCAGCTCGCCATCGATCGCGCCCGGAAGGCGCAGCGACGGCACGAGATCCGGAAAGCTCCCCGTGATGTCCTCGCCAGTACGTGAATAGAGCCGCGCCGTGGTGTGGCCGCGCTCGTCCCGGCCGGCGACGGCCTGCACGCGAATGCCATCCCATTTCCACTCGGCGATGTAGTCGGCGGGATCGAGCGCGGCGAAATCGCTGTCCTCGATCGCATGCGCCAGCATCACCGGGCGGAACGGTGCGGGATCGCGGTTGACCGGCTTTTCGCCACGGCCCTCCAGCCAGGCGAACAGGTCGAGATAGGGCGGCGCGAGCCCCGGCCAGATCAGCTCGACCTCGTGCGGGTCCTTGTCGCCGAGCGCGGCCGCCGCGGTCTTGGCGAGGCGCGCAGAGATGCCGATGCGCAGCGCCCCGGTGACGAGTTTCAGCAGCGCCCAGCGCCCGGTCTCATCGAGCTCGTCGAGCCAGCGCTCGAGCTGTTTCGGCAGCTCGGTCTTGCCGAGGGTGCGCAACGTGGTGACAACCTCGGTTAGGGCCGGCGGCGGTGGGTTGTTGTGGTTGCGGGCGTGACGGGACTCATCAGCATCTCGCCCGGAGTACCCCCCTCCCTGCCCCTCCCCCACAAGGGGGGAGGGAACGGAGAAGCTCGTGCGTCCCTCACTTTGGGAATCGCCAAGAGATATTGTGCTCGCTGACAGCGCCCCACTCCGCTGCGCTCCCTCCCCCCTTGTGGGGGAGGGCGGGGGAGAGGGGGGGCCCGGAAAAGACTGCGCATTGTCTTGCGTCTTCGGCCACATCAACGCCACCGTCTCCGAGAGATCGCCGACGTAATCGTAACTCAACCCGAACAGCACGGGATCAGTACGCGATGCGATGAGATCGCGGATCAGGGCCGGCTTGGCGTGCTTGAAGCTGAGCGCGCCGGTGAGCGCAGCCAGCGCGTAGCCGCGGTCGGGGTCACCGACCTCGCGGAAATAGCCGGTGAGCAGCCGCAGCTTGTTGTTGCGGCCGGGCTCGTAGGCGAGACGGTCCAGCAGCTCGGCGAAGCGGTTCATGCTTCGGCCTCGTCTTGAAGCGCCGTCTCGCTCTCCTCCTCGTCGCCATAGCCGACGAGGTCGAGCGGCTGCGCTTTCAGGCCTTTGCTCTGGCACCAATGCACCAGTGCATCTTCCTGGCCGTGCGTGACCCAGATCTCGCCGGCACCGGTCGCGGCGATGGTGGCGGTGAGGCCGTCCCAGTCGGCGTGGTCGGAGATCACCAGCGGCAGCTCGATGCCGCGCTGCCGCGCCCGGGCGCGCACGCGCATCCATCCTGACGCGAACGCAGTGACCGGATCGGGAAAGCGCCGCGTCCAGAGATCGGAGGTCGCCGAGGGCGGCGCCAGCGTGATGGTCCCGGCGAGCGCCGCCTTCTTCACGCCCTTCACCGGCTTGAGCTCGCCGAGATCGATGCCCCGGCTCTGATAGTACTCGGTGATCTTCTCCATCGCGCCATGCAGATAGATCGGGGCGTCATAGCTGGCCGCGCGCAGCAGCGCGATCACGCGCTGGGCCTTGCCGAGCGAATAGGCGCCGACCAGATGCGCGCGCTCGGAAAACAGCGCGACGGAGGCGAGCAGCTTCTTGACCTCGTCGCTCGCATCGCCATGCCGGAATACCGGCAGCCCGAACGTCGCCTCGGTGATGAAGACGTCGCATTGCACCAGCTCGAACGGCGTGCAGGTCGGATCGGGCGCGTCCTTGTAGTCGCCGGAGGCGACGATGCAGGTGTCCTTGCAGGTCACCGCGATCTGCGCCGATCCCAGCACATGGCCGGCCGGGTGGAATTTCACGCAGACATCGCCGAGCCGGATCTCCTCGCCATAGCTGATGGCTTGCGTCGACCCGGCGAAATTCTCGCCATAGCGCAGCCGCATCATGTCCAGCGTTTCCTGCGTCGCCAGCACCGCACCATGGCCGGCGCGGGCATGGTCGGAATGGCCGTGGGTGATCACGGCCCGCTCGACCGGGCGGACGGGATCGATATGGAAGCCGCCGGGCTTGCAGCACAGGCCGGCAGCAACTGGCAGCAGGATGTCTTGCGGACGCATGTGAGACATATAGGAAGGGGCTGCTCCAAATTAAGCCGTCATGCGCGGGCTTGACCCGCGCATCCATCCTCTTAAAGAGTCCTCTTTTTGATGGATTGCCGGGTCAAGCCCGGCAATGAAGAGATGGTTCCCAATGCCGCTCCGCCTGTTCCAGACTTCCGGCGATCTCATCGCCGACCGCCGCTTCGAGTTCGCACGCGACCTCCAGCTCAAGGGCGATCTGCCCGCCGCCGCTGACCTCATAGAGCAGGCGATCGAGCTCGCGCCGAACTTCACCTCGGCCTGGTTCACGCTCGGCGAAATCCGTCAGCAGCTCGGCGAGCGCGACAAGGCGATCGCCGCATTTCGAGAAGCGCGGCGGTCCGATCCCGAGGACCAGCACGGCGCTGGCCTGCATCTGATGCGGCTCGGCGACGCCGAGATGTCGGAGATGCCCAAGGCCTATGTGCAGGCGCTGTTCGACCAGTACGCCCCGCGCTTCGAGCACACGCTGGTCAACGATCTCGACTATCGCGCCCCGGCGCTGATCTTCAAGGCGGTGGTGGCCGCGCGGGTCGCCGCGAAGAAGCCGGCCTTCTTCAAACGCACCATCGATCTCGGCTGCGGCACCGGGCTTGCGGCCGCCGCATTCTCGAAGCAGGTCGACCATTTCATCGGCATTGACCTGTCGCCCGGCATGATCAAGGAGGCGCGCGCGACCGAGCTCTACGCCGAGCTCGAAGTCGCCGACATGATCGAAGGCCTGCGGAGCAAGGGCGATGGATGCGCGAACCTCGTCGTCGCCGCGGATGTCTTCGTCTATCTCTCCGATCTCGCGCCGGTGCTGAGCGAAGCCAGGCGCGTGCTCGTATCCGGCGGCGTGCTCGCCTTCACGCTGGAGACGCATGATGGCAGCGGCATCGTGCTCGGCGAAGGCCTGCGTTATGCCCACTCCGCGGAATATGTGCGCGGCGCCCTCGCCAAGGCGGGCCTCAAGCTGCTGACGTTGGAGCCGGCCTCGCCGCGCATCGAGAATGACGAGCCGGTGCGCGGCCTCGTGATCGTGGCCGAGAAAACTTGAGTCTAGGCGCTAACGCCCCGTGATTTGAGCGTCATTGCGTCGCAAAGCCGTGACTTCCCACTTGCGAGCCAAGCTGCGATGCCAGCACAATGCCCTCGCCAGGGAGAAACAAATAATGACGAAGAATCCATCGCGACGCGATTTCAGCGCCGCCGCGCTCGCCACCATCGCCGCATCCACATTGCCCGCCCCTTACGTCTGGGCTGCGGAGAAGAAATACGATGCGGGCGCCAGCGACACCGAGATCAAGATCGGCCAGACCGTGCCGCATTCCGGCCCCGGCTCGCTCTACGGCGTGCTCGGGCGCATCGGCGAGGCCTATTTCCAGATGCTGAACGAGAAGGGCGGCATCAACGGACGCAAGGTCAAGTTTCTCACCATGGACGATGCCTACAGCGCGCCGAAATGCGTCGAGGCGACGCGGCGCCTGGTCGAGCAGGAGGAGGTGCTCGCGCTGTACGGCTCGCTCGGCACCGCGCCGCAGACCGCCGTGCACAAATATCTGAACTCCAAGGGCGTGCCGCAGCTGCTGCTCAACACCGGCGCGTCGAAGTGGAACAATCCGAAAGAGTTCAAATGGACGATGGCGGGCCTGCCGCTCTATCCGACCGAGGCGCGCATCCTGGCCCGTCACGTCGTCAGCGTGAAGCCGAACGCCAAGATCGGCATCCTCTACCAGAACGACGATTTCGGCCGCGACTTCCTCGGTCCCTTCAAGAAGGTTTTGGAGGACGCCGGCGGCACCGCAAAGGTGATCATGGAGCAGACCTACGATCTCACCGAGCCGACCGTCGATTCCCAGCTCATCAACCTCTCGAAGTCGGGCGCCGACGTCTTCTACAACATCTCGACCGGCAAGGCCTCGTCGCAGTCGATCCGGAAGGTCGCCGAGCTCGGCTGGAAGCCGCTGCAGCTTCTTTCCGCCGGCTCGACCGGCCGCTCGATCCTCAATGCCGCGGGCCTCGAGAACGCCACCGGCATCGTCGCCATCCGCTATAACAAGGAGGTCGGCCTGCCCAAATGGGAGAAGGACCCCGACGTGATGGCGTTCGAGGAATTGCGCAAGAAGTACACCCCGGCCATCGACCCCGACAACACCATCGCCTTCGCCGGCTACGGCCAGGCCGTGACCATGGGCGAGATCCTGCGCCGCTGCGGCGACGACCTCACCCGCGCCAACGTGCTGAAGCAGGCTTCGACGCTGGCGGGCTTCCACTCGCCCTACTTCCTCGACGGCGTCACCTACAGCTACACGCCCGAGGACTACACGCCGATGAAGACGCTCTTCATCTCCACCTTCACCGGCAAGGACTGGGACATCTCCGACAAGCCGATGTCCGAGTAGACAAGAGCGCACGCCGCTGCTTCCCCTCTTCTGCTTTGCCAGGAGAGGCATGAAGCAAGAGCGCGCTCAGACGCTAACTTGCGATAGCCAGCCGATACGCCCGCGTCGCATTCACACCAAAAGCCTTGGCCCGCAGCTGCGGGCCAAGCTTCGCCAGACAAGCCTCCAGCGCGCTCTTGATCTTGCCATAGCTCCCCGCGAGCAAGCACACCGGCCAGTCCGAGCCGAAGATCAGCCTGTCTTCGCCGAAACACCTCGCGGCGTGCGCGACGAACGGAAACAGGCGTTCCGCATCCCAATCATTCCAGACCGCTTCGGTCGCAAGCCCAGAGATCTTGCACCAGACATTGTCGCAAGCCCCGAGCGCGGCGATGCGATCGGCCCACACCTCGCTGCCGCCGTCGGCGATCGGCGGCTTGGCGGTGTGGTCGAGCACGAAGCGCGCTTGCGGAAAGGCCTGCGCGGATGCGATCGCCGACGGCAGCTCGCGGGCGCGGACGAGGAAATCGTAGGCGAGATCGCGGGCGAACACAGCGGTGAGGCCGCGCTGAACGTCCTCGCGCAGCAGCCAATCGGGATCGGCTTCGTCGTGGACCTGGTGGCGGATTCCGACCAGCTTGTCGCCGCCGGGCGAAGCACGAAGCCGATCGAGCGTTTCGCCGAGCGCACCATCCGTCAGATCAGCCCAGCCGACCACGCCGACGACGAAGGGATTTTCGTGCGCTATCCGCAAGAATTCCTCGGTCTCCTCCAGAGAGGAGCGGCATTGCACCACGATGCTGGCGTCGACGCCGTTCGCCTTCAGCAGCGGTGCAAGATCGGCCGGACCGAAGGCGCGGCGGATCGGCGTCAACTCGTCCGCTGCCATCCAGGGATAGTCCGCGCGCGCCGGGTCCCAGAAATGCTGATGCCCATCGATGATCATGGCCTACGCCCCACCCGGCAGCGGCGCGCGCGCATCGACGAGGTTTCGAGCCCGCAGCTCCTGCCAGAAGGCAGCCGGCACCGCTGTCTCCGACATCGCGATGTTGTCGGAAACCTCCGCGGCGTTGCGCGCGCCCATCACGGCGACCGTGACGGCCGGATGCGCCATGCAGAACTGGAGCGCGGCGGCTTTCAGCTCGGTGCCATGCTTGCGGCAGAGCGCGTCCAGCTCCAGCGCCCGCGCGACGAGCGAAGCATCGGCGTCCTGATAGTTGAACTTCGCGCTGGTGTGCGGATTGGCGAGGATGCCGCTGTTGTAGATGCCGCCGAGCAGGATGCCGATGCCTTTCGCCGTGCAGAGCGGAAACAGCGCATCCAGGGCGCCCTGGTCGAGCAGCGTGTAGCGCCCGGCCAGCAGGAAGCAATCGACGGGCACGGCCTCGGCGAAACGGACCGGCATCTCCGACTGGTTCATGCCGGCGCCGATCGCCTTCACCGTGCCCTCGCTGCGCAGGCGCTGGAGTGCGCGGAAGGCCCCGGCGACGGCGTCGTCATAGTGATCATCAGGATCGTGCACCAGCAGCACGTCGACGCGGTCGAGCCCGAGACGGACCAGGCTCTCCTCGACCGAGCGCAGCACGCCGTCATGGCTGAAATCGAACACCGGCCGCTCGCGCGGCGTGCCCTTATAGTGTTCGTCCTCGGTGGCGCCGCCATCTGGCGCGCGCAGCAGGCGGCCGACCTTGGTCGAGATGGCGTAGGAGTCGCGCGGCTGTTGCCGCAGGAAGGCCCCCAATCGCCGCTCCGCGAGGCCAAAGCCGTAGAGCGGCGCCGTATCGAAGAAGCGCACCCCGAGCGACCAGGCGCGCGCGATCGTGGCTTCAGCATCGGCATCGCTCACGGGGGTGAACAATCCCCCCAGCGGGGCAGAACCGAGACCGATTGAAGTGACGTCGAGCGAACCAAGCCGCGACCGTTTCATTCCCATTGCCTTATCTTCATTCCAACAGTCCAGATCATCTCCCCCGCTTGCAAAAACCGCAAGCGGGGGAGGCACGCAGGAGCGCGGGGCTGGCGGACGCTCCTACTTCAACATCTGCGCGACGTTGTCCTTGGTGACGAGATCGAGGCCGGTGTAGACGATCTCCGGCACCTTCTCGCCCTTCTTGATGGCGAGCAGCGTGTCCATCGCCTTCTCGCCCATCTCGAACGGACGCTGGCCGACCAGCGCGTTGGCATAGCCGTCGCGCAGCAGCTCGAGCTGCATCTTCAGCGTATCGGCGACGACGAGCGTGAACTTGCCGGAATCGATGTCCTTCTTGTTCCTGCTGGCGAAGGCCTTGAAGCCTTCGGGCGCGAACATCGGCCAGCCCCCGATGGGAACGATGGCGGCGAGATCAGGTGTCGCGGTGTGCATATCCGTCATCTGCTGGACCGCGAGTGCCGGATCGTCGTTGCAGAAGGTCGGGGAGCCCGCGACCTCCGTCCATTTCGAGCCCTTCAGCGCCTCGCGCACGCCGTCGACGCGCTCGGCGAGGTTCTTGGCGCCGGGGCCGCCCGAGACCATGGCGTATTTGCCGCCGTCGGGGCGCATCTTCACCAGCTGCTTGCCGAGCGCGACGCCGAACTCCTTGTTGTTGGTGCCGATATAGGCGATACGCTTGGAGCCGGGCGCGTCGGCATCGAAGGTGATGACGGGAATGCCGGCGGCCGTCGCCGCCTCGATCGACTTGGTCATGGCCGCGACGTCGGCGACCGAGATGGCGAGACCGTCGACCTTCTGGGTGACGAAGTCCTGGATGATCTGGGCCTGCGTCGCCGGCTCATGCTCGACCGGTCCCTTGTAGATGCACTCGATATTGCCGAGCTCCTTGGCTCGCTTCAGGCAGCCGTCGCGCGCGAAGTCGAAGAACGGATTGTTCATCGCCTTGGGCACGATGACGAAGCGGTAGTTCGCGGCCAACGCCGGCGTTGCCATCATTGCGACGGCGATGCCGGCAAGAAGAAGTTTCCTCATTGTCTCCTCCACCCTTGTTTGGTGCCTATCCTCTCGAAAGCGCCCGGGAAGCGGACAGGCAACATTTTATTTGTCTTCCCGAAGCGACGTTACGTCAGCTCATCCGCGAGCGGATGCGGTCGACCAGCACGGCCAGGATGATGATCACGCCCACCAGCGTCTGCTGCCAGTAGGAGGAGACCTGCGCCAGCACGAGGCCATTGCGGATCACCTCCAGCAGCACGCAGCCGACGATGGCCCCGAGCGGACCGCCGATGCCGCCGGCGAGATTGGCGCCGCCGATCACAGCCGCCGCGATCACGTTGAGCTCGTAGGACGTCGCCATGTTGGCCGGCGCCGATCCGAGCCAGCCGGAGATGATGATGCCCTGCAGGCCGGCTGCGAGCGCGCAGATCACATAGACCTCTATCTTCACCCGCACGACCGGGATGCCGGTGAGTTCAGCCGCCTTCTCGTTGCCGCCGAGCGCGAAGACGTGGCGGCCGAACGCGCTGTGATGCAGCACCACGGCCATCGTCAGCGCGAGGACCACGAGATAGATGAAGGGCACGGGCACGCCGAGCACGTCACCCGACGTGAGCGCGTAGAATCGATCGGCGTCGGGCCCACCCGGAAAGCTGCCGCGGCCGTTGGAGACGACATAGCCGAGCCCGCGCATGATCGAGAGCATGCCGAGCGTGGTGACGAAGGGCGACAGGCCGAGCACCGCGATGCAGAAGCCGTTGACGAGACCCGCGATCAGCGCGACGCCGAGGCCGGCGAGGATCGAGATCAGCAGGATCAAGCCGGACACGTTGGCAATTACGGTCTTGCCGTCGGCCGCCATGTGCACGAACAAGGCGCCTGCTGGCGAGCCGGGCGCCGACAGCTCGGTCATCACCATCGAGGTGATCATGGCGGAGAAGCACATCATCGATCCCACCGACAGATCGATGCCGCCGGTGATGATGACGAAGGTGACGCCGAGCGTCGCGATGGCGATGAACGAGAAGTTCTTCGCCACGTTCTGCATGTTGCCTTCGGTGAAGAAATAGGGGCTGGCGAAATGCATGATCACCAGCAGCACCGCCAGCGCGAGCAGAACGTAACCAGTCTGCGAGGCGAAGATGCCGCGCTGCCACCACCTGATCTTGCCGACATTGGTGAAGCTGATCGGGGATTCCATGGGCATGGCCATCACGCCGCCTCCTTCGCGCCGGTGATGAGGGCGGTGACTTCCTCTGGTGAGGTCTGGTGGATCGGCTTGTCGGCCCGCTTCTCACCACGGCGCATGACGATGACGCGGTCGCACACCGCGAACACATCCGGCATGCGGTGCGAGATCAGCATCACGGCGACACCCTGCTCCTTGAGCCGGTGGATCAGGCCGAGCACCTGCTCGACCTGGCGCACCGAGATCGCGGCGGTCGGCTCGTCCATCATCACCAGCCGGGCATTGGAGAGCCGCGTCCGCGCGATCGCGACCGCCTGGCGCTGGCCGCCCGACATCTGCTTGACGAGATCGTCGGGGCGCGTCTCCGAGCGCAGCTCGCCGAAGAGCTCCAGCGCGCGCGCTGCCATCGCCTTGTGGTCGAGCAATGCGATGGGCCCGAACCTGCGCTTCAGCTCGCGGCCAAGGAACACGTTGGCCGCCGCCGTGAGATTGTCCGACAGCGCGAGGTCCTGGTAGACGACCTCGATGCCGACGGCGCGGGCATCGACCGGCCGGCTGAAATGGACCGCATTGCCGGCAAAGCGGATCTCGCCATGGCTGGGGCGGAAATTGCCGGCGATGATCTTGACCAGGGTCGACTTGCCCGCGCCGTTGTCGCCCATCAGCCCGACAACCTCGCCCGGCATGACCTGCATGTCGACGCCATGCAGCGCGCGGATCGCGCCGAACTCCTTGCCGATGCCGGTCAGCTCGAGGACCGGTGTCGCGTCAGCCTTTGCCATCAGCAGCCTCGCTCAGACATAGCGGTTGACCAGGGATTCCAGATATTCCTGCCGGCCCGAGCGCGGCTGCGGGTCGAAACCGGGACGAAGCGCGCGGTCGGCGAGATCGGCGAGCGAACGCTGGCCGCCGAGAATGGCGCGGCCCTCAGTCCCAGCCCATCCTTCGTAACGCTCGGTGAGCGGCGCCGTGAGGGCGCCGGCGTCCAGCATATCGGCGGCGGCGAGGAATGCGCGCGCGCAGGCATCCATCGAGCCGACATGGGCGTGGATCAGATCATCAGGGTCGATCGACTGCCGCCGGATCTTGGCGTCGAAATTGAGCCCGCCGGTGGTGAAGCCGCCACGGTTCAGGATCTCGTGAAACACCAGCGCCAGCTCCGGGACGTTCATCGCGAACTGGTCAGTATCCCAGCCGAGCAGATCGTCGCCGCGGTTGACGTCGAGCGAGCCGAACACGCCGAGCGCCTCGGCCAGCGCCACCTCATGGTGGAAGGAGTGACCGGCGAGGATGGCGTGGTTCTGCTCGATGTTGAGCTTGACGTCCTTCAGGAGGTCATAGCGCGCAAGGAAGCCGTAGCAGGTGGCGACATCGAAATCATATTGATGCTTGGTCGGCTCCTTGGGCTTCGGCTCGATCAGGATCGGCCCCTTGAAGCCTATTCTGTGCTTGTGCTCGACGACCAGCGAGATGAAGCGGCCGAGCTGGTCGAGCTCGCGCTTGAGATCGGTGTTGAGCAGCGTCTCGTAGCCCTCACGTCCGCCCCACAGCACATAGTTCTGGCCGCCGAGCCGGTGCGTCACCTCCAGCGCGGCGCGGACCTGGCCTGCCGCGTAGGTGAAGATCTCCGGATCCGGATTGGTCGCCGCGCCCGCCATGTAGCGACGATGCGTGAACAGGTTGGCGGTGCCCCAGAGCAGGCGCACCTTGCTCGCGGCCATCTTCGCTTCGAACAGATCGGCGATCGCATTGAGATTGGCGACGGACTCGGCGAGCGAGCTACCTTCCGGCGCGGCATCAACGTCGTGGAAGGTGAAGTAGGGCACGTCCAGCAGGCGGAACAGCTCGAAGGCGACGTCGGCCTTGGCCCGCGCCTGCGCCATCGCGTCACCGCCCCGGTGCCACGGCCTCAGGAACGTCTCGCCGCCGAAGGGATCGCCGCCCGGCCAGCAGAACGAATGCCAATAGCAGACCGCAAAGCGCAGATGATCCTCCAGCCTGCGGCCATGCACGAGGCGATCCTTGTCGTACCAGCGGAACGCGGGCGCCTGTCCCGCATCCTTGCCGGCGAAGGCGACAGGTGCAGTTGCATCGAAGAATTTGGCTGACGCGTTCACTTAAGAGCACTCCTTCAATGCGGGATAAAGCGCGCGCCATCGCCGATAGGCCTCGTCATAGGCCTCAGTGACGGATGCGCGGGGCGTGAAGCTCGCGAGCCGCCGCGGGCGGGTGCAGACCGCTGCCGGTGTCTCGCCGGTCACAGAGAGCCGGCCGAGCCGCGCGGCGCCGAGGGCCGCCCCCACCTCGCCCTCCTCGACGCGGTGAACGGGAATGCCGAGCACATCGGCGCAGATCTGCGCCCATAGCGGCGAGCGCGAGCCGCCGCCGACGAGATCGAGCTCGGCAACAGGCCCGCTCGCCGCGCTCAGCGCCGCCAGATTGTCGCGCGCGGCGAATGCCACGCCTTCGAGCACGGCCTGCACGATCTGCGTCCGCCCGGTCGCACCGCGCAGGCCGACGAAGGCGCCGCTCGCCGCGGCATCGTTGTGCGGCGTGCGCTCGCCGTCGAGATAGGGCAGGAATCTGATCGGGCTCGGCCCGTCGACGCGCTCGCCGAGCGGCGCCAGCAGCGCTGCGGCCGGCGTCTCCATCACGCCGGCGAGCCAGGCCAGCGAGGCCGCTGCCGAGAGCATCACGCCCATCTGGTGCCAGAGGCCGGGCAGCGCGTGGCAGAAGGCATGCACCGCCGTTTCAGGCGCCGGCGCGAACCGGTCGGTGACGCGGAACACCACGCCTGACGTGCCGAGCGACAGGAACGCATCGCCCGGCGCGATCGCGCCGAGCCCGATCGCGCTCGCGGCGTTATCGCCGGCGCCCCCGGCGACAACGACATCTTTCGCCATGCCCCAGCGCCGCGTTAATTCCGGTGCGAGCATCGCGCTCGCCTCACTGCCCTCGACGAGACGCGGCATGTGGTGGAGATCGAGCCCGGTGGCATGCAGCAGCAGGGGCGACCAGCGGCGCAGACCGACATCGAGCCACAGCGTGCCGGCCGCATCGGACATGTCCTCGATCAACTCGCCGGTCAGGCGATAGCGCACATAGGCCTTCGGCAGCAGCACCTTTGCGACGCGCGCGAAGATTTTTGGCTCATGCCGCGCGACCCACAACAGCTTCGGGGCGGTGAAACCGGGCATCGCCAGATTGCCTGCCATCGCGTGCAGCGAGGGGCAACGCTGCTCCAGCACGGCGCATTCGGCCTGCGAGCGGCCGTCGTTCCAGAGGATCGCCGGACGCAGCGGCCGTCCGTTCTCGTCGAGCAGCGTCGCGCCATGCATCTGGCCCGCCAGGCCGATGCCGCGGATCCGCGCCACCTCGCGCGGATGGCGGGCGGCGAGATCGTCGACCGCACCGATGGCTGCATCGACCCAGGAATCGGGGTCCTGCTCGGACCACAGCGGCGCCGGGTGCGACAGCGCAAGCTCGCGCGCCGCCGTCGCGAGGATCGCGCCGGCTTCGCTCACGAGCACCGCTTTCACGCCGGAGGTGCCGATGTCCAGTCCGAGATACAAATCGTCCTCCCATTTACCCATTGCGGTGCGCGAGCTTGCGTCGCCTTCCCGCCAGGCCGTTCCATATTCATCTGCCGCTAAGGCAGATTGTCCCGCATCACGATGTCGATCCTGATCTTCTCCTGTTCGCGCAGGATCGGCTCGCCGCGGGCGAGCGCGAGCAGCACCCGCACGGCGGCGCGCGCTTCATGTCCGGGGTTCTGCGAGATCGCGGCATCCATCACGCCCTGCAGCAGCAGCCGGCGGGTCAGCACGGTGACGTCATGACCGACAAACACGACCTTGTCGCGGCCGGCATAGCTCAACGCCTTGTCACTCAAGGCCTTGGCGACGCCCTGGGTGCCGGCGCCGACGTTATAGAGGCCGACGATGTCGGCATGCTTGCCGAGCAGCCGCGCCAGCACCTGTTCGGAACGATCGTCCTCGTCGCGCCCCTCCAGCACCGGCAGCACGCTGAGGCCGGGGAATTCCGAAGCCATCACCTGGTTGAAGCCGAAGATGCGTTCGGCATGGTCGCGCAGGCCCTGCGAGCCCGCGACGATCGCGACCTTGCCGGACCTTTGGCCGGCCAGCCGCCCGACCAGCGCGCCGGCGGTGCGCCCCGCGGCAATGTTGTCGATGCCGACATAATGGTGGCGGCGCGAGGACGGCACGTCCGAAACCAGCGTCACCACCTTGGTGCCGGCATCGACGAGATCGTTGATCGCGGCGCGGACGCCCGGATGGTCCAGCGCCACCACGGCGACGCCGTCGTAGTCACCCGACAGCGCCTCCAGTGAGGCCGCGAGCACGGAGGGGTCAAACACGTCGGTCGCGACCATCTCGACGTTGAGGCGGCGAACCGAGAGCCAGGCCGACATCTCGCCGAGATAGGCCTCGATCTGCTGCATGAAGGGATTCGGCCCCGACGGCATCACGAAGGCGAAGCGGCGGGCGCGGCCGCGGGCGAGTTCGGCGGCGGCGACATGCGGCTGGAACGCGTTGCGCTCGATCGCCGCCTTGACGCGCCGCACCGTGTCCGGCCGCACCCCCGGGCGGTTGTGCAGCACGCGATCGACCGTCGCCAGGCTGACGCCCGCCTCGCGGGCGATGTCCTTCAGCGTCAGCGCGGTCGCGGCGAGGGTGTCAGCCATCGTTGAAGGTTAGCAGAGGTGTTTTGAGGTGCGCAACTCATTTTGAGGACCGTCATCGCCGAGCCTCAAATTACGGTTGTAACCACAGCCGTAGACACGCCCCTGCCCGACCCGCGTCTCGCTCGAACGCTGGACGCGCGGCCCGCCGCCTTGTCTATGGTTGCCGTTCACCGACGGCGCCACAACGAGCGTTCGCGGCAAGATCATGAGCGCGCGCGGCGATATCGCCAGGGATTCGGACAAAGGCAGGCTCTATCAACGCGTCCTGTGGCAGTCCGCGACGCTCTATCATCAAAATGCTCAGCTCCTGGGCCGGCGAGCGGGTCCAGCCGCTGCCGCAATTGGCCTGAGCATTGACCGGACTTGTCGACAGGCCATGACAGGCTTGCCCTGATCTCACATCTTCCCGTAGGAGGCGCCGCGCCGCGTGATGATGACGTAGCGCGCGTCCTGCTTGGTTTCATTCTCGAAGATCACCGCGCGCATCACGTCGAAATCCAGGCAGTCGCCTTCGCGCAGGCGCACCGCCTTGGCGTCGATGTGCACGGCGATCGCGCCCTCCAGCATCAGCAATTGCTGGGTGAAGGCGTTGCGGCCCCAGGGGCTGTACGGCACCCGCGCGCCGGCCGGCAAATCCACGACGATGATCTCGATGCCGCTCGCCGCATCCGTCGGCGAGGCGTGCCGGCGGCGATAGCCGCTGTCGGGATCGCGCCAATGCGGCTGGTCGGCAAGCCGCACCAAGCGCTCCGGCGGCTTCTCGGCGAGCGCGACGACATCGCTGAGCGACACGTCGAGCGCCGCGCAGAGTCGTCCCAGCAGCGCAGCCGTCGCGCTGCTCTGCGCCCGCTCCACCCGCCCGATCATGGCACGGCTGACGCCGGAGCGTGCGGCGAGCTCGTTCAACGTCATGCCGGCCTGCGTCCGCAGCGTCTTCAGGCGGCGCCCGATCGCGCGATCGAGTTTTTGCTGGTCCATGGAACGTTGCCCGGCCAGAGACCGCACCCGCCAAAGCGTGAGGAGCTTAGGCCAAGGGACCAGCAAGCGCCGGAGACAGCGGCTAATATATTGGAATTTTACGCACCGCGCGAATACGCGGTCGCGCCTGCCAGATCGATCGGAATGGAAAACTTCAATCGGAAGCTTGGAGCGGGCGAAGGGAATCGAACCCTCGTATGCAGCTTGGGAAGCTGCCGTTCTACCATTGAACTACGCCCGCTTATGCGCGGCTTGCGCGCCCGTCCTGATTAGCCGAGACGGCGCCTCCCGCCAAGCAGTTTGGCGCAGCCAGCCGGCCGGTTATTAACGTCTTGGCAAGATTTTGGGTGCGCCGGATTGTGGCGGTGTTATGATCTCGTGTCTGGGGAGAGACGTGCACTGAGTGGGGCGTGTGCATGGTGGGGCGTGGCTATTCAATATTCGACACGGCGATCGGGCGCTGCGGCATCATCTGGAGCGGCACCGGCGTGGTGGCCGTGCAATTGCCCGGGGCGCGGGAGATCGACACCCGCCGCCGCATCTTTGCGGTCCATCCCGAGGCGCGCGAGCAGCGCCCCTCCGACAATGCCGAGCTTGCGATCGACGGCATCGTGAGCCTGCTGCAGGGCAACGATCCCGATTTTTCCGAGGTCAGCCTGGATGCCGGCGGGGTGCCCGGCTTCAACCGCCGCGTCTACGAGTTCGCCTGTTCCATTCCGCGCGGGGAGACGCGCACCTATCACGAGGTCGCCAAGGCGCTGGGGGCTTCAGGCGCGGCACATTCGGTGGCACAGGCGATCGCCAGAAATCCCTACATGCTGATCGTGCCCTGCCACCGGGTACTGGAGGCCGGCAATTACACCGATCGGCTCTCTCCTTATGGCGGGGTGATCTCCAAGCGGCGGCTCCTGGCACTCGAGGGCGCCCATCCCGTCGCCAGCAAGACGCTGTTCGAGGTGCTGCTGCCGGTTGCCCCACCAAGGCCGTCCACCTAGATAAGGCGGCATGGACGCGACCACACTGCTGACGTCACAATCGATGATCGTTTCCGAGTTTCGCTGCGACGCGGGACCGGGCGATACGCCATTTGCCGAATGCCGCACTGGGCATTCCATCGCCTATGTCCGCTCGGGCAGCTTTGGCTGCCATTGCCGCGCCGGTTTCTTCGAACTGGTGGCGGGCTCGATGCTGGTCGGCGCGCCCGGCGAGGAATACACCTGCACGCATGAGCATGTCAGCGGCGATGTCTGCCTGTCGTTCTTCCTCAGCTCGGACATGGTCGATGCCCTCGGCGGGCGGGGCGAGGTCTGGCAGGTCGGCGCCACGCCGCCGCTACCCGAATTGATGGTGCTGGGCGAGCTCGCCCAGACGGCGGCAGATGGCAATAGCGATATTGGCCTCGACGAGGTCGGCCAGATCCTGGCCGGCCGTTTTGTCGACGTCGTTTCGGGCAAGGCGCGCAAGCCGGCCACCCCCACCGCGCGCGACCGCCGCCGCGCGGTCGAGGCCGCACTTTGGATCGACGACAATTCGCATGCCGAGGTCGATCTCGAACAGGCCGCAAAGCAGGCGGGCCTCAGCCCGTTCCATTTCCTGCGGCAGTTCTCGAGCGTGCTCGGCGTCACCCCGCATCAATATCTGGTGCGGTCGCGGCTGCGGCACGCAGCGCGGCTGCTCACGGATGACGACATTGCGGTCACCGATGTCGCCTATGACGTCGGCTTCGGCGATCTCTCCAACTTCGTCCGCACCTTCCACCGCGCTGCCGGCGTATCGCCGACCAAATTCCGCCAGGCCTCGCGCGGGGAGCGCAGCGTCTTCGCCGAACGCCTCGTCCTCAACTGAGACAGGTCGGCCGCATGGTGGGGTAATAGTCTGTTGACCAGACGGGCGCGTCGTACTGGGCTTACGGAACGCCGCGCGATATTACAACCAAAGAGCGAACCAACGCTCTTTGAAATGCGGCGACCCGGCAGATGAACAGTGCCCCGAGTGATGTGATTGCGGCCACACTGATCGCGCTTGCCGTTGGTCTTGCCTTCATCGCCGGCTGTGCCGTCTATTATGGCCGCCAGATCACCTCGCGCAGGATTCCGATGCAATGGGGCACCGACGGTCAGCCGGCCTGGTTTGCACCACGCCTCATCGGGCTCTGGTTCAGCTTCGGCGTCACGGCGGCCCTGTCCGCGTTCCTGCTCGTCCTCGCCCTTCATGACCCGCAGAAGCTCACGGCCCTGATCGTCGCAACGGTCAGCGTGATCGGAACGAACATGTGGGTTCACGTCTATCACCTGAAACGGGTGATCCGGTGGCAGTCGGAGGTTCCGGCGAATTAGCCGGCTGCCGAGCGCAAGATTCTCCAAGAGCCGCCCGCTCCACCCCGACTAGGGTCGTCTCCGGGCGCGCGCCATTTTCGGCGCGCTTTGCAAATGGAGACGACCATGTACGACCACATCGGGCTTCGCGTTGCCGATCTCGACGCCGCGACGCGCTTCTACACCGCGGTGCTGGCGCCGCTCGGTTACGTCCTGTGCTCCAGCGGCGACGGCTATGCCGGCTTCGGGCCGAAGGGCGAGCCGGGGCTGTGGCTGCACCTGAACAAGGGCCGCAAGGCCGACGGCGCGCACATCGCGTTCCGCGCCGGAAATCATGACGCGGTCAAGGCGTTCCACAGCGAAGGCCTGAAGAGCGGCGGCCGCGACAATGGCGGCGCCGGGCCGCGCAAGGATTACAGCCCGACCTACTACGCGGCGTTCCTGATTGATCCCGATGGCAATAATGTCGAGGCGGTTTGTGTGTAGAAGCCGCGGCGCACGAGCACTCGTAGGGTGGGCAAAGCGTAGCGTGCCCACCATCGCGTGCGAGAGCGCCGATGAATGGTGGGCACGGCGCGCGAAGAGCGCGCCTTTGCCCACCCTACGAACTCCACATCATAGGAATTCCCCGATGGCCTCCATCCACAACGACATCTCCATCAATGCCCCGGCACGCGACGTCTGGGATGCGGTGCGCGATTTCGGCGCGCTGCATGAACGGCTGGCACCCGGCTTCGTCACCGCCTGCACGATCGACGGCGATGCGCGTATCGTCACGTTCGCCAACGGTTCGGTGGCGCGCGAAGTGCTGGTCGATTGCGACGACGCGCGGCAGCGCCTCGTCTATGCCATCAACAACGAGCGGCTGCAGCATTACAGCGCCTCGGTGCAGGTGATCGCCGACGGCGACCGGAGAAGCCGCCTGGTGTGGATCATCGACATGCTGCCGAACGAGCTTGCAGCCTACGTCCAGGGCCAGACCAAGGACGCCGTCGTTGCGATACATAAAGCGTTTCCGCCCGCTGCAGCTTAGCGGCGGTCCACGCGGCTCTGTGAGTTTTCTCACAGAGCTCCGCCCTCGCCAGCCTTAACCATCGCGGCGTGCGTCCGGTTGGCTCCGCTCTCCCGGCGGCGCGACGCACGCGAGGAGCATGCCATGCGAGGTGCGGACAAGGTGATTTGCCAGGCGGCCGCCGTGCTGCTGCTGTTTTCAGTCGCGAGCTCGCCGGCGAAGGCGCAGTTCCTCGGCGGCGGAGGTGCCGGCGGCGAGGACATGATGACCCAGATGGCCCCGATGCTGGAGATGATGAAGGCGAAGATGGGCAAGCGCCGCTTCGCCATGATGATGCAGACCATGGGCCCGATGATGAGCCGCAGGATGGAGAACGGCGGCGGCGGCCTCGGTGGCCTGTCCGGCGGCCATCTCGGCGGCGGCTTTGGCGCACCCAATTACGGCGGCTACACCCCGATGGGGGGCGGCACCATGCCGGCCGGTTATGGCGGCGTTGGTGGCGGCGACATCATGGGCATGCTCGGTGGTGCCGGAGGCCGCGACATGATGGCGATGATCCCGCAATTGATGCGGCTCGCCAATGTCGGCGGCGGTAGCGGCCATCGCCGCCACAGGCATCGCTAATCGGCGGCGCGAGAGTGAGCCGGCCTGATCGCAGCCTTGTTCGCGCGCGGTCCCCAGCGCGTCAGCACCACGCTGGAGAATGAGAGCAGGCCGAGCACGACCATCGAGCTTGCGGCCAGCCAGAAGAAGCTCTGCGCGGTCGCCCCGTGTGTCGACAGCCACCAGCCGGCCGCCGAGATGTAGATCAGCCGCGCCGTCTGCGCCAGCACCGGCCCGATCACCTTGGCCGCGCCTTGCGAGGAGAAATACATCGTCGTGGCAATGCCGAAAAAGGCGTAGAACGGTCCGACCGTCGAGAGATATTGATGGCTCGCCGCGCGCACGGCCGCGCTGTCGGTGAAGATGTTGATCCAGAGATCGGGGAACATCGCAACGACGCAGGCCGGCGCGCCGACGGCCACGAATGCGGATGCACCGGCGATCCAGGCGACGCGCCGTGCACGCGCGATGTTGCCTGCGCCGATCGCCATGCCCACCATCGGCACACAGGCGATGCCGAACGAGAACGCGATCGAGGTCAGCAAAAATTCGAGCCGCGCGCCGATGCCGTAGCCGGCGAGAATCGTGGTGCCGAACTTCGCCAGCATGTGGGTGAAGATCGAGATCGTCAGCACCGATTGCAGCGGCGAGAAGCAGGCGATGGCGCCGACCTTCAGGATGTCGAAAAACATCGCCCACTGAATGCGCAGGCCGCGCAGCTTCGGTGTAACCCGCGCGCGACCGGAGAACAGGTACCAGCCCATGATGCCGATGTTCATGGAATAGGCGATCAGCGCGCCGGCCGCGACGCCGCGCATGCCGAACTGCGGCACCGGCCCGAGCCCGAGGCCCAGCGTGCCGCCGAGCACGATCTGCCAGGCCGCCGAGTTGAGGATCAGGAACGACGGCAGCTTCATGTTGCCGGTGCCACGCAGCACGCCGGCCATGGTGTTGAGCAGCCAGGGCAGCACGGCGCCGCCGAAAAATACCTGCGTGTAGGCGACAGCGTGGGTCAGCACGTCGCCGCGGCCGCCGAGCATTTCCAGCACCCGCGGCCCGAGGATCAGCATGCCCAGCATGAAGACGAGGCCGAAGCTGATGCCGATCAGGATCGCATGCGCGGCGAGCGTGGCGGCGCGTTCGCGGTTCCCGGCGCCGAGCGCGCGGGCAATGGCGGAAGCCACCGCACCACCCATGGCGCCGCCCGACATCGTCATGGTCAGAATGATTGTCGGAAACACCAGCGCCATCGCCGCCAGCGCCTCGACGCCGAGCCGGCCGATATAGGAGGTCTCCGCGATCACCGTACAGGTGCCGGCCGAGAGCGCGATCACGTTAGGCCAGGCGAGAGAGAGCAACGTGCGCAGGATCGGCCCGTCTACAAGCGCGCTTCGTAGCGGCCGCGGGGGCGGCGGCAGCGGACGCTCTTGCTCATCGACCGGGATTTCGGCGATGTCGGACATGTCCTCTCCGGGGCAGGGGGCGCCATTTGCGGCGCGGCAATGCGTAGGTGTGCCGATTATTTTCTTCGCGCAGAAGGCGCGGCGAGAGGCTTGTTAGCACGGCTCGCAGCGATTCCACCTGCGCCAGCTGCAGGCGTGCCCTGCGGCAGCGCATTTCGATGGATGAAGGCTATTCGATCGTCCAGACCAGCGGCGCGCGGCCGCCAGCAGCAGCGCGCATGCGCACGCCGATGTGCCGCCCGCATCCCGCAGCCAGGCCTTCGAACAATCCCTCCAGCACCCTGGCGCAGGCGCCGTGATAGTCGGCGACGTCGTCCATCAGTTTCCAGCTCTGCTGGCGGATTTCGAACGCGCCTTCGGATTGCGAGGTCTCGGCCGTGTCATCCTGCGCCGCGAACAGCGCGTTCAGGAACGACGCGAATTCGCTTGCCCCGCCGCGGCTCATCGCCAGTGCCGCCGCGACCTCGTCGAAATATTGCATGCCGATCAGCTTGCCGGTGAGGTGCAGCAGATAGCCGGCGTCTTCCGGGCCGAACAGCTGCACCATCACGGGCGCCGCCGTGCGCACATATTCCATCGCATAGTTGCGATAGGCTTTTTCAAGGCGCGGTTTCGGCCAGCTCGCAACCGGCAAAGCCGGCGCAGTCTTCGCATCGAACAGCGGCGCTTCCAGATGCCGCGCGAACACCAGGCGCTGATCGAGCTCGAGCGGATGATCGTACTGGTGGTAGTAGCCTTCCAGCCCGTCCTGGCCGTCGACGCTCTGCTTGGTGCAGACGAAGCCGAGCCTGAGATCGCCGAGCGCGACGCCATTATTGGCGTGCCATCCCCGCAGCATGGCGCGGGAAACCTCGCCCGGCACGCCGCAGATCGCCGTGCCTTTCCAGATCCAGCGCGGCGGCGGATAGCGGATCCAGGCCTTGGCATCGCTCTCATACATGTATTCGACATGCACGCCGCCGATCCAGTTCGAGAGATAGTGATATTGCGCGGCCGCCACCGCCGGCGGCAGATGATCGATCCCGAGCTTCCTAAGCCCCGGCAGGAAGCGCTCCTGCTGCTGGCGGCGGAACACGCGGAAGACGAACTCCGCTGCATCCGCAGTGCCGCGCCGCGTGACGACGGTGAGAATGAGGCCGGTGAAATAGGCGTGGTAGAGGTCGGCGACCGCACGCCAGCGCTTCCATTGAGCTTCCTGCGCGGCGTCAGCTGCGGCGGTCATTCGTTTCGCTCCCGATCATGTTGCGATCGAGTGTGTCACCGCACCTTCCGGCAGGCAACATGACGCCCGTGCAGAGCGCCCTGCGTGGCCACCCGCCAATTCCGCATCACGAAGTTTGCGGTGGCGTCTTGGCCGCGCGCTCTCGCTCGACCCGTTCGGTGACATCGCGCGCCATCGCGACCGATCCCAGGACGTTGCCGCCGGAATCCCGCACCAGCGCGAAGGTCATCTCGATGTAGAGCTTGCGACCGCTCTTGTGCAGCGCGCGGGTCAGTGTCGGCCTGCCCGCAAGCTTCATGCTGCCGCTCGCGAGTGCGGCCTCGAAACCTTTCCAGTGCGCGGCGCGCAAATGCTCGGGAATGATCAGGTCGAGATTCTGGCCGAGCGCTTCCGTCGCGGAGAAGCCGAACAGGGCCGTCGCTGCGCGGTTCCATCGCATGATCGTGCCGGAGCGGTCCGAATAGATCAGCGCATCCGCGACGTCTTCGGCGATCTTTGCGTCGAGTTCGGATGGGTTGCTCATGTCGTCACCTCGCATGTAGCCCGGATGGAGCGGAGCGTAATCCGGGATCGTGCCACGAGTGAGACTGCCCCGGATTACGCTTGCGCTCCATCCGGGCTACAGGATCGGGCTACACCCGAAAATGCTTCGATAGTTTGAGGCCCTGGGCCTGATAGTTCGAGCCGATGCGTTGGCCGTACATCGCGTCGGGACGGGCCAGCATCTTCTCGTAGACGAGGCGGCCGACGATCTGGCCGTGCTCGAGGATGAACGGCACTTCGCGCGACCGCACTTCGAGCACGGCGCGCGATCCTAGCCCGCCCGCGCCGGCATAGCCGAAGCCGGGATCGAAGAATCCGGCATAGTGCACGCGGAATTCGCCGACCAGCGGATCGAACGGCACCATCTCCGCGGCGTAGTCGGGCGGCACCTGCACGGCTTCCTTCGAGGCCAGGATGTAGAACTCGCCGGGATCGAGGATCAGACTGCCGTCCGGGCGGGCCGAGATCGGCTCCCAGAAGTCCTCGACGGAATAGCCGGCGCGACGATCGACGTCGACCACACCGGTGTGGCGCTTGGCGCGGTAGCCGACGAAGCCGTTCGCTTTCTCGCCGGAGAGATCGACGGAGACGGCGACGCCGCCGGAGAGATCGGCATCGTCGATGTCGACGAGGCGCTCGGCGGCATGCAAGCCATCGAGTTCGTCGGCGTTGAGGATGGCGTCACCGGTGCGGAAGCGCACCTGCGACAGACGCGAGCCCTCGCTGACCAGCACCGGAAACGTCTTCGGGCTGATCTCGGCATAGAGCGGGCCGTGATAGCCGGCGCCGATCATGTCGAACCGGCGGGTGCCGTCTGCGATGACGCGGGTGAAGACGTCGAGCCGGCCGGTGGAGCTCTTCGGGTTCGCGGCCGCGACGATCTCCGGCGGCAGCGCGAGGCTCTCCAGCAGCGGCACGATGTAGACGCAGTTGGTCTCCAGCACCGCGCCGTCGGCGAGGCTGAACTCGTGCAGCTTCAATTCGTCGATGCGCTCGGCGACGGTGGCGCCGGGACCGGGCAGGAAGCTGGCGCGGACGCGATAGGCGATGTCGCCGAGACGCAGATCGAGGCTCGCCGGCTGGATCTGGCTCTCGACGAAGTCATAGGCGGGCAGGATGAGACCCGCCGCCGCCATCGCCGCGATCATGCGGTCGGGCAGGATACCATTGGCGTCGGGCGCGACCGTGAACGTCAACCGGGGGTCCTCATCAGGGGTCAGATGCATCCGGACATGCCGGAAATACAAGTCTTTTACGGCTATCCGATGGACGCCTTGACGGAAAGGGCATTGCGGAATATGAGCATCACTTATCCCGTGGTGATTTGAGCCGGCCGGCTTGCAGCCACGTTAAATAAGTCGCTAAACAGGCCGGGGACCTCTGTGATCCCGGCCCGTGGATATATCCAGGCCGGTTTTTTTGTGACCGTTTTCGACGAGACGGTCATGTCGGAGGTACCTATGTCGAAGTCGACCACCAACTACCGTCCCGAAACCCGCCTGGTCCATTCCGGCACCCTGCGCTCGCAATATGGCGAGACGTCGGAGGCGCTGTTCTTGACGCAAGGCTACGTCTACGACACCGCGGAGCAATGCGAGGCGCGGTTCAAGGGCGAGGATCCGGGCTTCATCTATTCGCGCTACTCCAATCCCACCATCGCGATGTTCGAGCGCCGTATGATCGAGCTCGAAGGCGCCGAAGCCGCCCGCTCGGCGGCGACCGGCATGGCCGCGGTGACGACGGCGATCCTGGCGCCTCTCAAGGCCGGCGACCACGTCGTGGCCTCCCGCGCCCTGTTCGGCTCGTGCCTCTACGTCATCCAGGACCTGCTGCCGCGCTACGGCATCGAGACCACGCTGGTCGACGGTCTCGATCTCGACCAATGGCAGCGCGCCGTGAGGCCGAACACCAAGACGTTCTTCCTGGAGAGCCCGACCAACCCGACCCTCGACGTGCTCGACATTCCCGGGATTGCCGAGATCGCGCACAAGGGCGGCGCGCGGCTCGTCGTCGACAACGTGTTCGCAACGCCGATCTGGCAGAGCCCGCTCGCGCTCGGGGCCGACGTCGTGGTCTATTCCGCGACCAAGCATATCGACGGCCAGGGTCGCTGCCTCGGCGGCATCATCCTGTCGTCGGAAGCCTTCATCGCCGAACACATCCACAATTTCATGCGCCAGACCGGCCCGTCGATCTCGCCGTTCAACGCCTGGGTCCTGCTCAAGGGCCTGGAGACGCTGGGCGTACGCGTGCGCGCGCAGACCGACACCGCCGCGCGCATCGCCGACGTGCTCGCGAGCCATCCGAAGATCTCGCGCCTGGTTTTCCCGGGCCGCGCCGATCATCCGCAGGCAGCGCTGGTGAAGAAGCAGATGCGTGGCGGCTCGACGCTGGTCGGCTTCGAGGTCAAGGGCGGAAAGGCTGCGGCGTTCCGTGTGCTCAACGAATTGAAGCTGGCGAAGATCTCGAACAATCTCGGCGACGCCAAGAGCCTCGTCACGCATCCGGCGACCACGACGCATCAGCGTCTGAAGCCGGAGGACCGCGCCGCGCTCGGCATCAGCGAAGGTTTTATCCGCTTCTCCGCGGGGCTCGAGCATGCCGATGATCTGATCGAGGATCTGACCGCGGCGCTGGAGAAGGCGTAGCCACGTATTCGCAATCGTAGGGTGGGCAAAGCGAAGCGTGCCCACCGTTCTCGATTACAACGACGAGGTGGTGGGCACGGCGCTTTGCGCCTTTGCCCACCCTACGGCAGCGTGCCTACATCGGCCGATAGGTCCGCACATCCCCCGGCACGTTCACGCCCAGCTTGATCTGCCCCACCGAGCGGATGATGTCGTCGCCGAGCAGCTGGGCGAAGCAGGCATAGCCCCAATCGTTCATGTGCAGGCCGTCTGCGATGACGAAGCTCTCGACCGGAATCGATTGGTTCTCGTGCCAGTCGCGCATCACCTCGAAGCGCGGGAAGATGCCGACGTGACGAAGCTCGGCGACCTTGCCGAGCAGCTTCACCATCTTGCCGGCGCTTTCGCCGCGCTGGTTGACGGCCGGCGAATATTGCGGATCGACCAGCACGATGTCGGCGGCGCCGGCGGCCTGGATGCGGCTGATGCCGTCCTCGACCATTTTGGCGGTGTCGCCGGGATCGAGATTGCGCAGCACCGCGTTGGTGCCGACCTGCCAGATCACGAGATCCGGATGCACGTCGATCACCTGGGTCTGGAGACGCTTCATCATCTCGGGCGCATCCTCGCCGCCGACGCCGGCATTGACGACGGTGATGTCGGCGGTCGGATAATGGCGGCGCAGCTGGGCGGCAAGACGATTCGGATAATTGAACTCCGGCGAGCTCGCGCCGAATCCTGCGGTCGACGACGAGCCGAACGCGACGATGAGGACGGGCTGGCCGGCGACGAGCTTGCCCGCGACATGCGGCAGCGAGCCCATCGCCTTGGAGCCGCCCTTCGGCGGCAGGCAGGGCACGCGGTTGAAGACGTCGCCGGCGGATTTGGCGACCTGTTTCACCTTGTCGATGGCGCGCGCGGTGATGCCGCGCTGTTCGGGAGAGGTTGCGGCGACATTGGTCTGTGAGGGCGAGGCGGGCGCGGGATCAGCCGACTGCGCGGGTGCGGGCGTCGCCTGTGCGGCTTGCGTCTGCGCATGGGACTGCGGGGCCGGCGCCAGCAACAACAGCACTGCTGCTGCAGGCGCGGCCAGCCATGCCGTCAGGCAAAAAGGGCGGAGAGAACTCATTAACGCTAGACCTCAATTTTGCTGCTGGGCCGGCTCCAGATGGGCTGCGTCGATCACGAACTGTGCCAACGCCCGGCCAAGGCAATCATGAACCTGCTTCGCCAGTTCGGGCCCGCGGGACGGGCTGAACAGGTCGAACTGACCCTGATCATTCCACTGCCGCATGATCGTGAAGCGATCGAACAGCGGAATATCATGCTCCTGCGCCACGACGCGCATATTGTCGAGAAATGGCTGGGCCGAGATCATCGTTTCGGTACGCGGGCTGTACTGCAAATTCATCAAGACGACGTCGGCCCCTGCCTTTTGCAACGCAATAACCCCCTCGGTGACTGCGCTGCGAAATTCGTCGGGATCGATGGATCGGATGGCATCCACGGTCCCGGTCTGCCAGACGACCAAAGTAGGCGTTTTTGCTTCCATCAGCTTAACGAAGGTCGAGGCGGCCTCCTCCGCCGTTCGCTTGCTCTGTATTTCTACGGAGACGTGCACCGCTTCCGACGGCGGCAGCTTTTCCTTCAGAATCGCTTCCATGCGCGCCGGATAGGAGCTGCCCTCCGAGGACGGAATCGTGGTCGAGCGGCTGCCGATGACCAGGATTTCGAGCGGCTTGCCGGCCTTGATGGCCTCGGCGACCTTGGGAAGCTGGCTTTCGCTGGTAAGTAGATAGGACGGCAATTCGCACGCCGCGGGCGCGGTGGCAGCGCCAGGCGCAGCATCGCCCGCCCGCGCCACAGGCGCGGCGAGGCTACCGCATAGCAGGACCAGGCTCAGGAGAACCTTCGCCTTCATCAGCCCCCTCCCGCCAGATCGGCGTTGCCGACGGCGTTTTTGGTTTTCGCACCGCTCTTGTCAGCCACGCGCTTGTACCACGAAATCACCCAGGCCACGCCCCACATGATCAGGACCCCGGAGAGACTAATCAGCGCATGCATGGCTGCCCCGCCGGAGACTTCGGCGAGAATGAAATGCCCGGCGAAGGCCAGGAAGACACCGAGGCAGAAGATCTCGAGAGAATGCTGGCCGCATAGAATCAATGGTCGCAGCCAGCGCGATTTCAAGCCCGGCCAATCCCGGGGTAGGAAGCGCACGGTGAGCGCGGCCAGCGCCAGGAAATGCGTGAAGCGCAGCACGTCGAGATCGGTCTTGTCGATCGGATACATCCACTGCTCGACCCGCTTCGGCATGAATTGGGAGAGCTGCGGCACGTACCAGGTCAGCGTCACGTAGAACGCCGCGGCGAGATAGGCGATCGAGATCCACATCGTCACCGGCGAAGCCAGGATACGCGACATCCGTCGCGCACCTCCGAGCGCGCACCATGCACCGAAGACGAACAGCAATTGCCAGGCGAAGGGATTGAAGGCCCAGAAGCCGTTAGGATAGGCCGACAGGTAAAGATCGTATTCCCAGGTGACCGCGTAGAGCGCGACCGAGAGGCCGAGCGTGACGTCGGGACGCCATTTCATCGACCACAGGATCAGCGGCAGTGCCAGCATCAGCACGATGTAGAGCGGCAGCACGTCCATGTTGACGGGACGGAAGCGCAGCAGCAGCGCCTGCACGATGGTGACGTCGGGCTGCTTGAGGAAATCCATGATCCCCATCTCTTCGGTGTAGAGCGGGTTCTCGAACCTGGTCGCGACGTAGGAGATTTCGGCGAGGAAGATCGTGAACAGGAAGACGTGGGCGACGTAGATCTGCCAGACCCGGCGCAGGATGCGCGCGGTGGCGATGACGACGCCGCTCTCCAGCATCGCCCTTCCGTAGACGAAGGCGGCGGTGTAGCCGGAGATGAAGATGAAGATCTCGGTGGCGTCGCTGAAGCCGTAATTGCGGATCGTGAACCAGGTCAGCAGACTCGGCGGCAGATGGTCGATGAAGATCAGCCACAGCGCCAGCCCGCGGAACAGGTCGAGCCGGAGCTCGCGCTCGCCGATGGCGGGCAGCGTGATGGCCGGCGCCCTCGCGCGCGGCTTCGCCCCCGCGGGCTTGGCGGTTCCCGCGATCGTCGATCCCGTCACTTGGTCGGCAATGGTCATCGGGGCTTAAAAACCCTTGCGCAAATCGCGACGTCGAGAAGTGTACCGGTCCGGTCGTCGTCTCGCAAAGCGGCCGGATCACGTCCGGGTGTCATTCCCCTCGAATTCTGGCGGGACGATGTCGCCAAAGCCGCCTCCGGCGTTTGGTTCCAGCGCTGGATTTCGGTATGATAGCAACCATGTACCGCGCCGTGACCCGCCAGATCGAAGTGACCGTCGAGCCGAACTTTGTTCCGGAGCAGTCGTCGGCCGACCGCTCCCGCTACTTCTGGTCCTACACCATCGTCATCGTCAATTCGGGCGAGGAGACCGTGCAGCTCAAGACGCGGCACTGGATCATCACCGATGCCTCCGGCCGCCAGCAGGAGGTCAAGGGCGAGGGCGTGGTCGGCGAGCAGCCGATCCTGGCCCCCGGCGAGCGCTTCGAATACACCTCCGGCGTCCCGCTTTCGACCGCCTCCGGCTTCATGACCGGCCGCTACCAGATGGTCACCGAAAGCGGCGAGCGCTTCGAGATCGACGTTCCCGCGTTTTCGCTTGATAGTCCCGACAACAAGCGGGTGTTGAATTAGGGCCTCGCTCGTGTCCCGGACGCGCCGCAACGCGAAGCGTTGCTGCGCAGAGCCGGGACCCAGGGGCGGCCCGGCACGCGGCGAGATGGGCCCCGGCTCTGCAGCGCACCGCACCGGACGATGCTTCGCATCACCGGGAGCGCTGCGCTGCGTCCGGGGCACGAGAGCAGAGTGTGGCGCACGCATTCTCCACGTCGTCGTTGCGATGCTCCAATGCAGATCCCAGCGGCAGTGCCGTAGGGTGGGCAAAGGCGCTTAAGCGCCGTGCCCACGA
Organism: Bradyrhizobium sp. CCBAU 11430; assembly: GCF_028128855.1. NCBI lineage: Bacteria > Pseudomonadati > Pseudomonadota > Alphaproteobacteria > Hyphomicrobiales > Nitrobacteraceae > Bradyrhizobium > Bradyrhizobium sp. CCBAU 11430. Next base: position 333,952 of record NZ_LBJV01000072.1, read on the forward strand.
TCTCCATCGATAAGCAACAAAGACGTGGGCACGAACGAGATTGAGCTTGTGGCAGGCAGCTCGGCTTGCAGACACGCCTTCGCGGCCTCGCGGCTCAATTCGCCCGAGCTTTGCTTCATCGCTCACCCTCATTAGCCAAGAGGGCGCAGGGAAGACCGGGTGCCGGCTCGCACCCGCGGTCCGCTGCGCGAAATGCACGCGCAAGAAGAACCGCACAGCAGCATACAGGTGGTGCCGAACACTCGGCCTTCCCTGCGCAGTGGCTGGACGGCTTATGCCGTGATCTCCCGGGAGCCGACCATTCCTTCTGGCCTCCCGCGCCCCGCGAATTGGATGATGCAGTCTGCCCGGTTGGGCTCGCTCGCACCTTCGCAAGACTTGACCGTGGCAACGACGGCCAGGACCACACGGTTTTGCCGTACGCACGGCCCGCCATTTCGCCGCAGTTTTTCCTGGCCCCGTCGACGAAGCCGGAAACTTACAGACGAGACGAAGCCTAGCAGCGCCGTCGTCTGCACGAAGCCTCGGACTCACAGGGACTACCCGCCCTGCCCGCACCTCTCGTGCCGACGCTGCCGCGTCCACCGCAAGCCCGGCTCGCGATGCGTGACGACACATGATCGCCCCTCTTGGTGAGCCGGGATGCGCAATTCATACGCCGAAACCGAATTTCGGCAAAGTGGAATATTTTCGGCGACGAGGATTGACAGAGGGCGACACACGCGCGGTGCCGTAGGGTGGGCAAAGGCGCGCTCTTGCGCGACGTGCCCACGAATTCTCCCAGTCACACGCAGATCGTGGGCACGCTTCGCTTTGCCCACCCTACGAAGCTACGAGAGCTCGCCAAGCGCCTGCGAATTACGCGTCCTCCACGCCGGCCTCGTCCGGCGTGAAATCGTACACCGACGAGCAGAACTCGCAGGTGACGACGACCTTGTCGTCCTTCACCATCGCGGCGCGATCGTCGGGCGAAAAGCTCTTCAGCATCGAGGCGACCGCATGGCGCGAGCAGGAGCATTGCGCCTTGAGCACCATCGGATTGAACACGCGTACGCCGCGCTCGTGGAACAGGCGGAACAGCAGCCGCTCGCCGGAGAGCTCGGGATCGATCAGCTCGACGTCCTCGACGGTCTCGATCAGCGAACGCGCCTCGACCCAGGCATCGTCTTCGGCAACGCTGTGCACCTCGACGCCATCGGGGGCATCGCCGGGATGCAGATCGGCCTGCCGCGCGCGCTCGGGCGCCTTCGGCAGAAATTGCATCAGCATGCCGCCGGCGCGCCAGCGATGCTTGCCGCCGTCGTTCGAACGCCACTCCTCGCCGACCGCGAGGCGCACGCGCGTCGGGATCTGCTCGGAGCGCAGGAAATATTCGTGAGCGGCGTCTTCCAGGCTGCCGCCGTCGAGCGCGACCAGGCCCTGGTAGCGGCTCATGTCGGGGCCCTGGTCGATGGTCATGGCGAGATGACCGCGGCCGAGCAGCGTGCCGGAATCCCTGGTATCGCCGAGACGCGCGGCATCAAAACGCGCATAGGCGCGCAGGCGATCCGGCGCCATGTAGTCGACGACCAGGAACGACACCGGGCCGTCGGTCTGGGCCTGCAGGATGAAGCGACCCTCGAATTTCAGCGCGGTGCCGAGCAGCGTCGTCAGCACGATGGCCTCGCCGAGCAGCTTGCCGACCGGCGCCGGATAATCGTGCTTGGTCAGGATCTCGTCGAGCGCCGGGCCAAGCCGCACCAGGCGCCCGCGCACGTCGAGCGCGTCGACCTCGTAGGGCAACACGGCGTCATCGATCGGAACCGCTGATGGCGCGCGAACCGGGCCTTCGGGGCCGGCTTTCATCTCAGGGGATTGGGAAACCATGGGGCGTTATCTGGGGTCGGAGGGCGGAAATGGAAGGGGGCGGCGGCGGTGGTATGTTCCGGATACAAGTCGAACTGAACGAAGCAACCTCAAACTCGGTGTCGTCCCGGGGCGCGCGAAGCGCGAGCCCGGGATCCATAACCACAGGATGACGTGATGGCGCGAGCTGACAACTCCGAGTCCTCGCCAAACTCAGTCCTGTGGCTATGGGTCCCGGATCGGCGCTCCGTTCTGGACAACGCTACGCGTTGCCAGAAGCTGCGCTTGTCCGGGACGACACCGTATGTGAGGTGATCGCCGGGCCTCCAGCGAAGCTACTTCACCGCGTCAAAACACCAGGCCAGAATGCCCTTCTGCGCATGCAGGCGGTTTTCGGCCTCGTCGAACACGACCGATTGCGGACCGTCGATCACTTCATCGGTGACCTCCTCGCCGCGATGGGCGGGCAGGCAGTGCATGAACAGCGCGTCGGGCTTGGCCAGCGACATCAGCTTGCCGTTGACCTGATAGGGCTTGAGCACGTTGTGGCGATGCTCGCCTTCCTTGTCGCCCATCGACACCCAGGTGTCGGTGACGACGCAGTCGGCGCCGCGCACGGCGGCCTCCGGATCGGTGCCGAGCATGATCGGCGCGCCGGTCGCCTTGATGAAGTCGCGCATCGCTTTTTTCGGCGCGAGCTCCGGCGGGGTTGCGACATTGAGCTGGAACTTGAAGCGCTCGGCGGCGTGAGCCCAGGACGCCAGCACGTTGTTGTCGTCGCCGGTCCAGGCCACCGTCTTGCCCTCGATCGGGCCGCGATGCTCCTCATAGGTCATGAGGTCGGCCATCACCTGGCAGGGATGCGAGCGCCGCGTCAGGCCGTTGATGACCGGCACGGTGGCGTTGGCCGCGAGCTCCAGCAACGCGTCGTGGTTGAGGATGCGGATCATGATGGCATCGACATAGCGCGACAGCACGCGCGCGGTGTCGGCGATGGTCTCGCCGCGGCCGAGCTGCATCTCGGCACCGGTGAGCATGATGGGCTCGCCGCCGAGCTGACGCATCGCGACGTCGAACGACACGCGTGTCCGGGTCGACGGGCGCTCGAAGATCATCGCCAGCGTCTTGCCTTCGAGCGGCCTGACCGGCTGCTGCGCCTTCTGCTTCGCCTTCATCGCGGACGAAGCTGCAAGCATGCGCTTGAGCTCCGACAGCGGCAGCTCATTGATATCGAGGAAGTGCTTTGGAGTTTTATTGGGGGACTTGCTCATCAGCTTGCCGCCCGCTTGGTCTGGCTGGACGAGATTGCGGCGCAGGCGCGCTCGAGCCGCCCGACGCTGTCCTCGATCTCGGCTTCGGTCACGATCAGCGGCGGGAGGAAACGCACGACATTGTCGCCGGCCCCGACAGTGAGCAGCTTTTCGTGACGCAGGGCCGCGACCAGATCGCCGGAGGGCACCACGGCCTTGATGCCGATCAGGAGGCCTTCGCCGCGCACTTCGCTGACGACATCGGGATGACGGTCGATCACGGAGGCAAGCTTCTGCTTCAGCAGCAGCGACATTCTCTGCACGTGATCGAAGAAGCCGGGCTTGAGCATGACGTCGAGCACCGCATTGGCCGCGGAGATCGCCAGCGGATTGCCGCCGAAGGTCGAGCCGTGCGAGCCGGGGCCCATGCCGGCGGCCGCATCCGCGGTCGCCAGCACCGCGCCGATCGGGAAGCCGCCGCCAAGCGCCTTCGCCAGCGACATCACGTCCGGCGTGACGCCGGTGCGCCGATAGGCGAACAGATCGCCACTGCGGCCCATGCCGGTCTGCACCTCGTCGAAGGCGAGCAGCAGGCCCTTCTCGTCGCAGAGCTGGCGCAACGCCTTGAGGAAGGTCGGCGTTGCCGAGCGCACGCCGCCCTCGCCCTGGATCGGCTCGATCAGGATGCCGGCGGTGTGCGGGCCGATCGCCTTCTTGACGGCCTCGATATCGCCATGCGGCACCTGGTCGAAGCCATCCATGGGCGGGCCAAAGCCTTCGAGATATTTTGCAGATCCGGTCGCGGCGAGCGTCGCCAGCGTACGGCCGTGAAAGGCGCCTTCGAAGGTGATGATGCGATAACGTTCCGGATGACCCTTGGAGAAGTGATGATGGCGGACCAGCTTGATCACACCCTCCAGCGCTTCGGCGCCCGAATTGCAGAAGAACACGAAGTCGGCAAAGCTCTCGTTGCAGAGCCGGTTGGCGAGCTTCTCGCCATCCGGGCTCTGGAACAGGTTCGACATGTGCCAGAGCTTCGTCGCCTGCTCCTGCAGCGCCTTGATCAGATGCGGGTGGCAATGGCCGAGCGCATTCACAGCCACGCCCGAGGTGAAATCGAGATAGCGATCGCCATTGGTCGCGATCAGCCAGCAGCCTTCGCCGCGCTCGAAGCCGAGGTCGGCTCTGGCGAAAACGGGGAGCAAATGCGGCGCTGCGCTGTTAGTCATGATGTCACTTGAATGTTGCGGACGGTGTGACGCGTGCATTGCGCAACGCACCATCGACCGGCCCGGAAAACGAAACGTGCCGCCTTTTAAGGGCGGCACGCGCGACTATCTTATGCCTGGCAAGACGGGTGTCAATGCCGCCCGGAAAGCCTCGCGAAACGCTGAATCCGTAGTCTTGCGGTGCCGATTTTGCGGGTTTTCACCACGGAACATGTGGAAGCGAGTCGGCGGACTCTTGCGCGGGAGTCACGCCATATTGTAGCGTTTGGATTGTCAGATACGACATCTCGTGCAGCGGTTCTGATCCCAAGAGTCCTCATGTACCGGCGTAAACGTTCGGGCGTCAGTCACGCGCCCGGCGAGCCTTAAGGGATTCTGACGGCACGGGTTTTTGAAGGCTTAGGCAATCGCTGCGAGGCCCCAGGATGGCGGCGCGTAGCGAGGGAAAGGGTGCAATGACGGTTTTGACCTGGTCCGACGATCGCGTCGAGCAGCTGAAAAAGCTCTGGGAGGCCGGACTTTCGGCCAGCCAGATCGCAGCTGAACTCGGCAATGTGACCCGCAATGCCGTGATCGGCAAAGTGCACAGGCTCGGTCTGTCCGGCCGTGCCAAGAGCCCTTCATCGGCAGCGCCCCGGCCGCGCAAGGCGCGTCCCGCGCAGCACATGATGCGGGTGACCCGCCCCATTGCGCGCGGCAACACCGCGCTGGCGCAGGCCTTCGAGGTCGAGGTGGAGGCCGAACCGGTCACCTACGACAACGTGGTGCCAATGAGCCAGCGGCTGTCGCTGCTCGAGCTGAACGAGGCCACCTGCCATTGGCCGGTCGGCGATCCCTCCAGCCCGGATTTCTTCTTCTGCGGCGGCAGGGCGCTGTCCGGCCTGCCCTACTGCGCCCAGCACTCGCGCGTGGCGTATCAGCCGGCGGCGGATCGCCGGCGTGCCCCGGCAAAGCCGGGTCCGCGGTGAGCGGATTTAGCTGATCGCAAAGACGGCAGCCGTCACACGACGGCGCCTCAACCAACTCGGTGTCATCCCCGCGAACGCGGGGATCCATAACCACAGGGCGCTGTTGTTGCGCGAGATGGTCACTCCGAGTCTTCGCCAAACCACTGCCTGTGGTTATGGGTCCCTGCTTTCGCAGGGACGACACCGGAGAATGTGGCGGCAGCCCACCAAACCCCAACGCCTGCAAACCTTACGTCTGCTCCGCCTTCGCGAAGCGATCGTCGAGCGCGTAGCCGGCGCCGCGGACGGTGCGGATCGGGTCCTGCTCGCGGCCGAGATTGAGCAGCTTGCGCAGGCGGCCGATATGGACGTCGACGGTGCGCTCGTCGATGTAGATGTCGCGGCCCCAGACGCTGTCGAGCAGCTGCTCGCGCGAGAACACGCGGCCCGGATGCTCCAGGAAGAACTCCAGCAGGCGATATTCGGTCGGACCGAGATCGATCGGCCGGCCCGAGCGCGCCACGCGACGCTTGTCGCGGTCGAGCTCGATGTCGCCATAGGCCAGCACTGTCGCGAGTCGCTCAGGACTGGCGCGGCGAAGCAGGCCCTTCACGCGCGCCAAAAGCTCCGGCACCGAGAACGGCTTGACGATGTAGTCGTCGGCGCCGGTCGCAAGTCCCCGCACCCGCTCGCTCTCCTCGCCGCGCGCGGTGAGCATGATGATCGGCAGCTGCTTGGTGTCGGGCCGGGTCCGCAGCCGCCGGCACAGCTCGATGCCCGACAGGCCCGGCAGCATCCAGTCGAGCACGATCAGGTCCGGGATGTGCTCCTTGAGGCGGGTGTCGGCGTCGTCGCCGCGCATCACCGTCTCGACGTCATAGCCGTCGCCTTCGAGGTTGTAGCGAAGCAGCTCGGTGAGAGCTTCCTCGTCCTCAACCACCATAATGCGTGCGCCCATCGGGTCGTCGCTCCTTGAGTCTTCAGGTATTCGGGACCGTCGTGGCGAAGGTGGTCATGTCGCCCTTCGGCCGCTTGTCGGTGATCGCCTGGCCTTCGATCATGTAGAACACGGTCTCGGCGATGTTGGTGGCGTGGTCGCCGATCCGCTCGATGTTCTTGGCGCAGAACATCAGATGGATGCAGAACGAGATGTTGCGCGGATCCTCCATCATGTAGGTGAGGAGCTCGCGGAACAGCGAGGTGCAGATCGCGTCGACTTCCTCGTCGCCCTTCCACACCGCCATCGCCGCCGGCAGATCATGTGCGGCATAGGCGTCCAGCACCGACTTGACCTGCTGCTGCACGAGGTCGGTCATGTGCTCCAGGCCGCGGAACAGTTTCAGCGGATGGAAGTCGGTCTCCAGCGCGGCGACGCGCTTGCCCATGTTCTTGGCGAGGTCGCCGATGCGCTCGAGGTCGGTCGCAACGCGCATGGCGCCGACGATCTCGCGCAAATCCACCGCCATCGGCTGGCGGCGGGCGATGGTGAGCACCGCGCGTTCCTCGATGCGCTTCTGCAGCGCGTCGAGCTCGGCATCGATGGTGACGACGCGCTGGCCGAGCGCGACGTCGCGGCGGATCAGCGCGCCGACGGAATCGACGATCATGCGTTCGGCGATGCCGCCCATCTCGGCGACCAGGCGGGTGAGCTCCTGGAGGTCGGTGTCGAAAGCTTTTGCGGTATGTTCAGTACCCATGTCGCGTCTCCTCAGCCGAACCGGCCGGTGATGTAATCCTGCGTGCGCCGGTCGCTCGGCGACGTGAAGATCTTGCTGGTGTCGTCGAACTCGATCAGCTCGCCGAGATACATGAAGGCGGTCTTGTCGGAGACGCGCGCCGCCTGCTGCATGTTGTGCGTGACGATCGCGATCGTGTAGTTCTCGGACAGCTCCTGGATCAGCTCCTCGACCTTGGCGGTCGAGATCGGATCGAGCGCCGAGCAGGGCTCGTCGAACAGAATCACCTCGGGCCGCACCGCGACGGTGCGGGCGATGCACAGGCGCTGCTGCTGGCCGCCGGAGAGCGACAGGCCGGAGGCGTTGAGCTTGTCCTTGACCTCGTTCCACAGCGCGCCGCCGCGCAGCGCCTTCTCGACGCGGTCGTCCATCTCGGACTTCGAGATCTTCTCGTAGAGGCGGATGCCGAAGGCGATGTTCTCGTAGATCGTCATCGGGAACGGCGTCGGCTTCTGGAACACCATGCCGACCCGGGCGCGCAGCAGATTGAGGTCGAGCCTGGGGTCGAGGATGTTGGTCTGGTCCAGCATGAGCTGGCCGGTGGCGCGCTGGCCCGGATAGAGGTCGTACATCCGGTTGAAGATGCGCAGCAGGGTCGACTTGCCGCAGCCCGACGGGCCGATGAACGCCGTGACGCGGTTGGCACCCAGCGTCAGGTTGATGTTCTTCAGCGCGTGGTGCTCGCCGTAATAGAAGTTGAGATTGCGCACCGTCACCTTGGCCGGGGCTTCCGGCAGCGGCTGCGAGGCCAGATGAGCGTTGGAACTCATGGAAACGGACAGGTCGGTCATTTTGCAGTCCTCTCGGCGCCGAGGATGCGCGCGCCAATGTTCAGGGCAAGCACGGTGAGCGTGATCAGCAGCGCGCCGCTCCAGGCGAGCTGCTTCCAATAGGCGTAGGGGCTCTGGACGAAGTTGTTGATGGTGACCGGCAAATTGGCCATCGTCTTGTTCAGGCCGAGGCTGAAGAACTGGTTCGACAGCGCGGTGAAGAGCAGCGGCGCGGTCTCGCCGGCGACGCGGGCGGTGGCGAGCAGCACGCCGGTGATGAGGCCCGACCGGGCCGCACGATAGGCGATACGCTTGATCACCAGCGAGCGCGGCAGGCCGAGCGCCGAGGCCGCCTCGCGCAGGGGATTCGGCACCAGCAGCAGCATGTCCTCGGTGGTGCGCAGCACGACCGGGATCACGATGACGGCGAGCGCGAGCGCGCCCGCGATCGCGGAGAAGCCACGCATCGGCACCACCACCGCGCCATAGATGAACAGGCCGATGATGATCGAGGGCGCCGAGAGCAGGATGTCGTTGATGAAGCGGATCACCGAGGTCAGCCGGTCGTTGCGGCCGTATTCGGCAAGGTAGGTGCCGGCGAACAGGCCGAGCGGCGCGCCGATGCCGACGCCGATCAACGTCATGATGATCGAACCGACGATCGCGTTGCGCAGGCCGCCTTCGGTCGAACCCGGCGGCGGCGTATCCGCGACGAAGATCTCAAGATTGAGGCCGGCCAGGCCGTTGAAGAGCAGCGTGATCAGGATCAGCGCGAGCCAGGTGACGCCGAAGGCGGCCGCGGCGAAGCAGAGCCCGCGGATGACGATGTCCTTGCGGCGACGACGCGAATAGATCGGATTGAGCGCCATGACGTTACTTCCCCGCCTTCTTGTCCAGCCGCATCAGCATCAGCCGCGCTGCGGCCAGCACGAAGAACGTCAGCACGAACAGCAAGAGGCCGAGCAGGATCAGGCCGGACTGGTGCAGGCCGTCGCTCTCGGCGAATTCGGATGCGATCGCCGCCGAGATCGTGGTGCCCGGCGCGAAGATCGATGAGGAGATGCGGAACGAGTTGCCGATGATGAAGGTCACCGCCATGGTCTCGCCGAGCGCGCGGCCCAGCGCCAGCATGACGCCGCCGATGATGCCGACGCGGGTGTAGGGGATCACCACGCTGCGGACGACTTCCCAGGTGGTGCAGCCGACGCCGTAGGCGGCCTCCTTCAGCACCGGCGGCACCGTCTTGAACACGTCGACCGAGATCGAGGTGATGAAGGGCAGCACCATGATGGCGAGGATCAGCGCGGCGTTGAACGTGCTGAGATAGGACGGCGGACCGGCGAAGATCGCGCCCAGCACGGGCACGCCGTCGAATATCCTGATCATGAAGGGCTGGAAGGTGTTGGCCAGGAACGGGCCCAGCACGAAGAAGCCCCACATGCCGTAGATGATCGAGGGAATGCCGGCGAGCAGCTCGATCGCCATGCCGATCGGGCGGCGCAGCCATTGCGGGCAGAGCTCGGTGAGGAAGATCGCAATGCCCAGACCGACGGGAATGGCGATCAGCATCGCGATGAAGGAGGTGACGAGCGTGCCGTACATCGGTCCGAGCGCGCCGAGCACGGGCGGATCGGCCGACGGCGCCCAGCGCTGTGTCCACAGGAAGGAGAAGCCGTATTCCTTCATCGCCGGGAACGCGCCGACGATCAGCGAGACGATGATGCCACCGAGAATGAGCAGCACCGAGATCGCGGACAGCCGCGTGATCCAGTAGAAGGTGACGTCGCCGAGCTTGAACGCGCTCAAGGCCTTGGTGCGGTCATACGGTCCGGCGTCGTCGATTACATCGCTCTGAACGGCCATCTCTGCCACGCCGATCCCCTGTGCCCGTTATATACGCTTGTTGTCAGTCTTTTTGTCGGTGTCGCGCTCCGGACGCGGCGCGCGCCGGTCCGGAGCGGAAGTCTTGCGGGTTCCGGCCCTCGCGGAGCGGCACACTGGACGATGCTTCGCATCGCCAGGGCCGCACCGCGTCCGGGACGCGAGAGCCTTACTTAGCTCTTGATCTCGGCAGCCCAGGTCTTCTCGATCAGGGTCACGACGCCTTCGGGCATCGGGATGTAGTCGAGCTCTTCAGCCGCCTTGCCGCCGCTCTTGAAGGCCCAGCGGAAGAACTTGATGGCTTCCTGCGAGGCCGCCTTGTCGGTGGCATCCTTGTGCATGAGGATGAAGGTCGCCGCCGTGATCGGCCAGGACTTCTCGCCGGGCTGGTCGGTCAGGATGACGTAGTAGCCGGGCGCCTTGGCCCAGTCGGCGTTGGAAGCGGCCGCCTGGAAGGCTTCGACGGTCGGCTGCACCGGCTTGCCGGCCTTGTTGACGAGACCGGTGTAGGTCAGCTTGTTCTGCTTGGCATAGGCGTACTCGACGTAGCCGATCGAGTTCTTGGTCTGGCTGATGTTGCCCGACACGCCTTCGTTGCCCTTGGCGCCGACGCCGACCGGCCACTCGACCGCGGTGCCCTCACCGACCTTGCTCTTCCAGTCCGCGCTGGCCTTGGCGAGATAGTTGGTGAAGTTGAAGGTGGTGCCCGAACCGTCCGAGCGGCGGACCACGGTGATGGCTTCCGAGGGCAGCTTCACGTTCGGATTGAGCTTCTTGATCGCGGCGTCGTCCCACTTGGTGATCTTGCCGAGATAGATGCTGGCGAGCGTCTCGCCGTCGAACACCATCTCGCCGGGCTTCACGCCCTCGAGGTTGACGACGGGGACGATGGCGCCCATCACCATCGGCCACTGGACGAGGCCGTCCTTCTCGAGCTGCTCGGCCTTGAGCGGCGCGTCGCTGGCGCCGAAGGTCACGGTCTTGGCCTGGATCTGCTTGATGCCGCCGCCGGAACCGATCGACTGGTAGTTCAGACCGTTGCCGGTCTCTTTCTTGTAGGCGTCAGCCCATTTGGAATAGATCGGGAACGGGAACGTCGCGCCGGCGCCGGTGATGTCGGCAGCAAAGGCCGCTGTCGCCGATGCGGCGACCAAGCCGGCAGCGACGATCGTCTTGAGGAAATTCATGCTGGTCTCCATACAGGGGAGCGAAGCGCCATCAGCGCCCGATCGCGCTCCCCGCGCCGCCCCTTTAGGAGCGGTCGGCTGTGCTTTTACGAAGGTTTCGTGACAGTCGGATGACGCCCTCAAGCGACTGAAATCGCTTGAGTTCTAGATCTAAACTAAAGTCTTGGCCTGGGGAAAACAGGCGGTGAAAGTGGCGCCCTGCCGGGGCACACTTTCGATCAAAAGCCGGCCGCGATGGCGGTTAAGAATATGTTTCACCAGCGATAATCCGAGCCCGGTGCCGCCCTGCGAGCGGCTGTCGCCGACGTCGACCCGGTAGAACCGCTCGGTCAGCCGCGGCAGGTGCTCGGGCGCGATGCCGGGGCCGAAATCGCGGACCATGATCCGGATTTCCTGAGTTCCATCAGTGGCCGCGGCTGAGGTCAGCGACACGATGACGCGTCCGCCGGAGGCACCGTATTTGAGCGCGTTCTCGATCAAATTCTCGAACAGGCGGAGCAGCTCCTCGCGGTCGCCCGCGATCATCACCGGACTATCCGGCAGATGGATCTCGACCTCGACCTGGCGCTCGCGCGCCAGCGGCTCGAGCCCGTCGGCGACCTGGCGGATGATCGGCAGCAAATCGACCAGGGTGTCGGGCCGGACATGGGCCGACAGCTCGACCCGCGACAGCGACAACAGATCGTCGATCAGGCGCGCCATGCGGGTGGCCTGGTTGTGCATGATGCCGAGGAAGCGCTCGCGCGCCTTGGGATCGTCCTTGGCCTGGCCCTGCAGCGTGTCGATGAAGCCCGACAGCGCGGCCAGCGGCGTGCGCAGCTCGTGGCTGGCATTGGCGACGAAGTCGGCGCGCATCTCCTCGACCCGGCGCAGCGGCGTCTGGTCGTGGAAGGTCATCAGCATGCATTTGTCGGCGCCGCCGAAGCTGGTCGGCACCGGCACCGGCGTGATCATGAGCTCCATCCAGCGATCGACCGGGACGTGGTCGAGATAGGTCGCGCGCCGCGGCTCGGTGGTCGCGATCGATTCGCGCAGCGCCGTGATGATCTCCGGCGAGCGCAGCGCGAACTGGGCGAGCTCGTTCCGGCGCAGCGCCGGCGCGAGCTGGGCGGCGGCGGCGTTGAGGTGGATGACGCGGCCGGCGCGGTCGAGCAGCACCGCCGGATCCGGCATGCCGGCGACGACGGCGGCCACCGCCGCGCTCTCGACCGGGTTGATGCGCCTGACGTCGTCGCGCGACGCGGCGGGATCGTGCAGCCGCCACGGGATCAGCGCGGCCGCCGCGATACAGAGGAACACGATGGCGGCGTGCAGCGCCGACAATTCGCCGAGCGAGACGACGACGGACAGCGCCAGCGCCGCGGCGATCAGGATCACGGTCGAATGCCGCAGCCGGTCGGACCAGGGCTGCGCGGAGGGAGAAGATGGGGCGTCGATCGCCATCGGGGCGGACTTCTCCTGGGGCTTGTCTGAAGGCCTGTCCAAATAAGGCTTGGCGCCGTCAGGCACCGCTGTCGCTGCGCTCTCTCACATAAGCGGCTTCACGCGCCGGGCCGGGGTCGAGCTTGAGCGCCGCCTGCTGCAAGCGCTTCGATCGTGCGCCGATGATAACTTCGCGAAACGTCAGCAAGATTACAGATATGACGAAGGGCGACAGATAATAGAGGACGCGGAACAGCAGCATGCCGCCCAGAAGTTCCTCGCGATCCATCTGCCAGAGACCGACCAGCATGGCGGCGTCGAACACCCCGAGCCCGCCGGGCGAGTGGCTGGCGAAGCCGAGCAGGGTGGCCGAGACGAAGATCACCGCGACCACCACGAAGCCGAGATTGGGCTCGTCCGGGACCAGCACATACATCGCGAGCGCGCAGAAACCGAGATCGACGATGCCGATCGCGATCTGCAGCAGCGTCAGCGGGCCGCCCGGCAGCACCACGGTCCAGGGCCCGCGGCCGACCACGCGCGGCTGGGTCCAGACCCAGACCACATAGCCGACCAGCCCGACGATGATCATCAGTGCCAGCGCCCGGTTCAGCCAGGGCGGCAGCTGGTCGATCGAGGCGGCTGCCTCCGGATGATAGGAGATGCCGAGGCCGAGCACGGCGGCATTGCCGAGCCAGAAGGTCAGGCCGGCGAGGAAGCAGATCTTCGCGACGTCGATCGCGTTCAGCCCGTAGGCCGAATAGATGCGATAGCGCACCGCACCGCCGGTGAAGACGGATGCCCCGACATTGTGGCCGATCGAATAGCTGGTGAAGGCCGCGAGCGCGTTGATGCGATAGGGCACATGGGCATGGCCGATCGCGCGCACGGCGAACAGGTCGTAGAAGGTCAGGGTGAAATAGCCCGCGGTGACGAACAGCGCCGCCATCGCGATCTGGGTCGGCTCGGTGCTCTTGATCGCTTCGAGGACTTCGTTGAAATCGATGCCTCGCAGCATGTGGTAGAGCACATAGCAAGCGATGCCGATGACCGCGACGCTGATCACAACGCCAAGCTTATGCAGGACTTGCTTCTGGCGCAGAAACGACATCGCCCTGCGTATGGCTTCCAGCATCTAGACCTCGAACAACGCTTCAGCGGCCAGGGTGGCCGGCGAACAGGCGGACGACGCACAGGCACTCAACGAACCCTCGCCGCCGGCTCCGGTATCGCGCATGCCCCCCTGCCCTCCACTAGCGCGTTTTGGGGCGGAGTGGAATTCGCCAATTCGAACAAAAACACGTGCATTCAATATTTTAGGCAGGGTTGCGGGCTCCTGATGCACGGTTTGGCGCCTTCGGCGGCAGGACTTGAGGCGAATCTCCATGGCGATCCTGCGCAGGCGCCATGAAGTTTTGATGATTTCGGCCGCACAATGTTCCTGCACGCCTTAAGCCGACGTCAATCTATGGACCGCGTCAATCTATGGACCGCGCCGGCCCGTTGAAAGAGGGGGCAATCCCGGCGTCGTTCACGGGGTGTCCGATGCGCCGGAAGGTCGCGGGCCCCGGACGCGGACTCAAGGCGCGGTCAAATAGCCGCGACCATAGGCTCCGGCCTGGTCTTCGAAGATCGCCATGGCCGTGGTCATCCGCCTGAAGCCCAGGCGTTCGTAAAATCCTTCCTTGCCCGGGACGGCGTAGAGGATGACCTTGCGATGGCCGCGGCAACGCACAAGCAAACGCTCGATAATGTCGCGGCCGAGACCTCGCCCCTGGCGGTCCGGGTGCACCGCGATGTCACAGAGATAGGCGCAGTCGCGGCCGTCGGCCAGGACGCGTCCCGCCCCCACGATGCGACCATCCTCATTGGCGAAGGCGCGAAACATGCTGTTGCCGAACACCAGCGCGAGATCGGCCGGCGCCTTGTTGCCGAGCGGCGCGATGCGATAGAGTTCGGATAGCTCATCCCAGTCGATCCCGGCGAGATCGTCGGCCCAGACAATCGACATCGCGAAGACCCTCCCCGGCTCAGTCCCGCGCGGCGGTGACGGCAGCGACGATTTCGTCGCCGTCAGGAAAATGTCCTTTGCTGCGGCTGGCGACGATCCGGTCACCGAGCTTGACCTGGAAGACGCCACCCTTGCCGAGGACGAGATCGGATTCCAGCCCTAGCTGCCGGCGCAGCGCCACGGCCGCCTCTTTGGCACGCTTCTCGTAGCCGCACGGCCGGCAATAGATGATGGTTACGTCGGACATCTCGTCCTCCTTCAGGCCGCAAGCTGGGGACGCACCGCTTCAATGCCGGCGATCCAGCCGGCAACGGAACGACCGATCGCGTCGGGGTGGTCTTCCTGGAGATAGTGCAGGCCGGGCCCGAGGGGGACAAGCGCGCAGTGCTTCAGCGAGGCAGCGAACGTCTCGGCAAATTCGGGGGCGACGATGGCGCCCGGCTCGCCTGCGAACAGCAGCTTCGGATATGCGGACGCCTTGAGCGACGCATGAGCCGATCGAAGCGCTTCATAGACGTCGGCGGGCTCGCCGGCGATCGGCAATTCCCGAGGCAAGGCAAGCACGGGACGGCGGCTGTCCGGGGTCGGAAAGGGCGCGCGATAAGGCGCCATCTCGTCGTCGCTCAAGGTGCGCATGATACCGCCCGGCAGCACGCGTTCGACGAAGGCGTTCGCCTCCAGGATCATGGCCTCTCCGTCGCCTTGCGTCCTGAACTTGCGGAAAGTCTGGCGCGCAGTTTCGGCCTGATGGAAATCCTGCCAGGTCGGCATCGGCCGGATGAACTCCATGAAGGCGAGGCCGCGCACGAAGGCCGGCCGGCGCGCCGCGAGATGAAATGCGAGCGCCGTGCCCCAATCCTGCGCAACGAGATAGGCTGAGCTGATGCCGAGTTCCTCGATCAACGCGTCGAGATAGCGGACGTGGTCGAAGAAGAGGTAGGCGATGTCGGGCTTGCCGGACCTGCCGAAACCGATGAGATCGGGCGCGATGCAACGCGCCACAGGCGCCACCAGCGGCAGGATGTTTCGCCAGATATGCGACGACGTTGGATTACCGTGAAGGAAGAGCGCGACCGGCGCATCCTGCGCACCTGTGTCGCGATACGCCATCGTGCTTCCCAGCACGGAGGCGCTGCGGATCTGGATCTCGGCTTGCTGGCTCATGTCGGCTCCTTGAAGACGGTCTTGAATGCGATGGACTTGAAACGCTCGAGCGGCTTGGACGTGCGGTCGACCTTCATGCGCAGGATCGCGCCCTGCCAGGACGCGAGCAGGAAATCGGCAAGCTCCTCGGGCTCGAATTCGGGATCGATCTCGCCGCTTCTCTGCGCCTCGCTGATGCAGGCAGCGAAGGGCATGCGCCATTCGGCAAAGATTTCGGCAAGGCGGGTGCGCAGCATCTCGCTGCTGCCGCCCGCTTCCAGGCTGAGATCGCCGATCAGGCAGCCGCGTCCGTAGCCGTCGGCTTCGAGCCGTCCGGTGATGATGTCGAGATAGCGTTTGAGCCGCGCCCGCGGGGTCAGCGATGCGTCTTCAAGAGCCTCCGCGACCAATCCCTTCGTGATCTCGAAATAGCGATCGAGCACCTCGGAGGCGAACGCTTCCTTGGAGCGAAAATGATTGGTGAAGGACCCCTGCGGGGCGCCTGCCGCAGTGGTGACATCGCGCACGCTGGTGCCGTGATAGCCGGTCCGGAACATGACCTTGAGACCGGCGTCGAGGATGGCGTCTTTGAGTGAGGGTTTGGGCATGGAGCAATAATACGTACGTACGTATTATTGTCAAGCGCAGCGTTTGACGTCTCTCTCGACGACGTGTCCGAACAGAAAGGGGCCTGGCGGCGGAGCTTCAGCCGGTCCGCATGCTGCGCGAGACTACGCGGTCGCGCAGCCAGGCGCCGATGGTGCAGCCGACCAGGTAGCAGGCGAACATGATCAGGCCGAGGTCGAGCCAGTAGCCGAAGCGGCCGGGGACGACGCGTGCGAACGAGGCCGCGACCAGGGCGGCAGCAAGCGCGGCGAGCCAGCGCGCCGTCACCTTCGAGGTGCCGTTGCCGCGCTGGACCACCGAGATCCAGCCCATGCAAAAGCCCAGCAGCAGCGAGCCGATCAGCCAGCCCAGATGGAACGAGACGAGATAGGGCATCGTCACCTCACCAGGAATTCGATACGGCGGTTCTGCGCCTTGCCTTCGTCGGTGTCGTTGCCGGCGAGCGGCTGCGTGCTGCCATGGCCGACCGCGGTGAAGCGGCTGGCGGGCAGGCCGGCCTTGACCAGATAGTCGATCACCGCCTGTGCGCGCTTCTCGGAGAGAGCCCGGTTGAAGCCGTCCTCGCCGTCGGCATCGGTATGCCCGGCCACCTCGACATTGGTGGTCGGGCAGCGCAGCGCCGTCTCGATCAGATGATCGAGGATGGCGGCGGAATCCGGATCGATGTCGGCCCGCTTGGCTGCGAAGCGGATCTTGCCCTTGGCCAGGAGCTCGGAGAACAATTGCTGGCACACGGTGCCGTCGACCGGGCCTGCCGCCGGTTTCACGGTGATCTCCGGCTTGTACTGCCAGTTTTTCGGGAAGTCCTTGCCGAGGCCTGCGCGGATGTCGTTGGCCGCGCCCTCGTAGAGCGCATCGCCCGACAGCTTCACCTCGCGGTCGGAGACGACGAGCGTGCCGGTCGACAGTCGCGACAGTGCGCCGAGGGCTGCGATCACCGCGGTGTTGAAGGAGCCGGGCGCACCGATGCTGGCCTTGAGATTGTCGACGACCTTTTCGGTGAAGAATTTTCGCGCGGCGCTGGTGGCGATCGCCGCGTGGATGGTGTTGTCGGGAACATAGCCGGTCAGCGTCACGGTCGCGGCGACCGGATCCTTGTAGGCCTGGAAGATATAGGGCGGCGCCTTGACGTCGTTGGCGGCAATCGAAAAGCCCTCGGGCAGGTTCTTCAGCGCGGCCACGATCGCCTCGCGGCCACCGAGATCGCGCGCCATGCCCGACAGATTGACCTTGGTGTCCGTGATCGTGATCTTGCCGTCCTTCAGCTTGCCGATCTGGTCCAGCAACAGCGTCGCTGCGGCCTCGAACCGCGGCGGCGCACCGCGCGCCAGCCCCATCTGGTCGGCCACTTCGACGCCGCCGACCTCCTTGCGGGCCGCCTCGGTCAGCCGGCCCTTCATCGACGGCAAGGGCGCGGAGCCTGACAGCGTCACCCGCACCACGTCGCGCTCGGCGTTCCAGACGAAGGGCTTGGCCTCGGGAACAAGGCGGGTCCGGTCGTCGACCAGGCGGACGCCGGGGACGGTCTCGACCGCCATCACGGCATCCCGCCGCCCCTCCTCGGAGAAGGCGTCCGCGGCCAGGCTGACATCGCGGCCATCGACCGCGATCCGGGTCTTGTCCAGAACGGTATCTTTCAGCGCAGCCGAGCTGCGCGCCGACAGGTCGGCTTCGACCGGTAAGGTATTATTCCAGGCCGCAAATCCCCACATGACGGCCAAGGGGATCAGCCCCGGCCACCATTTGCTGGCCCACGTAAAAAGCTTCTTCATTCGACGACCCGAACTCTGGAACCGGAGACAAAACAAACCCTTGGCAGGCTGTCAAACCGGAAATGGTGCCCTTGCGAAGGCCCCACCCGGACAATCGGAATAACTTTTTCTTCAAGGGTTCTTCCGTAAGTTGAAAGCGGAATGCCAGAGTCCGCCAGCGGGTCATGAAACAACTGCGTAACAACGTCATCCGCGCCGGGCTGGGAGCACTCTATTTCAGCGGGGCGCACCACCTGCTGCGCCCGCTTTTGTCGGGCGTCGGCGCCATTTTCATGCTGCACCACGTGCGCCCGGCCCGCGAGGCCGCGTTCCAGCCGAACCGGCATCTCGAAGTCACCCCCGAATTCCTGCGCGCGACGCTGTGCCATCTGCGCTCGCGCGACATCGACATCGTCAGCATGGACGAGCTGCATGAGCGGCTGGTGCAGGGCCGGTTCGACCGCCGCTTCGCCGCCTTCACCCTCGATGACGGCTATCGCGATAATCTGGACTATGCGCTGCCCGTGCTGCGCGAATTTGACGCGCCTCTGGCGGTCTATGTCGCGAGCGATTTTGCCGAGGGCACTGGACGGCTGTGGTGGGCGGCGCTGGAGGCCGTGATCGCCAAGACCGAGCAAGTCGACGTCCGAGTAGGCCATTCCGCGCTGCGGCTCGATGCGACGACCCCCGCGGCCAAGCAGGCAACGTTCGACCGCCTGCACGACTGGCTGCGCGCGCTACCGGGCGAGCACGATCTGGCGCGAGAGATCGAGGCGCTCTGCACGACATACGACGTCGACATGGAAGCGCTGTGCCGCAGCCTCTGCCTGTCCTGGGCCGAGGTGAAGAGCTTTGCCGCCGATCCGCTGGTCACGATCGGCGCGCATAGCGTCAGCCATTGCAACCTCGCCAAGCTGGCCGAAGACGTCGCCGCGCAGGAGATCGCCACGAGCCGCGCACGGATCGAGCAGGCGCTGCAGCGGCCCGTGCTGCATCTCGCCTATCCCTATGGCGACCGCGAGGCCGCGGGGATGCGCGAATTCGGCCTTGCTGCAACGGCGGGCTTCAAGACCGCGGTAACGACGCGGCCCGGCATGCTGTTCGCCGACAATGCCGCCCACATGACGGCGCTGCCGCGCGTCTCGCTCAACGGCAACTACCAGGACGCGCGAATCCTGCCGGTGCTGACCTCTGGCGCCGCGACCGCGATGTGGAACGGTTTCCGCCGGATCGCGGCGGCGTAGCCGCTGCAATCTCCGCTGTCGTCCCGGACAAGCGCGCCCAAAGCGCGCGCCGATCCGGGACCCATACCGCGTGATCCATCGATTGCGGTTGGTAGACGTACCGAACAACCAATCTTCGCCAAACATCTCCCTGTGGTTATGGATCCCGGATCTGCGCTTACGCTTGTCCGGGACGACACCGAGTAGGTTGGACCGCCGTCGCGCCACACTCCCATCTCCTTCACGCGGCCTTCCTTGACTCCCCTTCCCTCCCCGCCCAAAACATTGCCAACCCCAGGGAGGCACCATGTTCAACGATCTGTTCTCGCTCAAAGGCCGCGTCGCGCTGGTGACCGGTGGCTCGCGCGGCATCGGCAAGATGATCGCGGCGGGATATCTCAGCGCCGGCGCTGCGAAGGTCTACATCACCGCGCGCAAGGCGGGGCCGTGTGAGGCCACCGCCAAGGAGCTCGCCGCGCAATATGACGGCGAGTGCATCGCGCTACCGATCGACATCTCGACTGTCGAAGGCTGCGACAGGCTCGCCGGCGAAATCATCAAGATCGAGCCGAAGCTCGACATCCTCGTCAACAATGCGGGTGCTGCCTGGGGCGCGGAGTTTGACGAATTCCCCGAAAGCGGCTGGGACAAGGTGATGGACCTCAACGTCAAGTCGCTGTTCTTCCTGACCAAGGCGCTGGCCAAGCCACTGCGCGCGGCTGCAAGTCCGGAACGTCCGGCCAAGGTGATCAACATCGCCTCTGTCGACGGCATCTTCGTCAATCCGAGCGAGACCTATTCCTACGCCGCCAGCAAGGCCGCCGTGATCCACCTGACCCGGCGCATGGCGACGAAATTGATCAAGGACAACATCAACGTCACCGCGATCGCGCCGGGCGCGTTCAAATCCGACATGAACCGGGCCGCGCGCGACCATTCGGAAGAAGTCGCAAAGCGCATTCCGGCGCGTCGGATCGGGACCGACGAGGACATGGCGGGGCTGGCGATCTATCTCGCCTCGCGCGCGGGTGACTACGTGGTCGGTAACACCATCGCCGTCGATGGCGGCGTGGTGTATGCGAATGCCGGGCTGGAGATCGCGGGGTAGCAGAACCGGGGGGACTAAGCGAGCGATTGCGCTAGCTGATAGATGCGACGCCCTCACCCCATATTTAGTGTCGTCCCGGACAAGCGAGCAAAGCGAGAGCAGATCCGGGATCCATAACCACAGGGAGGAGTTTGGCGAAGACTCGTGGTTGCCTGCTCGCGCTACGACCTCTCCCTGTGGTTATGGGTCCCTGACCTGCACAAACGCCCGGCAACGCTATGCGTTGCCGGGCGTGTGCTTGTCCGGGATGACAGTTGAGGATGAGGCCGCGCCTACGACTCGATCTTCACGTATTCGAAATCGCCGGGCTTGTTGTCGATGCCGACCTTCGGCGGCGAAATCCACGAGGCGAACTTGCCGCTCTCGGTGACGGGCTGCATCAGGGAGGTGATGAAGTCGCCGTCGGCGGTCGAGGGCAGCCACTCGTCCTTGCGCTTCGCCCAGGTGGCGTCGTCGATCAACAAACCGTCGGGCGTCGCGTGCACGTCCTTGAACTCGCCGATGTGGCGGTGGAAGGCGACGTTGGGCAAGGTCAGCTTGAAGTCGTAGCCCGCAGTCGAGATCACCTTGTTCCAGCGCAGCATGCCCTTGACGCAATCCTGGCTGTAATCGTCGCGCAGGCGCATGTTGAGCGCGGTCAGCGCCGGCTCGTCGACCAGCTTGATCTCGCCGTTGATGAACTTCAGCACCGGATAGGTGGCGTTCTTGAGCTGGTGATCGTCCTCGATCTGGGTCTCGTGATAGCGGCCCTTGATGCCGGCGTTGAAGGCGTTCGCCGCGTTGGTCGAGACCTCCGAGCCAAACAGATCGAGCGACAGCGTGTAGTGCAGGTTCAGCTTCTTCTGGATGGTCGGCAGGTCGATCACCCCGAGCGCGCGGACTTTCGCGATGTCGGTGGGATCGGTGATGCCGGCCTCGCGCATCGCATCGCAGGTGCGCTGCACGACGCGGGTGATGCCGGTCTCGCCGACGAACATGTGGTGCGCTTCTTCCGTGAGCATGAAGCGGCAGGTGCGCGACAGCGGATCGAAGCCGGACTGCGCGAGGCTGTGCAGCTGCATCTTGCCGTCGCGGTCGGTGAAATAGGTGAACATGAAGAAGGACAGCCAGTCCGGCGTCGCCTCGTTGAAGGCGCCCAGCATGCGCGGGGCATCAGCATCGCCGGAGCGGCGGCGCAACAGATCATCTGCTTCCTCACGGCCGTCGCGGCCGAAATATTTCTGCAGCAGATAGACCATCGCCCAGAGGTGGCGGCCCTCCTCGACATTGACCTGGAACAGGTTGCGCATGTCGTAGAGCGAGGGCGCGGTCTTGCCGAGATGACGCTGCTGCTCGACCGAGGCGGGCTCGGTGTCGCCCTGGATCACGATCAGACGGCGCAGCATGGCGCGATGCTCGCCCGGGACTTCCTGCCAGGCCGGCTCGCCGTAGTGCTCGCCGAACGGCACGACGCGATTTTCCTCCTGCGGCGCGAGGAGAATGCCCCAGCGATAGTCGGGCATGCGGACATAGTCGAACTTGGCCCAGCCGCGCGGATCGACCGAATAGGCGGTGCGCAAATAGACCAGCGATTCCTGGAAGCCTTCCGGCCCCATGTCGCTCCACCAATCCATGTAGCCGGGATGCCAGCCCTCGAGCGCTTTGAGCACCTGGCGATCTTCGGCGAGGTTGACGTTGTTCGGAATCTTGGTCGAGTAGTCGACGTTCATGATGTTCATGTTCATGGCCGTGCTCCTTGTTTCTTGTCCGGACGCTGCGCAACGCGAAGCGGTGCGCTGCTGAGCCGGGACCCATTGTCTCGTCCGTCTGGGTCCCGGTTCTGCGCAGCGTCACTTCGTGCCGCAGCGCGCCCGGGACACGAAAGTCGTTACACCCGCGTCATATCGAATTTCGGCTTCTGCCCGCTGCCGTAGCGGCGCAGCGCGCCTTCCTCGCCGACGGCGTTCGGGCGCTGGAAGATCCAGTTCTGCCACGCGGTCAGGCGCGAGAAGATTTTCGATTCCATCGTCTCCGGGCCGACGAAGCGCAGGCTGGCTTCCATGCCGGTGAGGCTGTCCGGCGAGAAGCTGGCGCGCTCCTCCAGGAACACGCGGACCTCGTCGTCCCAGTCGATGTCGTCGAGCGCGAAGGTGACGAGGCCGAGCTCCTCGGCCTGCTCGGCATCGAGCGCGGTGCCCATCGTGGCTTCGGCGCGCTCCACATCCGACGGATCGGCCTGGAAGCGCGACTCCAGCCGCGTCAGGCCGTGGCTCATCGGATACGGACCGAAATTCATGGCGGAGAGTTCGATCGACGGCGGCGGACGGTTGTCGCCCTGGCGCGTGCCGATCAGCATGTAGGAGCGGTCGGCGGCGAAGACGAGTTCGGCCAAGGTGCCGGCAAAGCAGGAGCCGGGCTCGACCAGCGTCACCAGCGTGCGCGAGGTGACGTCGATGCGCTTGAGCACGCGCTTCCAGTAATGGCGGATTTCGTTGACCAGCCAGTGCGCCTTGTTGGCTTCGAGGAAGGCGTCGTGCGCGAGCACATGAGCGCGATCGCCATGGCTCTTGAACACCAGCATGGCGATCTCGAGCTCGTTGATGCGCAAGTGCAGGATGGCGTCGTCGAGCTCACGCGCGACCTGGAGCGGCCAGAACGACGCGCCTAGCGCCATCATGCCGTCGATATCGGCGGGTGCTGCGGCCTCCGGCGCCTTGATGGAGATGGTGGCGATGCGGGCCGTGCGGTCGATATCGACGGTGACGAAGCCGTAGCGGATGCTGGTCGCGTCGATGACGCGCTTGAGCTGTGTCAGCGCGATGCCCTTGCCGCTGCCCTTGCGCTTCGAGGCCGCAGCGAACTCCTTGGCACGCTCGGCGATCTTGCCTTCGAGCTTCGAGTTCGGCGCGATCTCGTCGACGAGGCGCCATTGCACGGCGCGCTTGCCCTTCACGCCCTCCTCGATGGTGCAGAAAAAGTCAGCATGGTCGCGGCGCACCTTGCGCTTGTCGACCACGCGGGTGAGGCCGCCGGTGCCCGGCAGCACCGCGAGCAGCGGCACTTCGGGCAGCGCCACCGAGGAAGCGCCATCGTCGGCGAGGATGATGTGGTCGGTCGCAAGCGCCAGCTCATAACCGCCGCCGGCGGCCGAGCCGTTCACCACGGTGATGAAGCGCTGGCCGGAATTCTCGGACGAATCCTCCATGCCGTTGCGGGTCTCGTTGGTGAACTTGCAGAAGTTCACCTTGTGGGCATGGGTGGAGCCCGCGAGCATGCGGATGTTGGCGCCGGCGCAGAACACGCGGTTCTTGGCCGAGCGCATCACCACGACTTTCACGTCCGGATGCTCGAAGCGCAGCCGCTGGACCGCATCCGCCAGCTCGATGTCGACGCCGAGATCGTAGGAGTTGAGCTTGAGCAGATAGCCCTCGAACAGGCCGCCATTCTCGTCGACGTCCATGGTCAGCGTCGCGACGTCACCCTCGACCGCGAGCTTCCAGTGCCGGTAGCGGGACGGTTCGGTCTGGAAATCGATGAATGTCGCGCCGCCTGCGAGGCGCCGATCTTCCCCGGCCATGGGCCACCCTTGAGCTCGTTTTGGTTTACCGTTAGATGCACAATAGTGCATCTTTTTGGATGCGTCTAGCCCTTAACCGCCAGCGCATGCACTTTGTTTCATGCAGCCGGCCAGGACCGCACAATCGCGCCAAGCGCGATCCAGTCGGCCTTCGCGAGCTGCGGGCGGCCGATCTTGGCCTGGAGCAGCGCCACCAGGGCCGCGACCGGAAAGCTCTCGACGAAACCGTCGCCGCCGCTTGCGACCTTGCGCGCGCTCAACGCGCGCAGCTCGGTCAGCGCGTCGCCGAACAGGCGCGCGGCCGAATGCGCCTTCTGCATGCGCAGGCGCAGATTGGCATTGGCGATGTGGATGCAGGCGCGCAGCAGGATGCGTTCGCGGCCGCTTTGCGGAGCTGCGGCCCACACCGTCTCCAGCACCTCCTGCGCTTCCCAGAAATAACCGCGGTCGTTGAGCGCGAGCCCGTAGCGCAGCGCCGGATGGCGGGCCGGCACGTGGCCGCGAAAGGCCGAGGGCACCAGCGCCTTGGCCAAGCGAAGCGTTTCGTCATCGGCCTCGACGGCGCCGGTCTCGCCCGGCACATAGGCCCATTGCGGCCAGGGCAATTGGCCGGTCACATGTGAAGGCACATTCATGGGTGTGCCTCCGCATAATCATGCCGCGCGTACCCCGAGTCCCTGATCGTCGCGCAGGGCCGCTTTTGCAAATTGCTCAATCGCGTCAAGCGTCGCCCCCGGCGCTTCACGATGCGGGGAATGGCCCGCGTCTGAAATGACTTTAAAATCTATCGGACAGTAACACTCTTCCTGCGCAATTTCGACCTGACGCAATGTCCCATATTGGTCGCCAGCACCTTGCAGGACCATGATGGGTACGCGGATATAGGCCAGGTATTCCGAGATGTCCCAGTCGCGGAATTTCGGATCGAGCCAGGCGCCGTTCCAGCCGTAGAAGGCGTTGTCGACGTCCTTGTGCCAGCGCGCCAGCTTGGCCTTCAGGTCCGTGGTCTCGAAGCTGGTCTTGATCGCGGCAATCGATTCCACCGAGATGTCCTCGACGATGAAATGCGGCGCGATCAGCACGAGGCCGCTCAGGCGGTGGTCCTGATGCGCGCCGGCATAGATCGTTGCGATCGAGGCGCCGTCGGAATGGCCGAGCAGCAGGCCGCGCTTGAAGCCGATCGCATCGAGCAGCTTCGGCAGCACGTCCAGCGCCTCGCGCTGCATGTAGTCCAGCGGCCGCGGCAATTTCACCGGGCTCGACTGGCCGTAGCCGGCGCGCGAATAGGCGAAGATGCCGGCACCGGTGGCTTGCTGCAGCTTCTCGGGAAAATCGCCCCAGAGCCCGACCGAGCCGAGCCCTTCGTGCAGCATGACGATGGTCGGCGCGTCCGCGGCCTCAGGCGCGAGCCATTTGTATTCGAGGCTGGCGCCGTCGACGCTGAGGAAGCCGGTGGGGGTGAGGTTGGTCATCTCTGCGCTCTTCTCTCTCCGTCGTCATGCCCGGGCTTGACCCGGGCATCCACGTCTTTCCTCGTACGCGGCGACGCGTGGATGGCCGGGACAAGCCCGGCCATGACGGCTGTGGCTAATTCGCCCCATCCCGCAACTTGAACCGCTGGATCTTGCCCGTCGCCGTCTTCGGCAAGGATTCCACCACGTCGATCCAGCGCGGATACTTCCACGGGCCGATCTTCTGCTTGACGTGCTCCTTCAGCATTTCCTGAAGATCGCTCGTCGTCGCGCCAGGCCGCAGCACGACGAAGGCTTTTGGCTTCAACAGCCCTTCCGGATCGGCCTCGGGCACGACGGCGGCCTCCAGCACGGCGGGATGCGTGATCAGCGCGCTCTCGACCTCGAACGGCGAGACCCAGATGCCGGAGACCTTGAACATGTCGTCGGCGCGGCCGCAGAAGGTGTAGCGGCCGTCCGCGTCGCGGACATATTTGTCGCCGGTGCGGGTCCACGGTCCCTCAAAAGTGCGGCGGCTCTTGTGGCGCTGGTTCCAGTAGCCCTCGCCGGCCGAGGGCGCATCGACCAGGAGCTCGCCGACCTCGCCGTCGGCAACATCTTGCCCGGCCTCATTGACGAGCCGCACCGCATAGCCCGGCACCGGCTTGCCGGAGGAGCCGTATTTGATATCGCCGGGCGCGTTCGACAGGAAGATGTGCAAGAGCTCGGTCGAGCCGACGCCGTCGAGGATGTCGACGCCGAAGCGCGCCTTCCAGCTGGTGCCAACGGATTCCGGCAGCGCCTCGCCGGCCGAGGTGCAGATGCGCAAGGCGCCGCCACCACGTTCACTCTTCATGGTCTCGTCGTTGAGCATCGCCGCGAACAAGGTTGGCACGCCGTAGAAGATCGACGGCTTGTAGCGGTTCATCAGGTCGAACATGCGCGCCGGCGTCGGCCGTTCGCTGTTGAGGATCACGCTGGCGCCGACCGACATCGGGAAGGTCAGCGCATTGCCGAGCCCGTAGGCGAAGAACAGCTTGGCAGCGGAGAGGCACACATCGCTCTCGCGGATGCCCAGCACCTGCTTTGCGTAGGTGTCGGCGGTCGCCTGCAAATTGGAATGGATATGGCGCACGCCCTTGGGCATGCCGGTCGAGCCGGACGAATAGAGCCAGAACGCCGGCTCATCCGGATGCGTCGCGGCGGTGGTGAACTGATCACTCTCGCCCGCGAGCTCCTCGGCGAGTTGCTTGTGGCCGTTCTGCTTGGCGCCGGACACAACGACATGCTCGAGATCGGGCATGCGGCCGACGACGTCCTTGATGACAGGGTAGAGCGCCTCGGAGACGAACAGCACGCGCGCACGGCAGTCGGCGAGGATGTAGGCGTACTGGTCCGCGGTCAGCAGCGTGTTGAGCGGCACCGGCACGATGCCGGCGCGGATCGCGCCCAGGAACACCACCGGGAAATCGACGGTGTCCAGCATGATCATCGCGACGCGCTCCTCGCGGCGGACGCCAAGCCGGCGCAGCATGTTGGCGGCGCGTCGGCTCTCGCGCTGAAGCTCGCCATAGGTGAACCGCGAGACGGTGTCGTCGAAGGCCAGCTTGTTGCCCCGGCCCTCCTCGACGTTGCGGTCGAGCAGCCAGGTCACCGCGTTATAGGATCCCTCGCTCACGGACTTCTCCCCCGAATTTAGAATTATAATTCATAGAAAGACACCGCGGCGGCTTGCTGTCAATGCTAGCAGGCATTATGTTTCATTAAAATGCGCCGCAGGACACCCTTCAAAGAGACATCCCTTAAAGAAGGCTCATGACCGACAGTCCCGACGCAGAATCCCGATTTCTCGAACAGCTCGGCCAGCGCGTGCGCACCATGCGCGCGCTGCGCGGCATGTCGCGCAAGGTGCTCGCCAAGGTATCAGGAATCTCGGAGCGCTACATCGCGCAGCTCGAAAGCGGCAAGGGCAATGTCTCCATCGTGCTCTTGCGCCGTGTCTCCGACGCGATGGGCGCGCATCTCGAAGATCTGCTTCCCTCCGCCGATCCGACACCGGACTGGCAGATGTTTCGCGACCTGCTGCGCAAGGCCACGCCTGCCCAGATCGCGCAGGCAAAAGATCTGCTCGCCGGCGGCAGCGCCTCGGCGCCGCGGCGCGCGCCGTTCTGCGGCATCGCGCTGATCGGCCTGCGCGGCGCCGGCAAGTCGACGCTCGGTCGGATGCTGGCGAAGAAGGTCGGCTGGAGTTTTGTCGAGCTCAACAAGGAGGTCGAGCAGCAGAACGGGCTCTCGGTCGCCGAGATCATCGCGCTGTACGGCCAGGAAGGCTTTCGCCGCATGGAGCAGGCGGCACTACAGCAGCTGCTCGCGCGCAACGAGCTGATGGTGCTGGCGACCGGCGGCGGCATCGTCTCCGAGCCTTTGACCTTCGACCAGATCCTGACCTCGTTCTACACGATCTGGCTGAAGGCCGAGCCCGAGGAGCACATGGCCCGCGTCCGTCGCCAGGGCGACCTACGCCCGATGGCCGACGACCGCTCCGCGATGGCGGAGCTGCGCAACATCCTGCTCAGCCGCGAGCCGCTGTATTCGCGCGCGACGGCGGTGGTGGACACGGCAGGTCTCAGCGTGGACGCGGCCGCCGCACGGCTGATCGATGCGGTGCGCCCGGTGCTGCAGAACGAAGCCCGCAGCTTCGGGCTGCGCAGCGTGGCGCTGTAGGTAATTGACCAGCCTCGGCCGTCGTCCCGGACGAGCGAAGCGAAGATCCGGGACCCATACCGCGCGATCTATCAGTTGCGATCGGTAGAAGTACCGAACAGCGAGCCTTCGCCAAACTCCTCCCTGTGGTTATGGGTCCCGGATCTGCGCGCGCTTGAGGCGCGCTTGTCCGGGACGACAGCGGGGATTTTGCACGACCTCCGGCAACACTATATCAAAGCGTCACAGCGAGTTTTTTGGACAGATCATGCACTCCACCGACGTCACCACCATGTTCGAGCGGATCGGCGGCAGTGCCACGATCGACGCCCTTGTCGACCGCTTCTACGACCGCATGGACACGCTGCCGGAGGCGCAGATCATCCGCGCGATGCATGCGGACGACCTCGGCCTGATCAGGGACGTGCTGAAGCGCTATCTCACCGAGTGGACCGGCGGCCCGCGGCTTTACTCCGTCGAGAAGGGCCATCCGCGGCTGCGCCAGCGGCACATCGGCTTTGCCATCGGCGATGCCGAGCGCAATGCATGGATGGTCTGCATGCGCGGCGCGCTGGAAGAGACGGTCGTCGACACGATCGCGCGGCAGGACCTCGACCGCGCATTGTCCGGTCTCGCCGACTGGATGCGCAACCGGCAATGATCCGGTCAGCGTGACGTTCCCGGCGTTTAGCCGGCCCGCGAGACTTCGACGCGGCTAGATCGACCAGTAGTTCGGATGCTGGTAGGGCCGCGAGCGGTCGCCCCAATCGAACTCCTCGCCATCGACTTCGCAAGGACCGCTGCTCAATTGCTCCGGCGTCAGTTCGACCTGGAAGGCCTGACGTCCCGGATCATATTTGAGCGCGCTCCATTGCACGGGGTAATGGTGATGTGTCCCGAGCAGCCTGCCGGTCTTGATCACGGCGTAAGCGACCGTTCCACTGACCTTGTCGAGCATCAATCGTTCGATCGTGCCGAGCTTCGTGCCGTCGCCACCATAGACGGCGACATGCTCGACGCGATCACTGGGAACCATGGTGTGTTGCATGGCGTGCTCCCTCGTCTTGTGTGGCGCGCATTATAGCACAGACGGCGGAATGTAGGGTGGGTTAGCGTCAGCGTAACCCACCTCTTTAGGTCTCGGGGCGCGAGAAGTGGTGGGTTACGCCAAGCGACTGCGCTTCGCGCAGCCGCCAAGGCTAACCCACCCTACGCTTACAGCAGCTGCGAACGCACCGACTCCGCGCCCTCCTGCAACAGCGGCAGGAAACGGCCGATCAATTCCTGCGCCGGCACCCGATCGACATGGGCGCCCATGTTGATGGCGGCGACGATGACATCGTCGTAGCGGCGCACCGGAACCGAGATCGAGCGGAAATGCGGCTCGGCCTCGCGGTCGACCAGTGAATAGCCCTGCGCGCGGTCGGCGACGATGCGCGCGAGCAGCGCCTTGGGATCGGTCACCGTCTGCGGCGTCAGCGCCTCGCGCGTCATCGCCTTCAGGCGTGCGGCAAGGTCGGCATCGTCGAACTGGCCGAGCATGGCGCGACCAACCGAGGTGCAGAACGCCGGCAGGCGATAGCCGATCTCCAATCCGCCCGAGAACACGCGCGCCGGGCTGCCTCGGGCAATGAACACGACGTCATCGCCGTCGAGCACCGCGAGCGAGGAGATTTCGTTCGCCGCGGTCGCAACGCGATCGAGCAGCGGCTGAATCATGGCGACGAGCTGGTTGGACCGCAAGTAAGATGCCGCCAGCGTCAGCACATGCGGCGTCAGCGAGAACAGCTTGCCATCGCCGCTGACAAAACCGCCGCGCTGGAGCGTGAACAGCATGCGCCGCGCGGTGGCGCGCGGCAGGTCCGCGGCGCGGGCGAGATCGCTCAGCGTCATCGGGCCGGCCGTCGTGCCGAAGCATTGCAGCAGGCGCAGGCCGCGATCGAGCGCTTCGACGAAATCCGTCGCGCGCTCGTCGGTCTCGCTCCGCTTCAGTTTGGGCATGGTGACGGGACAATCCTGCAAAATAGTGCTTGCTGCTGCTCCAAGGCATGTCATAATTCGTCCATTCGTTCAATAGGCGAACAAAAGCCACTCCACTCCACAGAGGGATGCTACTGCCATGATGAGCCAGGAGCAGAACGACCTGATCACCCGCACCGGTCCGAAGGATCCGTGCGGCAAGCTGATGCGGAGCTACTGGCAGCCGGCGGCGCTGGTGGATGAGCTCGAAGGCGATCGTCCGATCCGTCCCGTCAAGCTGCTCGGCGAGAACCTGGTGCTGTTCCGTGACGAGACCGGACGCTACGGCCTGATCGACCGGCACTGCGCGCATCGCGGCGCCGACCTCGCGTTCGGACGGCTCGAGCACGGCGGCCTGCGCTGCGCCTTCCACGGCTGGCTGTTCGACGCCACCGGCCAGTGCATCGAGACGCCGGCCGAGCCGAAGGACTCGAAGCTCTGCCAGAACATCCGCCAGCGCTCCTATCCGGTGGTCGAGAAGAGCGGCATCCTCTGGGCCTATCTCGGCGAGGGTGAGCCGCCGGCTTTTCCGGAGCTCGACTGTTTCGTCGCGCCTGATACTCACACCTTTGCGTTCAAGGGCCACATGGCCTGCAACTGGCTTCAGGCGCTCGAAGTCGGCATCGATCCCGCGCACGCCTCCTATCTGCACCGCTTCTTCGAGGACGAGGACACCTCTACCGCCTACGGCAAGCAGTTCCGCGGCGCATCTGCAGGGTCTGATCTGCCGATGACGAAGATCTTGCGCGAGTACGACCGCCCGATCATCAATGTCGAGCACACCGAATACGGCCTGAGGCTGATCGCGCTGCGCGAGATCGACGAGGAGCGCACCCATGTGCGCGTCACCAACCAGCTCTTCCCGCACGGCTTCGTCATCCCCATGAGCACGGAGATGACGATCACGCAGTGGCACGTGCCGGTCGACGACGAGAACTGCTACTGGTACGCGATCTTCACCAGCTATTCGAACCCGGTCGACAAGCAGAAGATGCGCGACCAGCGGCTGGAGCTCTACGAGCTGCCCGACTACAAGTCGCGCAAGAACAGCAACAACGATTACGGCTTCGATCCGCACGAGCAGCAGACCGCGACCTACACCGGCATGGGCAACGACATCAACGTCCACGACCAATGGGCGGTGGAATCGATGGGCGCGATCCAGGACCGCACCAAGGAGCATCTCGGCACGAGCGACAAGGCGATCGTGCAATATCGCCGCCTGCTGCGGGCCGAGATCGAGAAGGTCTCAGGCGGCGAGAAGCCGATGCTGTTCCTGGACGAGAGCAGGGCACGCAGCATCCAGGGCCCCGCGACCATGGACGGCATCGGGCCGACCCAGGGCTGGGAGCTCTACTGGATGGAAGTCGACGTCAAGCGCCGCCGCGGCGCCCCCTGGGCCGCACCGGTGCCGAAGGAGATCGCGGACAACGTGCACCGGCTGACGGCGGCGGAGTGACGTTCATGCACCGAACCCGTAGGGTGGGCAAAAGCGCAACGCGCCGTGCCCACCATGCTTCGGTGTGGTCGATAGACGCGGTGGGCACGCTCCGCTTTGCCCACCCTACGGCAGCTGAGGGAGTAGCAAAGTGACTTTCGTCGCGCGTCATGCGCTGTGGTCGGATGAGCAGAGGGACGCCGCGTCGCGCATGCGCCGTCTCGTCGAGGACAAGAACCTCGAGGTCATCCGGCTCGCCTTCCCCGACCAGCACGGCATCCTGCGCGGCAAGACCATCATCGCCTCCGAGGCGATCGCCTCGCTGGAGAGCGGCTGCTCCATCACAACGACCATGCTCGCCAAGGATACTTCGCACCGCACGGTATTCCCGGTGTTCACCGCGGGCGGCGGCTTCGGCATGAAGGAGATGGAGGGCGCGGCCGACGTGCTGATGGTCGTCGATCCCTCCACCTTCCGCGTGCTGCCATGGGCGCCGGCGACGGGCTGGGTGCTGTGCGACCTCTACTTCAATGACGGCCGCCCGGTGCCGTTCGCGACGCGCTCGCTCTATCGCAAGGTGCTCGACCAGCTCGCCAGCCGCGGCCACGATTTCGTCGCCGGGCTCGAGGTCGAATTCCACATCTTCAAGCTCGACGACCCGCATATGCGGCCCGAGGACGCCGGCCAGCCGGGCACGCCACCATCAGTGAGCCTGCTCAGCCACGGCTATCAATATCTCACCGAGCAGCGCTTCGATCAGATGGAGCCGGTGCTGGAGATCCTGCGCCGCGACATCGTCGCGCTCGGGCTGCCCCTGCGCTCGGTCGAGGTCGAGTTCGGGCCGAGCCAGTGCGAGTTCACCTTCGCGCCGAAGAAGGGCCTGGAGCCCGCCGACAACATGGTGCTGTTTCGGAGCGCCGTGAAGCAGATCGCGCGCCGGCACGGCTATCACGCCACCTTCATGTGCCGCCCGAAACTGCCGAATGTGTTCGCGAGCGGCTGGCACCTGCACCAGTCGATCGTCTCGCGCGCCAGCGGCGAAAACATCTTCATGGCCAAGGACGGCAGTGAGCCGCTCAGCGCGTTTGGCCGGGCGTACCTTGGCGGCCTGCTCGACCACGCCCGCGCCTCGACCGTGTTCACCACGCCGACCATCAACGGCTACAAGCGCTACCGCTCCTATTCGCTGGCGCCCGACCGCGCGATCTGGGGCCGCGACAATCGCGGCGTGATGATCCGCGTGCTCGGCGGTGCCAATGATGCCGCAACGCGCCTGGAGAACCGCATCGGCGAGCCCGCCGCCAATCCCTATCTCTACATGGCCTCGCAGATTCTCTCGGGCCTCGACGGCGTCGACCGCAAGCTCGATCCCGGCCCGTCCGCCGACACGCCCTACGAGACCAAGGCGCCGCTGCTGCCGAAGAGCTTGCGCGATGCGGTCAGCGCGCTGAAGGACGATCCGTTCTTCCGCGACAAGCTCGGGCCGGAGTTCGTCGACTACTACACCCACATCAAGAACGCCGAGATCGACCGCTTCCTGTCAGAAGTGACCGACTGGGAGCACCGCGAATATTTCGAGGTGTTTTGACGCCCTGCCCCGCGGATTCCTCAAGAGAGTAACGGCTCACGGCCGTGTGAAGCGGCTTCGTCGCGCCGGTTCCGACGACATCGCAACCGCTGCCGGACGAAGCCATTTTCCATCCCCGCGAAAACCCACTGAAAGACTCCTGCGCTAGGATTCCTGCATGTGATCAACAGTGGAGTTCGATCATGTGGGACCAGTTATTCAGCCTGATCTACCGCCTGTCGTGCCGGGCAACCTTGATCAACATCGGTCGGCATCATCTGGCGCGCTGAAACTCAATGGATGCGCGATAGGTAAGATGGATTGACCAGATTAGGAGCGTTTCCATGCGCAAGCTGATCCTGATCGCAACGGTGTCTCTGCTCACAAGCCAGGCCTATGCGGGTGGGTCGCGGAGCCTCAGTCTCGCAGCGAGCAATTCCAGCCAGCAGGCGATCGAGCAACCCGCCACGGCGGCAACGGTCTCGCCGCAAACCACCCAGGCGCCGTCGCAGCCGGCAAATGTCCAGACTGCGACCACCGCACCAACCTCAGCGACGGCACCGGCGGCCACGGTGGCACCAACCACGCAATCTACGCCGCCGGCAAGCACGGCCGGAACGACCAAGCCGAAGCGGCGTCAGCTGTCCACCGACGCCCAAATCGTCCGTGCGCTGCATCGCCACGGGATCTATTGGTAGGATCGGCAGCCGGCCCCGGTCTTCACCATCGCCATACTCACCAGCGGTAGCCGAGCGTTGCGATGACGGTCAGCGGGGCACCGCGGTAGCAATATCCGACCTGGCACGTGGTGTAGTGCAGATTGAACAGGTTCTTGGCGTTGACCTGGAACTGCAGGCCCTTCAGCTCCTTCGCCGCCTGGCCGAAATCAAATTTCAGCGCAGCATCGACCAGGGTCACCGAACTGTTCTTGAACGTGTTCAGATCGTCGCCATAGCTCCAGGACATGTAACGCACGCCGCCACCGATGCTCAGTCCCGCAAACGGGCCGGCCAGCGGCAGGGCATAGTTGCCCCACAGCGTCGCGGTGTGCGGCGGATTGCCCGACGGAAACTTGCCGATCTGCGCGCTGTCGCCGGCCTGCTTGGTGACCATGTCGAGATAGGTGTAGGACGAGGTGATGTCGAAACCGCCGCCGAGGCTCGCGAGCGCCTGCAATTCGAAGCCGCGGCTTTGAATCTCGCCGCGCTGGACCGTGACGCCTGTCCCGGTCGTGACCAGGCCCCCGCTCTGGGTCAGGTCGAACACCGCGGCAGTGATGAAGCTCCTCGTCCCCTGCGGTTGATATTTGACGCCGATCTCGGTCTGCTTGCCGGTGGTGGGCTTGAAGAAGGCGCCTGTGGGATCGACGCCGAGATTGGGAAAGAACGAGGTTGAATAGGCGACGTAAGGCGCAACTCCGGAATCGAACACATAGGTCAGCCCGGCGCGCCCGCTATAGGCCTGTTCGGACTGCTGCTGGCGGGTCAGCGCGAACTGATCCTCGCCCGTGGTGCGAACCCAGTCGCTGCGGCCGCTCAGCGTCAGGATCCAGTGGTCGAGCTTGGCCTGGTCCTGGATGTACACGCCGGACTGGATCTGCCGCTGCTGCGTTGAGGACGAGATAGCCGGATCGGGAATGGATTCCGGCGCGTAGACCGGCGCGGCCAGATTGAGAGGGGAAACCCCGAAGCCAAATCCCTGCTTGTCGTTGAATTTCGATGCCGTGTAGTCGGTGCCGACCAGGAGCGTGTGTTGCACCGGACCGGTCGAGAGTTTCGCCTCGACCTGATTGTCCATGATGGCCGATTGCAGCGTGTCGTGGACGTAGCCGGTATAGCGCGAGACGACATTGCCGACGGGAGCGCCGAGAAAACCGACATAGCGCGTGACCGCATCGACGTCGACATAGCGGAATTTCTGGCGAACGGCCACGGCGTTGTTGAACGCGTGCTCGAACAGATAGCCGACGCGGCCCTGCTCCTGGTCGAGCGAATGCGAACGGCCACGGCGTTGTTGAACGCGTGCTCGAACAGATAGCCGACGCGGCCCTGCTCCTGGTCGAGCGAATTGTAGGACGGGCTGCCGGTAAAGATGTCCGTCGTCGTGCCGGTGCCCGTGGAATAGGTGAACATGGACCCCGGCGTCTTCGATTTCTGGTAGGCGCCGAGAATGGTGAGGGTCGTCGATTGGTCCGGCTTCCAGGTGACGGCGGGAGCGACGTAGATACGATTGTCCTTGCCGCCGGGCACGAACACGTCGGCGTCGCGCACGACGCCGGTCAACCGATAGGAAAATTGGCCGTTGGGATCGACCGGACCCGAGAGATCGAAATTGCCCTGAACGCGCTCGCGGTCGCCGAACACCGTCTGCACCTCGTGGAACGGCTGGCTGGTCGGCGGCTTGCTCTGCAGGTCGATCAATCCGCCGGGCGAGCCGAGACCGTAGAGGGCCGAGCTCGGCCCGCGCACCACGGTGATGCTGTCAACGCCATAAGGCTCGGTCTTGAACACGCCGAGACCGGCGCCGACGAGGCGCAGGCCGTCGAGATAGACGCCGTTATAGGTGATGTCGAAGCCGCGGATCGAGATGGCGTCGAAGCGCGGATCGTAGCCGGAGGCATCGATGCGGACGCCCGGCTCATAGCCGACCGCTTCCGTCAGCGTCTGCACGGCGCGGTCGTTGAGCTCCTTGCGGGTCACGACCGAGATCGACTGCGGCGTCTCGAGCAGCGGGGTGTTCGTCTTCGTGCCTGCCGAGCTGCTGCTTGCGACATAGCTGTTCTCGCTCGACGCGTTGGCGCGGCCGCTGCCCGCCTCGCGCGCATCAGAGTTTCTGGCTTGTCCGGACCCGGCATTGCGCGGGATTGCGACGCGGCCCCGCTGCGATTGTGAGGCGCGCTGGGCAGATTGGCCACGCGGACGCGCCTGGCTCGGCGCCTCCACCGTGACCGGAGGCAATGTGCCGGCCGTCGAAGGCGAATTGGTTCCGGAGACCTGTGCCGCCGAGGGCGTCGCGTGCAGGACCACTCCCAAACCGGCCGCTCCCAGACCAGTTCTCACCATCCGTTCCCAGCCGAGCCTCTGCCCGTCGTTCCGCCTCATCGTATTCCCCGAGTTCCGTGTTCAACAACCCGGGTGTAACCAGATCAAAGCGGTCGCCGCCTTTGCGCGCGCGCAAATCACCTTTGATCCCACGTGGAGGCTCTCGAGTTTACTGATAGCGGCTCGGCGAATGGCCGAAGCGCCTGCGGAAGGCTGTCGCGAAATTCGCCGGATGGGAATAGCCGACCCGATAGGCCGCTTCGGTGACGGACAAGCGCTGGTGAATCAAAAAGGCACGTGCGGCATCGAGCCGCTGAGCCCTGAGATAGTCGATCGCGCTCTGGCCATATGCCATCCGGAATTTCTGGTTGAAGGACCTGCGGCTCAGCCCCGCGTTCCGCGCCAGTTCGTCGATGCTCCAGGGATAGGCGAGATCGGCGTCCATCCGCTGCTTCACCGATTGCAGCCGCGTCCACTGCAGATCGGTGGTCGGATCGGTCGCAATCCGGCCGCGCTCGCCGAACAAGGCGTGAACCACGATCTCGGCGGCATGCGCTGACAGCAGCAATTGCGCCGCGTTGCCGGTGACCGGCGGCGAAAACATTTCTGCCGCGACCGCCTGTATGCGCGCAGACGCTCTCAGAGAGACGATCGCTGCGCCCGAGACGTCGTTCGCAAACAGCGCCCGAAACTCATCGCCGAGTCCGAGTCCATCGATCGAGGTTTGGGGAAACGCCAGGCCGATCGCGGAACGCTCGCCGGAGTGAACCGCGCGTTCCGCCGCGCAGGTTTCGCGCACGGCAATTGCCGTCATCTGCCCTTCGCAGCCGATGCTGCGCGTCAGAATGCCGCGTCCTGCGTCACCATCAACGGAGACCGAGATGAACAGGCCCGGGGCTGCGATGGCAGAGCCCCCGGCATCGGCTCGAAACTCGCCTCTGACAAACACGCAGCCCGGAAAATCCAGCCATCGCGCTGTCGAAGCGCCGGGCTGTGCGGAACCGATGTCGTCTTGAGGCCGTCCGACAATTTGATCGTAGAAGTCCCGCATCGAATCCGCTTACGCCGCGGCTTGTTTGACCGCTGGCGGCGGCGCGCTCAAGAGCTCTGCGCGCGGTTTGGAGGGATTCGAAACTGGATTTGCTCGAAGGGAATCTTGCGCATTACGCGCGGTCGGCAGCAACGCGCGTCAGATGCCGAGATATTTGTGCTGGAGATCCGGTTCCGCCATCAGCTGATCGGAGGTGCCGCTCCACACCGTCCTGCCGCGCTCGATGATGGTGTGGCGGTCGCAGATGCGGGCGAGGTGGTCGACGTTCTTGTCGACGACCAGGATCGACTGTCCGCGGCTCTTGAGCAGCGACAGGCAGTGCCAGATTTCTTCGCGGATCAGCGGCGCGAGGCCCTCGGTCGCTTCGTCCAGGATCAGGAGCTTTGGATTGGTCATCAGCGCGCGGCCGATCGCGAGCATCTGCTGCTCGCCGCCCGAGAGCTGGTTGCCCATGTTGGACGCGCGTTCAGCAAGGCGCGGGAACAGCACGTAGATCGCGGCCAGCGTCCAGGGATTGGGGCTGCTGAAGCGGTCGGCGGCGGCCGCGACCAGATTCTCGCGCACGGTGAGGTTCGGGAAGATCTGGCGGCCCTCAGGAACCAGGCCGACGCCGAGCTTTGCGATCCTGTATGAGGGAAGCTGCCTGACCTCGGCGCCCGCGAAACGAATGCTGCCTGATCGCGCCGGCGTCAGGCCCATGATGGAGCGGATGGTCGTGGTCTTGCCCATGCCGTTGCGGCCCATCAGCGAGACCATCTCGCCGGGCTTGATCGACAGCGACAGGCCGAACAGCACCTGGGAGAGGCCATAGCAGGTCTCGATGCCGTCAACCTCGAGCAGCGTATCAGCCATGATGCGTCACCACGTGCTGGTCCCCGAGATAGGCGCGCTTGACGTCCTCGTTGGCACGGATCGCGGCCGGATCGCCCGAGGCGATGACGCGGCCATAGACCAGCACCGTGATGCGGTCGGCGAGCGCGAACACCGCCGGCATGTCGTGCTCGACCAGAACGATCGAGACCTCCTTGCGCAGCTCCTGGAGCAGCTTCACCATGCGCTGGGATTCGGTGACACCCAAGCCGGCCATCGGCTCGTCGAGCAGCAGGAGCTTCGGCTTGCTCGCGAGCGCGACCGCGAGCTCGAGCTCGCGCCGCTCGCCATGGCTGAGCCTGTTCACCACGACGTCGGCGCGATGCAACAGCCCGACGCGATCGAGCGCCGCATGCGCGGCATCGCGCAAGGATCGCTCCTTGCGCGCGTTGGCAAAGAAGCGGAACGAGGTGCCGGCATGGGCTTGTGCCGCCAGCGCGACATTGTCCGCGGCGGTGAAATCGAGCAGCAGCGAGGTGATCTGGAACGAACGCGCAAGACCCAGCGCACAGCGGCGATAGGCCGGCAGATAGGTGATGTCGCGCCCCGCCAGCGAGACGCTGCCGGAATGCGGCTCGAGATGCCCGGTGAGCTGGCTGATCAGCGTGGTCTTGCCGGCGCCGTTCGGGCCGATGATGGCGTGCAGCTCGCCCGCGGCGACGTCGAGCGAGACGTTATCCGTCGCAACGATGCCGCCGAAGCGACGCACCAGCTTTTCGACGCGAAGCAGGGGTTCAGCCACGGCCGGCCCTCCCCAGCATGCCCATGATGCCGCCGCGCCCGAACAGCACGATCAGCAGCAGCAGCGGGCCCATGATCAGCGCCCAATATTCGGTGATCTGCGACAGGAATTCCTCCAGCAGCAGGAACACCACCGCGCCCATGATCGGGCCGATCAGCGTGCCCATGCCCCCCAGGATCACCATCACCATGAGGTCGCCGGAGCGCGTCCAGTACATCACGGCCGGGCTGACGAAGTCGGTGTTGTTGGCGAGCAGCGCGCCGGCGAGGCCGCACATGGTGCCTGAAATGACGAAGCAGACGAGCTTGTAGCGCTTTGCCGGGAAGCCGATCGCCTGCATGCGCTGCTCGTTGGAGCGCAGGCCCTGCACGACGAGGCCGAAGCGCGAATTGACGATGCGCCAGATCAGGAAGATGACGCCGAGGAGGCAGGCGAGGCAGAGATAATAGAACTGCGTGCGGTTCGACAGGTTGACCAGCCCGGAGAAGTCGCTGCGCTTGTAGACGGTGAGGCCGTCATCGCCGCCGTAGCGTGCCAGCCCCGAAGCGACGTAATAGGCCATCTGCGCGAAGGCGAGCGTGATCATGATGAAATAGACGCCGCGGGTGCGCAACGAGAGCGCGCCGATCACGAGCGCATAGAGCGCGGACGCCGCGAGCGCGACCGGAAACTGGATGAAGCCGCTGCCGACGCCTTCCTGCGCCAGCATGCCGACGGCATAGCCGCCGATGCCGAGGTAGGCGGCATGGCCAAAGCTCATCATGCCGCCAAAACCCATGATGAGGTTGAGGCTGGCGGCCGCCAGCGCCAGGATGATGATGCGGGTGAACAGCGTCAGGATGAAGATGTTGCCGGAGAGCTGCGAATAGAGCGGCAGCAGCAGGAGGCCCGCCAGCATCAGGGCCGTGACGGCCTTGCTCACAGTGAAAGACTTCATCGACGGTTGGCCGGAAACAGCCCCTCCGGCCGTACCACCAGCACGATCGCCATCAGCAGGTAGATCAGCATGGAGGACAGCGCGGGCGCGGCGGTGGAGGCAGCGGCGCCGCTCAGCACCTGTCGCAGCAGATTAGGCAGGAAGGCGCGGCCGAGCGTGTCGATCATGCCGACGAAGATCGCGGCCAGGAACGCACCGCGGATCGAGCCGATGCCGCCGATCACGATGATGACGAAAGCGAGGATCAGGATGTTCTCGCCCATGCCGATCTGCACAGTGAGGATCGGCGCCTGCATCAGGCCGGCAAGGCCGGCGAGCGCGGCGCCCAGGCCGAACACCAGCGTGTAGAGCAGCTTGATGTTGATGCCGAGCGCGCCGATCATCTCGCGGTTGGAGGCGCCGGCGCGGATCAGCATGCCGATGCGGGTGCGCATCACGCCGAGATAGAGCAGCAGCGCCACCAGCAGCGCCACCACGATGATGGCGAGCCGATAGGCGGGGTAGTGTATGCCGGGCAGGATCGGCACCGGCACCGTGAGCCAGGCCGGCAGCGGCAGCGCAAGGCCGGCCGGGCCCCAGATCAGCCGCACGGCTTCGTTGAAGAACAGGATCAGGCCGAAGGTCGCCAGCACATGGTCGAGATGGTCGCGGCCATAGAGATGCCGTAGCGCGCTCATCTCCAGCACGATGCCGAGCACCAGCGTGGCCCCCAGCGCCATCAGCGCCCCGAGCAGGAAGCTGCCGGTCCACGCCGCGAAGGTCGCGGCGAAATAGGCGCCCATCATATAGAGCGAGCCGTGCGCGAGGTTGACGAGATCCATGATGCCGAACACCAGCGTCAGGCCGGCGGCGAGCAGGAACAGCAGCAGGCCGAACTGCAACCCGTTCAGGAACTGTTCGACGACAAGCAGCATCAAGACTCTTTCAGGCGCACGCGGTGTCGCGCCGATGTTCGAACACGTTCGCCATCAGTGAAAGAGCTCCCCCTGCCTGTTCAAGGCGGAAAAATGGGTAATGGCAGTATCGTTCCGAGGCAAGAGCGATTCGACACCAAACATGCACTTTGTTGCATGCCGATGCATGTGATCGAGACGCTCCTGCAAGAAAGCTGCCGTGCCGGCCGGGGCAACCTGCCGCAGGTCTGCGTCATGCCCGGGCTTGTCCCGGGCATCCACGTCCTTCGTGCCAGGTGGCTCAACGTGGATGGCCGGGACAAG